>JAAYYF010000086.1 GCA_012515535.1 Deinococcales bacterium
ACGACCAGCCGCGAGCGCGCGCCCACACATCTCTCACGTACGGGCGCGATCGGGCGCCACACGGTCACCCCACCGGGGCGGGCCGCGCTCGCGTAGGCCGTGGCCCACCCAGGCCGGGCGCGTGGCGCTAGAGTCGGGAGCGTGAACCGCTCCGCTCCCGACACGCACGAACCGACCCTCGACTACCACGACCTCGCCCTGGCCGCCCCCAAGGCCGAGCGTTACGCCGAGCTGCGCCGGCGCGTGGCGGCGCTGGTGGAGCACGAGGACGACTGGCTCGCCAACCTCGCCAACGCCGCGGCGGAGGTGTTCGCGTGGCTGCCGCACCTCAACTGGGCGGGCTTCTACCTGATGCGCGACGGCGAGCTGGTGCTGGGCCCGTTCCAGGGGCGCCCGGCCTGCGTGCGCATCCGCGTGGGGCGCGGGGTGTGCGGCACGGCGGCCGCCACGCGCCAGACCCAGGTGGTGCCCGACGTGAACGCCTTCCCGGGGCACATCGCCTGCGACGTGCGCTCGCGCTCGGAGATCGTGGTGCCCGTGGTCGTGGACGACGAGGTCGTGGCGGTGCTCGACCTCGACTCGGCCGAGCTCGCGAGCTTCGACGACGAGGACCGCGCCGGCCTCGAGGCGCTGGTCGCCGCGCTGGCGCCTCACGTCGACTGGGCCCGCGCTTGCGCCAGCTGAGCCCCCGCAGCCGCCCGCTCGAAGGGCCTGGGAACGTCGCCCGAACGCCGTTGGCGACGGCTGAACCGTGGTTCGATGGGCGAGGAGAGAGACGCCGCCGCGAGCTCACGGTGGCCTGCAGCGATCCTGGATGACGAGAACCGCACCGAGACCGAACCCGCACACCGTGACCGTGGAACGCACGCTGGAAGCCACAGGATCGACCGTCCGCCTGGTGCTCGAGCCGCGCCCGGAGAAGCAGGTGTTCATCGTGGAGTACCGCCGCCGGCGCAAGCCCGAGGGCCGCTTCGAACGCGTCAAGAGCGAGGAGGGAAAGTGCCTCCCGTTCGACCTGTTGAACCTGGACCAGGGGTACGAGGAGCTGTTCCCGCAGGGGGGCCTGTTCGAGGAGGCCGCGGAGGCGGACGCCGCGCCGAAGAAGGTGAGGCGCTCACGCAGATGACGCGTCGGTAAGGCGAGGTTCGGGCCCACTGCCAGGGGGGGAAGCAGCGGGCCCGAGTTGGAGGGGCTACCCCCAATGGGCAGCAAAGCACATTTGCTCCGGCCGGGATGTGGAACTGTCTGCTTATCGGCCTCAGATCTCGACCTGCGTGCCGATCTCGATCACCTGGCTGGGAGGTAGGCGGAAGAAGGCGGTGGCCGGCTGCGCGTTGCGGGTCATGAACGCGAAGAGCTGCTCGCGCCACAACGCCATGCGCTTGCCGCTGCGCGGCAGCACCGTCTCGCGCCCGAGGAAGTAGGTCACGTCGGCGTCGCCGAGCCGCTCGCCGAGCAGGCGCACGTCCGCGATGTCGCGCGGCGCGTTCGGGCTCTGCATGAAGCCGTAGTGGAGCACGCCCTGGAACACCCCCTCCCCTAGCTCGACGCACTCGCGGAGGCGCCTGCGCTCCACGCGCGGCAGGCTCTCGGTCCTCACGGCCAGGACCAGCACACGCTCGTGCAGCACCTTGTTGTGCGCGAGGTTGTGTAGCAAGGCGGCGGGCGCCACGTACGGTCGGCCGCTCATGTAGACGCCGACGCCTGGCACGCGGAGCGGCACGTCGCGGTGCACGCGTTCGAGGAGCTCGCGGATGGGCACCTGGCCCTCGGCGAGACGGTCGGCGAGGATGACGCGCCCCTGCTTCCAGGTGAGCATCAGCAGCGACACGGCGGCCCCGACCACCAGCGGCACCCAGCCGCCTTGGGGCACCTTCGCGGAGTTGCCGGCCAGGAACGCGAGGTCGATGGCGAGCAGGACGCCCACCACCGAGACCACCAGCGGGGCGGGCCAGCGCCAGAGCCGTGCCATGACGACGCCGAGCAGCAGCGTGGTCATGAGCATGCTGGTAGAGACGGCGACCCCGTAGGCGGCGGCCAGCCCCGTGGAGTCGCCGAACGCCACCACCAGCAGGCAGCTCGCGATCATGAGCGTCCAGTTGACCGCCGGCACGTAGACCTAGCCGATCTCCGTTCCCGAGGTGTGGCGCACGGTCAGGCGCGGTACCAGGCCGAGCTGGACCGCCTGGCGGGTGAGCGAGAACGCGCCGGAGATGAGCGCCTGCGAGGCGATGAGGGCGGCTGCGGTGGCGAGCGCGACGAGCGGCACGAGCGCCCAGGCGGGGGCCAGCAGGAAGAAGGGGCTCACGCTCGCGGTGGGGTCGTCGTAGAGGAGCGCCCCTTGGCCCCAGTAGTTGACCAGCAGGGCCGGCGCGACCAGCGCGAACCAGGGCAGCCGGATGGGGCGCCTGCCGAAGTGCCCCATGTCGGCGTAGAGGGCCTCGCTGCCCGTCACGACCAGGAACACGGACCCCAGGACCAGCAGGCCCGCGAAGCCGTGGTGGGCGAGGAAGGCGGCCGCGTGCCGCGGGTCGAGGGCCCCCAGCACGAGCGGCTCCTTCGCCACCTGCACCGCACCGAGGACGCCCAGCGCCAGGAACCAGAGGAGCATGACCGGCCCGAACACGCGTCCGACGCTCGTGGTGCCGCGTCGTTGGACGGCGAACAGGGCGACGAGGAACGCCACGGTCAGCGGCACGGCGTAGGGCGCGGACGCCGGCGCGGCCACGGCCAGGCCCTCAACGGCGGAGAGCACCGAGATGGCGGGCGTGACCATGCCGTCGCCGTAGAGCAGAGCGGCGCCGACGAGGCCGAGCAGCGCCACGAGCCGCTGGCCACCGCCGGCGAGGGCGCGTGACGCCAGCGCGGACAGCGCCAGGATGCCGCCCTCGCCCTG
>JAAYYF010000087.1 GCA_012515535.1 Deinococcales bacterium
AGGAGACCGGCGTGGACATCGAGATCGTCCGCTTCTGCGGCGTGTTCCACAACGTCTCCCGCGGCATCTGCAACACGCTCTTCCTCGCCCGGCCCGTCGGCGGCCGGCCCCGGCCCACGACCGAGAGCCTCGAGACCGCCTACTTCCCCGTGGCGGAAGCGCTGGAGCTGGTGTCGTTCTCGAACTTCCGCGAGCGGATCGAGGCCTGCCTTCGGCCCGACGGGCAGCCGGTCTACGTGGAGTTCGACGGCTGAGCCCCTGGCCTTGACCTCCCCCCGCCCGGGTGACAGGAGCGTAAGGTCGCGAGAGCGACGTAAGGTTGCGCGATGGTAGCCCCGCCCGCGCCACCGCTACGCTCTCCATCGCAAGGGAGGGCAACATGCCACGCGTAGTCCACACCACCACCACCGACACCCGGGCCGTGCTCGAGGCCAGCGGCCTCACCAAGGTCTACGGCGCCGCCGGCGGCGCCACCCACACCGCGCTCGACACCTTCGACCTGCGCGTCGCGCCGGGCGAGTTCCTGGGCGTCATGGGCCCCTCGGGTAGCGGTAAGAGCACGCTCCTCAACCTGCTGGCCACCATCGACACGCCCACCGCCGGGAGCGTGCGCGTCGGCGGCGTCGACCCCGCCGGCATGCGCCCCGCCGAGCTGGCGCTCTTCCGCCGCCGCCAGCTCGGCTTCGTGTTCCAGGAGTTCAACCTGCTCGACACGCTCACGGTGCGCGAGAACATCCTGCTGCCGCTGGTGCTCGACAAGGTCAAGCTCCCCGAGATGAACCGCCGCCTGAAGGAGGTCACCGAGCGCCTCGGCATCGGCGACCTGCTCGACCGGCGCCCCTTCGAGGTCTCCGGCGGGCAGCAGCAACGCGTGGCCATCGCGCGCGCCATCGTCCCGGGGCCCGCCGTGGTGCTGGCCGACGAGCTGACCGGCAACCTCGACTCGAAGAGCGCCCTCGACGTGATGACCACGCTGCAGGGCCTCAACGACGACGGCGTCACGGTGGTGATGGTCACCCACGACCCGTTCGCCGCCAGCTTCTGCAAGCGCATCGTGTTCATCAAGGACGGCAGGCGCTTCAGCGAGATGACGCGCGGCACCAACCGCCAGGCGTTCTTCCAGCAGGTGCTCGACGCGCTCAGCGTGATGGGAGGGGCGGCCGATGACGTTCCGGCAGCTCGCGCTTAGCAACGTCCGCGGCAGCGCCCTGCGCTACGCCGCCTTCTTCCTCAGCAGCGTCTTCTCCGTGCTGCTCTTCTACGTCTACGCGCAGTTCATCCTCCACCCCGACGTCACGAACGGCTACATCTACGGCGGCGAGGCGACCCGCACCGTGCTCACCGTCTGCATGGTGCTGGTGGCGGTGTTCGCCTTCTTCTTCGTGCTCTACTCCAGCGGCGCCTTCCTGCGCGCCCGCCACCGCGAGTTCGGGCTGCTGAGCCTCATGGGCACGACCCGCGGGCAGCTCAGGCGCCTGATCTGGCTCGAGAACACCTTCCTGTCCCTCGCCGCCATCGGGGTGGGCATCGCCCTCGGGCTGCTGCTCGCGCGCCTGTTCCTGCTGGGCATCAGCCGCGTGCTGGGCCTCGAGGAGCCGATCCGCTTCCTGTTCGTGCCCCGTGCCATCCTGCTCACGGCCGTGAGCTTCTTCCTGCTCTTCCAGCTCGTCACCCTGGTGAGCACCTTCCGTATCGGGCGCCAGAGCGTGGTGGAGCTCATGAAGGCCGCGCGCGAGCCGCGGGCCACGCCGCGCGCCTCCACGTGGCTGGCGCTCCTCGGCGGGCTGCTGGTGCTCGGCGGTTACGCCGTGGCGCTACGCGTCGAGGGCGTGGGCGTGGTGGCGGCCTTCGTGCCGGTGGTGACCGTGGTGGTGCTCGGCACCTACCTCGTGTTCAACCACGGCAGCGTGAAGCTGCTGCAGCTGATGCGCCGCGCCGAGGGGCGCTACCTGCGCGGCACCCGCATGCTGGTCGTCTCGCAGCTGCTCTTCCGCGTGCGCGACAACGCGCGGCTGTTCGCCACCATCGCCAGCCTCAGCGCGGTGGTGCTGTCGGCGGCGGGCACCTTCTACATCTTCAACCGCAGCGTGGCCGAGGGCGCCGCGGAGATGTTCCCGCAGGAGCTCGCGTTCCTCGAACGCGCGCGGGCCGCAGGCGCCGGGGGCTTCTCGGCGTACGCCGTGGACGCGCTGCTGGCGCGGCACGGCATCGAGCCCGACGTTCGGGAAGCGATCGGCGTCCACGAGCTCCGCTTCCGCGACGCGGGCGAGCCCGAGCGCACGGGCTGGCTCGTGCTGGCCGGCGCGCGCGCCTACGCGGAGCTGGCCGCCACCCTGGGCTTCGACCCCGCTCCCACGGGGCCCGCCACCACCCTGGCCTACGCCGACGGCGCCGTGGTCCGCGGCGCGCCCCAGGGCGTGGAAGCCACCCCGGTGGAGCCGAACATGAGCCTGCCGGGCGGCATCCGCTGGAACTGGTACCTCGTCGACGACGAGGCGCTGGCGGCGTGGCCGACCGAGGGGCGCGAGTACGCCCCGGCCAGCCTGTGGCTCTACGACTGGCCAGCCAGCCTCACCAGCACCAAGCTCGAGCGCGGGTTCACCGAGCTGGGGATGGAGGACTCCTCCCTCGACGTGGCGGGCCGCTTCCTGATGGCGCGCATGGTGCGCGAGTCGTTCGGCCTCTCCATGTTCGCCGGGGTGTTCGTGTCGCTGCTGTTCTTCATCGGCGCGGGCAGCCTCGTCTACTTCAAGCTGTTCACCGAGCTGGAGTCGGACCGGCGCCTGTTCGAGCGCCTGCGGCGCCTGGGCATCACGCCGGGGGAGACCTCGCGCACCGTCACGGCGCAGATCGCCGCCGTCTTCCTGCTGCCGTTCGCCTTGGGCGGCCTGCACGCGCTGGTGGCGCTCGACGCCCTGGGCGGGCTGCTGATGGTCGACGTGGTGCAGTACAGCCTGATCGTGATCGGCCTCTTCGCCGCCGTGCAGCTCGCCTTCTTCCTGCTGACGCGCTGGACCTACCTGCGGGCGCTCGCCCCCGCGCGCTGAACCTTCCGCCCTGTCAGGTGCCCTGACCCGCGTGGCTGCGCACGAGCGCCGTGCGCACCCTGCTCGGGAGCGGGCGCCTGGCGTGGGGGTTGTCCCAGAACGCCACCGGCTCGCCCTCCACCAGGCGCGGCCCGCGGACCAACGCGGCGCTCAGCCGCTCGTAGCGGCGCAAGAAGTCGCCGCGCCCGCGGCAGCCGTGGCTGGCGACCACCCGCGGATCGTCGGCCTCCGCTCGCCGCCGCAGGCGCGCCATCGCCGAGCGCAGGGCGTCCGGGCCCGGGGGGCCGCCCATCACCGCCGCCACCAGCACGTTGG
>JAAYYF010000088.1 GCA_012515535.1 Deinococcales bacterium
ACCAGCGGGCGCTGGGACGGGTAGGGGAAGGCGTAGTCGAACTCCAGGGTGGCCATGACGTCCTTCGCAGGGGAACGAGGTTCAGGGGTACGGGTCCTGGTGCCGAGTATAGCGACCGGGGGCGGGGCCGCGGCCCGCAGGGCGCCCACCGCGGCCGTCCAGCACGCGCCCGCCGCGCGGCTGTATCGCGTCACGACCCGGCGCCGCGCGGGTGCGCTATACACCTCCACGGAGGTGCGCCATGCCGGAGATCCGCTTGAACGTTACCGAAGAGGTGGCGGACGGCCTCGAGAACCGTGCGCGGGCGCACGGGCTCGAGCTCACGGAGTACGTGTCGCGGGTGCTGAGCCGCGACGTGGCGAGCTCGGCGCCGGGAGCCGTCGCAGCCGGGGAGGGCGCGGGAGCGACGCCGGCCCCCGGCGCGGCCGAGGCCGCCCAGACGGCCACCAGCCTGCAGGAGCACTTCGACTCGGGCTGGTCGTCGCTGAGCCTCGACGAGGCGTTCGACGCCGGATGGGACAAGAAGGAGTGAGCTGCTATACTCGGCGCGCCCACCCGGACACGCCTGGTGGGACCCCTCAGAGATAGCGGAAGGCCGTAACCGGATGGAAGACGCACGCTGACAGACGAGACCCTGCACAGGTCCTAGTTCGCTCCTGAAGGAGATCAGCGTGAGCATCCATCTGCAGGCCGTAGCCAAGCGCTACGGCGGCAACACCGTGTTCGAAGGCCTCGACCTCGTCGTGGACCGCGGCGAGAAGGTCGCCCTCGTGGGCCCCAACGGCAGCGGCAAGAGCACCCTGCTGCGCCTCGTCGCCGGCCTCGAGCCGCCCGATGCCGGCACCGTGACGGTCACGGGCAGCGTGGCGCTCCTCGAGCAGGAGGCCGCGCTGGGCGACGACGACGCGTTGCGGGCCGTGATGCCGGCCGCGCTGCGCCGGGCCGCGGCCGAGCTGAGCGCAGCGCAAGCCGCCCTCGCCGACCCGAGCGACGCCAACCTCGAGCGCTACGCCGCCGCCGAGGAGCGCTACCGCGCCCTGGACGGTTACGGCTTCGAGCCGCGCGCGCTGGAGGTGCTGGCCGGGCTGGGCGTGGACGCCGCCACCCCGGCGGCGCGCCTGTCGGGCGGGCAGCAGCGCCGCCTGCTGCTGGCGCGCCAGCTGCTGGCGCCCGGCGACGTGCTGCTGCTCGACGAGCCCACCAACCACCTCGACGCCGCGGGCCTCGCCTGGCTCGAGGCGTGGCTGCGCGCCAGCCCCGCCACCGTGGTGGTGGTGTCGCACGACCGCGCCTTCCTCGACGCCACCGTGACGGCCGTCGCCGAGCTGGAGCGCGGCCAGCTGACCGTGTGGCCCGGCGGCTACTCGCAGGCGATGGCGCTGAAGGCCACGGCGCTGGCGGCGCAGCAGCGCCTCCACGACGCGCAGGCGCGCCAGAAGCGCCAGCTGGAGCTCGAGGCGGGCCGCCTGGCCTCGGCGGGGCGCAGCGCCGGGCGCTTCAACCACAAGCGCGCCGGCAACCAGTCGCTGCTGCTCGCCAAGGGCAAGGCCGAGAACGCCTCGCGCACGCTGGCGAGCCGCGCCCGGGCGCTGCAGAAGCGCCTCGAGCGCTTCGAGGTGACGCCGGCGCCGTTCGAGGACGACGGCGACCCCGTGATCCCGCTGCCCCCCGTGCCCACCGGCCCCGGCGAGGTGCTGCGCTTCGACGGCGTGACGCTGGCGCGCGGCGCGCGCGAGCTCGTGGCGGGCCTGACGTTCGTGCTGCGGCGCGGCGAGAAGCTGGCGCTGCTGGGGGCCAACGGCAGCGGCAAGAGCAGCCTGATCGCAGCGGCGCTGGGCGCGCTGGCGCCCGCGGCCGGCACCGTCACGCTCGGCGCCGGCGTGAGCGTGTGCCACGTGAGCCAGCACGGCGAGGAGCTGCAGCGCTTCGCGAGCTTAGAGGAGGCGGTGCGCGACGCCCAGCCCCTGATCCGCAAGCAGGACCTGCACTACCTGCTGGCGCGCCTGGGCCTGCCCAACGACCCCGCGTTCCCGGTGAGCGACCTGTCGGGCGGGCAGCGCACCCGCCTGTCGCTGGCGCGCCTGACCGTCACGCGGGCGCCGCTGCTGGTGCTCGACGAGCCCACCAACCACCTCGACGTCCGCATGGTGGAGGCGCTCGAGCGGCTGCTGGTGGCGTACCCCGGCACGCTCCTGCTGGCCTCGCACGACCGGCGCCTGGTGGAGGCGGTGGCGAGCCGGGCGCTGCACCTGGCGCCGGGCGGCGCGCACCGCTTCAGCGACGGGGTGAACGCGCTGAGCCCCGGCGCCTGAGCCGCTGCCGCGGCCCGCGCCGCTCCTGCCTACGCCGCTTGGGCGTCGGCCGAGCGGCGCCGGACCGCCGCCCAGCACGGCCAGGCCTGTGAGAGGCACGTGATAGACGCGCGCCCGACGCGGCTAGGTAGCAGTACCGTCTAGGCACCGTACAGCGCAAGGGAAGGAGCGTAACCATGGCTCATGTACTGCTCTTCCACCACGTCCAGGGACTGACGGACGGCGTGCGCGCCTTCGCCGAGCGCTTGAGGCAGGGGGGTCACCGCGTGACGCTACCCGACCTGTTCGACGGACGCACCTTCCCCACCATCGAGGCGGGCCTGGAGTACGCCCGCCAGATCGGCGACGACATGATCGCCGAGGCCGGCGCCGCCGCGGCGCGCGACCTGCCCGAGGACCTCGTCTACGCCGGCATCTCGATGGGCGTGGCGCCGGCCATGAAGCTCGCGCAGCAGCGCCCCGGCGCCAGCGGCGCGCTCTTCTTCCACGGCATCGTGCCCCTGGGCCACTTCGGCAGCCGCTGGCCCCCCGACGTGCCGCTGCAGATCCACATCGCCAGGGACGACCCCTACGAGGACCCGGCCGAGGTGCGCGTGCTGGCGGACGCCGCCGAGGCCGAGCTGTTCCTGTACGACGTGGGGGCGCACCTGTTCACGGACAGCAGTGTGGAGGGGTACGACGCGGCCGCCACCGAGAAGGTGCTGGAGCGGGCGTTGGCGTTCCTGCAGCGCGTCCGCCAGCTGCACGCCTAGCCGCGCACCCAGACGCCCGCGGCCGACCGCACCAGGCTCCCCGCGGGGCCGACCGACCCCCGAGTTACCATCGCTAAACGTGACGTCGCGCCCCACAGCCGCCACCCGCCCCGGCACCGGAGCCGCATGAACGCCGAGCACCTGCGCTCGTTCTGCGTCGTGGCCCGTGAGGGCAGCGTGACCGCGGCCGCGCGCACGCTTGGGCTGACCCAGCCGGCGGTGAGCCGCCACCTGCGGCTACTGCAGGAGGAGCGGGGCCAGGCGCTCTACGAGCGTCGCGGCGCCGGCATCGCCCTCACGCCGGCCGGTCGTCAGCTGCTGCCCTACGCCTGCGCGGTGAGCCAGGCCCTGGAGCGCGCCGAGGCGGTGCTCAGGGGCCGCGTGGCGCCGGAGTGGACCCGGCTCCGCGTGGCGCTCAGCCACCACCTCACCACGCGCTACACGGGGCCGTTGCTGCGCGCCGCGCGCGCCTACAACGACGAGGGTTACCACCTGCGCCTCCACCTGCTCGAGGGCTACACGCCCGACCTGGTGCGCGGGCTGCAGGACGGCAGCCTGGACGCCGCCTACGTCCTCGGTGAGGTGGAGCCCGCGGAAGGGATCACGGCCACGCCCGTCGGCAGCGAGCGGCTGGTGCTGCTCGTGCGTGGCGACGACCCGCTGGCGCGCGAGCAGGGCCTCCACCTCACCGAGCTCGACGGCGAGACGTTGGTGGCGCCCTCCTCGGCGTCGCTCGTGTACCGCCTGCTGCAAGCCGCGCTGGAGGCCACCGGCGCGCGGCCGGGCCGCGTGCTGGAGGTGAGCGGCCCGGCCGCGGTGCGTAGCGCGGTGTACGCCGGGCTCGGCATCGGCGTGACCATGCGCAGCTACGTCGAGACCGAGCTGCTCGAGGGCGCGTTGCGCGTCGTGGAGGTGGAGGCGCCCGGGCTGGAGACGCCCGTGACCCGCCTGACGCGCAACGAGTGGTTCCTGCTGCCAGACCAGCAGCACGCCCTCGCGTTCCTCGCGGAGCGGGTGCGGAACCAGGAGGCGTGACCCGCGGCGCCAGGCGAGCGGCGCGGGCCGAGGGAGCTCGCCTCC
>JAAYYF010000089.1 GCA_012515535.1 Deinococcales bacterium
CCGGGCCGGGCGGCGAGGAGACGCGGCTGGTAGAGGTGCCGGCGGGCGCCGACCTCGCGGCGTTCCTGGAGCGCTTGGCCGACGACCCCGACGTGCTCCACGTCGAGCCCAACTTCCGCGTGAGCCTGGCGCCCCTCCCCTCCGACCCACGCCTGCACGACCAGTGGGGCGCTTTCGCCGTCGGGGCGCCGGCCGCCTGGCACACCGAGACGGGCGCGGGCAGCGCCGTGGTGGTGGCGATCGTGGACAGCGGCGTCGACCCGACGCACCCCGAGCTCGCGGGCCGGCTGCTGCCGGGTTACGACTTCTGCGCCGACGACACCTCCGACTGCCGCGCCAGCGACCCCGACCCCGGCGCTTACGCCTTCGGCAACTGGCACGGCACCCACGTGGCGGGCATCGTGGAGGCCACCGCCGGCGACGGCATGGGGGTGGTGGGCGTAGCGCCGGACGTGCGGCTGCTGCCGGTCAAGGTGTTCCCCGACGCGCCCCGCGGCACCACCACCGTGGCCACCCTCGTGGCGGCGGTCCGGTGGGCGGCCGGCCTGCCGGTGGCGGGGGTGCCCGACAACCCGAACCCGGCGCGCGTCATCAACCTGAGCCTCGGCGGCGAGTTCCAGAGCCGCCTCCTGGAGCAGGCGCTGGCCGAGGTGCGGGCGCGCGGCGTGGTGGTCGTGGCGGCGGCCGGGAACGCCGCCAGCGCCGAGCGCACCGTGCCGGTCGAGTTCCCGGCGGCGGCGCCGGGCGTGATCGCGGTGGGCGCGCTCGACCCGGACCTGACCCTGAGCCCCTTCAGCAACCACGGCGCGGGCGCGTGGGGCCCGGACGGCGTCGACCTGGTGGCGCCCGGCCGGCACGTGATCAGCACCGTGCCCTTCGGCTGGGCCAGCCTGAGCGGCACCAGCATGGCCACCCCGTTCGTGTCCGGCGCCGCCGCCCTGCTGCTGGCGCAGGAGCCGAGCCGCACGCCCGACGACGTCGAGCGCCTGCTGAAGGCGAGCGCCTACTACGACCCCGCCTACATGGACCGCTCCGGCTACGGCGCCGGCCTGCTGCGGGTGGACGGCGCCCTGGGCCTGCCGGCGCCCACCGGGCCCGCCGACCGCACGGTGCCGGTGCAGCTGATGAGCCCGGACGCCAGCGCGGCCGGCGAGCTCGACCTGCTGACCGGGACCAGCACCCTCCTGCACCTGGGGGCGGTCGAGCCCGCCACCCCGCTGCTGGCCACGCTGCAATGGCGCGGCGTGACGCTCGGCGCGCAGGCGGTCGTCCCGTAGCCGCCCGCGCCGCCCACCGCGCCCTGGCGTAACATCGGACCCACACCAGGGAGCACCCGGGAAGGCACGTCATGGACAACCTCGAACGCCTCCGCCAGCTCTGCCTCGCCCTCCCCGAGGCGATCGAGCGCCTCAGCCACGGCGGGCCGAGCTGGTTCGCCGGCAAGGGGCGCATGTTCGCAAACTACGCCGGGCAGCACCACGGCTTCGAGGGCGAGGCCCTGTGGCTGCCGGCGCCGGAGGGCGCGCAGGCGGCGCTGATCGCGCGCGACCCGCTGCTCTTCTTCCGCCCGCCGTACGTCGGCCACCGCGGCTGGCTGGGGGTCGACCTCAGCGCGGGCGTCGACTGGCAGGAGCTCGCGGGCTTCATCGAGGAGGGCTACCGTCTCGTGGCGGCCAAGCGCCTGGTAGCGCTGCTGGACGCCGCGCGCTGAGAGCCGGCCGGGCGCCGCCCCCTCTCGCTTCGCGCCGGCCCAGCCGGTACGCTTGCCCGATGAGCGACCTGACCGCCGCCGCGCGCCTCTTCGGCGCCGACCCCGAGGCCCTGACCGGCCTCGGCGCCTTCGAGAGCGACGTCTACCGCTTCGACGGCCCCCACGGCCCCGCCGTCCTGAAGGTGATGCCGCAGGGGCACCGCAGCGCGAGCCAGGTGCGGGGCGAGGTCGACTGGCTGCTCGCCCTCGTCGAGGCGGGCGTGCCGGTGGCGCGGCCCGTGCCGTCGCAAGCGGGGCGTTGGGTCGAGGAGCTCGACGACGGCACCGTGCTGGTGGCGTTCGCCGCGGCGCCCGGCTCGCTCACGCGCCCGACCGACTGGAGCGCGGCGCGCGTCACCGCCTGGGGCGAGCTGCTCGGCCGCCTGCAGGCGCACGGCCGCGCCTGGCGCCCCGCCGAGGTGCGCCGCCGCCCGCTCCTCGAGCACACCTACCTGACCCGGGCGGCGGAGCTGGTGCCCGACGACCCCGGCTTCGTGGCGGCCGTGGCCGAGCTCATGCCGGCCGCCGAGGCGCTGCTGGGCGACGGCCCCGACGCCGGGCTGGTGCACGCCGACCTGCACCACGGCAACCTGCTGCTGCACGAGGAGCGCTGGACCGCCATCGACTTCGACGACTGCGGCTACGGCGCCTTCGCCTTCGACCTGGCTATGCCGATCTACTACGCGGTGCGCGCGCAGCGTGACCTGCCCGCCGAGCAGGCCGCCGAGCGCTTCGTGCCGCCGTTCCTGCAGGGCTTCCGCCGTCACGCCCCCGACCCGGCGGGCGGCGCCGAGGCGGTGGCGCGGGCGCTGATGGTGCGCCAGGCCGAGCTGGTGGTGGCGCTGCGCGCCAAGCTGCCGCCCGGCGGCTGGGACGACCGCCTGCGCGACCTGGAACGCGAGCTGCGCGAGAACACCCGGCTCGCCAGGCCCGTGGTGGAGGAAGGCGTGCTCAGGCGCTGGCTGGCGTGAGCAGCACCCGGCGCGTCTCTCAGGGAGCGGCCGGCGGCCGTGTGGCGGCGGCGAAGTAGGCGCGCGTCTCCGCGTCGGGGCTCCACACGAAGCAGCCCTTGGTGCCGCGCGTCATCAGCGTGCGGTAGGTGTTCTTGATGATCTCGTCGGCCGCCGCGCGCGCCGCTGCCGGGTCGCGCCTGTGGAGCGTCTTGAAGCCGTGCATGGTCCTGTCGTGGCGCGAGCGCGCGAAGCCGTCCGTCACCACCTCGCCGTCACGCACCAGCAGGTCGGGGCCGATGATCACCCCCACGTGGTCGAGCTCGAGCCCCTGGCAGGTGTGGATGCACCCCACCTGCTCCACCGAGTCGGGCTTTAGGATCCACAGGTGCCCGTCCTCGGCGAGGTTCCACTGCGCCGCGAAGCCGTGCTCCGGGAACTCGATGTCGAAGGCCTCGGGCTCCTTCTTGCTCCGCCAGTCCCAGCAGTAGCCCGCCACCATGCGCGAGCGGTTGTTCGCCAGGTTCACGTCCTCGATCAGCTCGCGCAGCTCGGTGGGCGAGCCCACCACGCGGAAGTCGTAGTCGACGCCGTTTAGGTCGGTGTTGGCGGTCTCACGCACCTGCAGCGCGTGGTCGAGCCACGCCAGGTAGCCGTCGGAGCCGTTGCAGCGGAACTGCGAGGCCAGCTCGCCCCGGGTCACGCAGGCGCCGGCTGCCGCCGCCAGCCGCTCGATCTCCGCCACGCGCCCGATGTCGTGCAGGGTCACGCGCTGCGACTCGTCGATGAAGAACACCGCGGCGCGCGCGGCGTGGATGATCTCCTTGATCTGGTTCTCGCCCTGGTTGCGGAACATCCCCGACCTCTCGTTGAGACGGTGCGCCTCGTCGACGATCAGGGCGTCGAAGGCGTTCTCCTCGGTGTCCACGTAGGCGCCCGAGCCCTTGAACAGGTTGTTGATGCGCGTCTTGCGTAGCGTCCCGGCCAGCTTGGCGGCGTAGACGTCGCGCGGGGCGGCGTTGCGCGTCACGTACTGCGCCACGCGCCCGCGGTTCGTGAGCTCGACCAGCAGGTTCACCGCCACCACCGACTTGCCCGTACCGGGCCCGCCCTCCACGATGTAGACCTGCTTCTGACCCGCCTGCGCCTCCTCGGCGGCGGCCAGCGCCGTCTCGTACACCAGCTTCTGGTCGTCGATCAGGTGGAACTCGCGGTTGCCGCACAGCAGGCCGCTGAGGTGGTCGGCCAGCGCCTTCGAGGGGCGGATGCGGCCCTGGTCGATGCGGTACATGAGCTCGCCGGCGTCGCCGTTCTTGACGTAGCGGCGGATGAAGCGCTGCAGCACCTCCTGGTCCTGGCGCAGGAACAGCGGCGCGCGCTCCACGTGCTCGCGGTAGAAGGGCCCGCGCAGCTCCTCGGCGTCGCAGTTGTGCAGGTAGGCGCAGGGGCGGAGCTCGACCCCCTCCTCCTGCACCGTCTCGTTGTAGTCCTCGAGCAGCGCCGCGTAGGTCCACGCCTGGTAGGAGGGGTGGGCGACCTCGCGCACGCCGCCGCCCAGGTAGGTGGCGACCACGCCGTCCTTGGCGGTGCAGGCGGCGCTCTCCCACTGCTTGAGCTCGACGATCACGGCGGTCGGGCGGCGCTCGGGCGCGCGGCCCTCGCCCGTGAGGATCAGGTCGATGCGCTTGGAGGTCTGGGGGATGGTGAACTCGAGGGCCACACCGGCGTCGTCGGGGATGTACGGGTCGTCGAGCACGTTGCTCATGTACAGGAGCGAGCCGCGCCACGACCGCAGCTCGGACCGCGACACCCCGCCGCGCCCCCGCGCCCGCATGCCTTCCAGGATGCGCTCGTCGATCTCGTTGCGCTTCACGTGCTCGACGAACTCGCGCTTGACCGCCGTGTAGACCAGCATCGGCCCCCCTACTCGCGCTCGAAGGCCGCCCTCTCGCCCATGGGGTACTTGGCGGCGTTCTTCACCATCTTGGCCCGCACCGCCGCCGCCAGGTCGACGCCCAGGCGGTCGGCGAGCTGCAGCAGGTAGATCTGCACGTCGGCGATCTCGTCGACCACCGCCGCCAGCTGCGCCTCGCTCAGCGCGTCGGACTCCTCGGGGGTGAGCCATTGGAACAGCTCGAGCAGCTCGCTGGCCTCGACCAGCAACGCCATGCTCAGGTTCTTGGGCGTGTGGAACCGCTCCCAGCCACGCTCGCGCACGAAGCCGCGCACGTCGCGGCTGAGGCTCTTAAGGTCGTCTGTCATCGACGGCGAGTATACGTGGGGCCCCGAGGGCCGGCCAACGTCACGGCGCCGCGCGCACGCCGGGCGGCCCCGCGCCACCG
>JAAYYF010000090.1 GCA_012515535.1 Deinococcales bacterium
GCGCGTCAGCGCCGCCCGGGGGCCTAGCTCAGGCGTCGCCGTCCGGCGGCGCGCCGTCGTCGGACGCGCGCCCCTCGCTCGCCTCCTCGGCCGGCCGCGGGCGGGGGTAGCGCCCCGCCCGCTTGAGCGCCTCCGAGAGCACGTACTCCATCTGCGCGTTCACGCTCCGCAGGTCGTCGGCGGCCCACTTCTCGATGGCGGCGTAGACGCGCGGGTCGATGCGCAGCAGGAACCGCTTCTTCTCGGACATCGCTCCTTCGTCGCCTCCGCCTCAGTGCGCCACGCGCAGCCAGCCGTTGAGCCAGGTGGCGAGCGCCTGCACCAGCGTCGGCGAGATCACCGTGTCGGGGGTCGGGACGGCGCCGCTCAGCGGCTCGCCAGGCACCTCGTTGAGGTTGTGGCCGAGCTCGGGGAGCTCCAGCAGCGTGGCGCGCGGCAGCGCCTCCGCCAGGTTGCGCCCGTCGACCTGCAGCACCTGGATGTCCTTGAGGCCCTGCACCACCAGGGCCGGGACGCGCACCTGGCCGGCCAGCGCCACGGGGTCCTGCTCGACCTCGCTGCGTAGCAGGCCGGCGGCGTGGGCGAACAGCGGCGCGATCTGGTTGTCGGCCAGCTCGCCCTCGAGCGCCAGGCGCGTGCCCTCCAGGCTCTCGAGCGCCTCGAAGAACACGTCGACGTCGTGGTCCAGCGCCCGCAGCCCCTCCTCGGTGAGGCCGGCGCGCTCGCCCGAGGCGAGCACCTGCTCGCGGATGATCACGTCCATGGGGCGGCCGCCGGTGGCGAGGAGGACCACCGCGGCGGGGTCGGCGATCCGCTCGGCGACGGCGTAGAGCGCGATGAGCCCGCCCTCGGAGTGCCCCATCAGGCCCAGCCGGTCGGGGTCCACGCCCGGCTGCTCGGCCAGGAAGCGCAGCCAGTCGGCGGCGTTGCTGGCGTAGGTGCCCAGGGTCACGGCGTTGCCGTCGCCGGTGGAGGGCGGCAGGCCGAGCTTGTTGGCGCGCAGCACGCCGTAGCCGTGGCACGCCAGCGCGTAGGCGAGCTGCTTGTAGCCGGAGTTGAGCAGCACGGGCGGGGCGTTGCCGTCCATGTCGGGCGCGCCCGAGCCGGGCAGCAGGAGCAGCACCGGCGCTGGCGCGCCGCCCTCGGCCGCGGCGCGCGGCAGGGTCAGGCGGCCGTGGAGCGTCTCGCCCGTGGAGGCGATGCTCACCTCACGCTCCACCAGGCAGGCGGCGGCCTCGGCGAGCGCCGCCTCTACCGCGGAGCGGGCGGGCGCGTCGGTGGTGGCCTCCGCGGGCGCCGCCGCGGCGTCCGCCTCGGCGATCGCCGGGGCGCG
Organism: Deinococcales bacterium; assembly: GCA_012515535.1. Taxonomy (GTDB): domain Bacteria; phylum Deinococcota; class Deinococci; order Deinococcales; family Trueperaceae; genus JAAYYF01. The sequence goes on from JAAYYF010000090.1 coordinate 1,334, forward strand.
CCGCTCGAAGCGGATGGCGCCGGGCTCCTGCTCGAGCACCAGGATGTCGCCGGCGGCGTCCAGGTAGACGGAGACGGCGAGCGACTGGAACCCCACCTCGAAGGTAGCGCGCAGGAGGGTGGCGTCGACGGTCGCGCCGAGGTGGTCGAGGGTGGCCCGCTCGGGGGCCTCGAACGTCATCGACCCCAAGGCGGCGGCCTGGGGCACCAGCACGGCGAAGGTACGCCCCTCGCCCGCGGCCATGACCTGGTCGGCGGCCACCTGGTAGCCGTCGAGCAGGTTGTTGTCGAAGACGTACAGCGGCTCCGCCGAGGGGAGCGACAGCGCCTGCTGGCCGCCGCCCTGGAGGAGCGCCAGGTCGGCGCCGGCCTCCGTGAAGGTCACCTCGATGGAGAACGGCACGCCCTGCACCCAGCCGGAGACCAGGTAGTCGCGCGCCGAGCCGTCGGCGCGGGTCGTGAGGGCGCCGGTGGCGTCGAAGACGCCGCCGACGTCGACGTAGGAGGCGACGGTCGTGCCGTCGGCCGTGCGCGTGACGGTCATGCCGGTCTCGCCGAGCTGGCGGCCGGCCTGGTAGAGGTCGTAGACGAGCGCGGCCTCGGGCCGCTGCTCGCCTCCCGCCTCGCCCTGCGCGAGGGCCGGGGGCAAGCACGCCAGCAGCGCGGTCAGGACGAGTAGCGTGATCGGTCGTCTTCGCATGGGTCGGTGCTCCTTCCGACAGGACAGCGGTCGCCGCGCCACCTGCGGCGCGGCCGCCTAAGCCTAGGGCGTGGGGCCGAGGCGCGCCGGTGCGCCTCGGCCGGTTCCTGGGTCAGCCGTACAGCGTGCCGGTGTTGATGATGGGCGTGCTGGCCTGCTCGCTCGTGAGCGCCACCATCAGGTTGTTCGCCATGGCGGCGCGCTTCTCGGGGTCGAGGTCGACCACGCCGCGCTCCGCCAGGCCGGTGAGGGCGTCCTCGACCATGCCCACCGCCGCCTCCACGATGAGGCGCCGCGCCGACACCACCGCCTGCGCCTGCTGGCGCCGCAGCATCGCCTGAGCGATCTCGGGGGCGTAGGCCAGGTGCGTGAGGCGCGCCTCCAGCACGTCGACGCCGGCCACCTCGAGGCGCTCCTCGAGCTCGACCTTGAGCGCCGCGGCGAGCTCGTCGGGGTTCTCGCGCAGGCTGGCGCGCTCCTCGCCGGCCGAGTCGTACGGGTAGCGCGTGGCGAGGTTGCGCAGCGCGGTCTCGGCCTGGATGCCCACGAACTCCTCGTAGTCGTCGACGTCGAACACGGCCTTGGCCGACTCGCGCACGCGCCACACCACCACCGCGGCGATCTCGACCGGGTTGCCGTCGGCGTCGTTGACCTTGATGCGCTCGGAGTTGAAGTTGCGCACCCGCAGGCTCACGCGCTTCTTGGAGGTGAAGGGGTTGGCCCACCAGAAGCCGCTCTTGCGCTGGCTGCCGACGTAGGTGCCGAACAGCGTCAGCACGCGCGCGTCGTTCGGCTGCACGGCGTACAGCCCGGTCAGCAGCAGCAGGGCCGCCAGCATGCCCACCAGGCCCGGCACGATCAGCGCCACGTTGGCGGCGCCCGAGCCGGTGACGTCGGGCCTCACGCCCAGGATGAACAGGGCGAGGCTGCCCGCCAGCAGGGCCAGGCTCACGAACAGCATCAGGAAGCCGTTGACGCCGGCCACCGGCTTCTCGTGCACCTGCTCGACCACGTCCTTCTGGAAGCTCTGGTTCACGGGCTGGATCTTCGTGTCGTCGCTCATGCTGTCATGATGATATCACTCTGTTATCGCTCGGCGTCAAGCGCGGCCGGCTGCACGCACGCGGCGCACGGCCCGCGACGGGCGCTGCGTGGAGCGACCAGCCGACGCCTACCCCCTGCGGCGACCGAGCGGGTCCTCCCGGAGCCGATCCGCCCCACTGCTACACTTCGCCCATGAGCATCAAACCGGACTGGTGGATCCGCGAACGCGCTCTCGAAGGGATGATCACCCCCTTCGAGGACGCCCTGGTGCGGGAGGGCGTCATCAGCTACGGCCTCTCGAGCTTCGGCTACGACCTGCGCGCCGCCCCCGAGTGGCGCATCTTCGTGAACGCCTTCAACACCGTCGTCGACCCCAAGAACTTCGACACCCGCAGCCTCGTGGAGTACGAGGGGGAGGAGTGCATCATCCCGCCCAACAGCTTCGTGCTCACGCGGTCGGTGGAGTACCTGCGGATCCCCGACGACACCATGGTCGTGGCGCTCGGGAAGAGCTCGTACGCCAGGTGCGGCATCGTAGCGAACGTCACGCCGCTGGAGCCGGGCTGGGAGGGCCACGTGACCCTCGAGCTCAGCAACACCACCCCGCTGCCCGCCAAGGTCTACGCCAACGAGGGCATCGTGCAGCTGTTGTTCTTCCAGGGCGACCGCCCCGAGACCACCTACGCCGACCGCCAGGGCAAGTACCAGGGCCAGCGCGGCGTGACGCTGCCGCGGCTCTAGGCACGGGCCCGCGCCCGGCGCGCCGCGGGGCCGGTCGCGGCGCGGCTACCCCTCGTCGACCGCCTCGATGAGCGGCAGGCGCATCTCGAACACCGTCTCGCCCGGGCGGCTGCGCACCGTGAGGGCGCCGTGGTGGTGCTCCACGATCTGCCGCGCGATGGCCAGGCCCAGCCCCGAGCCACCGCCGGCGCCCTTGTAGAACTTCTCGAAGATGTGCGGCAGCGTCTCCTGCGGGATGCCGGGGCCGTCGTCCTCGACCGTCACCAGCGCCTCCTGGCCCCGCTGGGCCAGCCGCAGGGTCACGCCCCCCGGGCGCCCGGCGGCGCGCACCGCGTTGGCCGTGAGGTTGCGCACCGCCTGGTTGAGGCGCTGCGGGTCGCCGAGGATCAGCACGCCGCCGTCGGCCTCGACGCGCACGCCCGGGAACTCGTCGGCCACCGGCCGCAGCACGTCGAGGCCCACGTCCACCAGGTGCAGCGCCTGGTCCACCACCAGCTGCCCGCGCGACAGCTGCAGCAGGTCCTCGACCAGGCGCGTCATGGTGCCGGCCACGCGCTGCGCGTCGAGCAGGTCGTCGCGGTGCGCCGGCGGCGTGCGGCGCACCGCGCGGTCGAGGAAGCCGCGCAGGCTGGTCAGCGGCGTGCGCAGCTCGTGGCTCGTCTCGGCGAGGAACACGCGCTGCGCCGCCAGCGCCTCCCGCAGGCGCTCCAGCAGGCCGTTGAGCGCGAAGGTCAGGCGCCCCACCTCGTCGAGCGGGCCCTCGTAGGCGATCGGCTCCAGGTCGTCGGGGCCGCGCAGGGCGGCGAGGCGCGCCAGGCGCGCGATGGGCCGCAGGGCGGCGGCGGCCACCGCGTAGCCCACCACCAGGCTGAGCCCCACCAGCAGCAGCGCCGCCACCAGCAGCGTGCGCGACAGGTCGGCCAGCACCGGGCCGATGTAGGAGGGGTCGGTGAGCACCGCCACCACCCCGAGCTCGAAGGGGGCCAGCGCCGCCTCCATCTGCCGCCCCGCCACCAGGCCGTTCCAGGTGGTGGGCACGAGCGCCGCCCCCACCACGTCGGAGGGCGGCAGCGCCGCCTGGGCGCGCTCGAACTCGGGCTGGCTGGCGGCCAGCAGGCGCCCGCTGGGGTCGTAGATCTGCAGCACCACCCCGCCGGTGGGGCCCGACAGGCCGGAGGCGGCGCTCCCCTCGCCCTGCGAGTAGAGCGCCGCCACGGTGGCGGCGTCCTGCTTGATGGCGCGCCGCAGCTCGGCGTACAGCCCCGCCCGCACCACCTGGTAGGCCACCAGCATGGTGAGGCCGCCCAGCGCCGCCACCGCCAGCGCGCTCATCAGCGCCACGCGCCAGGTGAGCGACACCCGCGACGCGCGAACCAGGGCGGGCCGGCGCGCCTCCATTCAGGTCACGACTTCAGCGCGTACCCGACGCCGCGGATGGTGCGGATGACGCCGTAGCCGCCGGCGTCGCGCAGCTTCCCGCGGATGTTGGCGATGTGCACGTCGACGACGTTGGAGGACGGCGGCAGGTCCTCGCCCCACACGTTGTTCTCGATCTCCTTGCGCGAGTAGACGCGCCCCGGCTGCCCCGCCAGGTAGGTGATCAGCTCGTACTCGCGCGGCGAGAAGCGGATCTCCTCCTCGCCCCAGAACACCTGGCGGCGCACCGGGTCGATGGTGAGCTCGCCGATCTTCTGCGCCGAGCCCAGGGTGCGCTTGCGCAGCTGCACGTTCACGCGCGCCACCAGCTCCTCGACGTGGAACGGCTTGGCCAGGTAGTCGTCGGCGCCGGCGTTGAGCATCTCCACCTTGGTGCCCACCTCGTCGGCGGCGGTGAGGATGATGATCGGGGTGTCGCCGGTGCGGCGCACGCGGCGGGCGATCTCCTGCCCGCTCAGGTCGGGGAGGCCCAGGTCGAGGATGACCAGGTCGGGCTCCGACTCCCGCACCGCCGACAGGCCGCGCATGCCGCTGTCGAAGGCGAGCACCTCGAAGCCGGCGTCCTCCAGCTCACGCGTGAGCAGCCGCAGGATGTCGAGGTCGTCTTCGACGATCAGGATGCGTTTCGTGGACATTCACCTGCTCCTTCCCAGCGGAAGGTCGAGCCAGATCTCGCGCTCCTCCAGCAGCAGCGCCCGCAGCGACAACGGCTCGTCGCTCCCCTGGTACGTGATGAGGACGTCGTTGCCCGCCTCCGAGACGCGGCCCTTGAGGGCGGTGGCGCCGCTGAGGGCGGCGGCGCGCGAGGCGTCGTCGGCGTCGGGCGGGAAGATGAGGACGCGAACCTCGGTACCGGGCGGCGGCAGCTCGCGGAAACGCAGGTGCCGGGCCTCGACGCGCGCCGAGGCGTAGACGGTGAAGAGGTCGACGGACATCAGCCGCACCTCCGTGCCCGCCGGCATCATCGGCAGCTGCAGCGCCACCTGGCCCAGCAGGAACAGATGCGCCAGGCTCATGAGAGGCGAGCGAACGTGAGCGCCCGGGTCGTTCGCGACATGCGCCAATGGTACCAACGCGCCGTGATACCGCGTCCGGCCCGGGTTCAGCGAGCCTTAACCTGCCGCCGGCGGCGCGGCGCGACAAGTGAACGACCTAACCCCCTAGCGGCAGATGTGCGGTTCATGATAGGAAGACGAGTCGCCACACAGGCGGGTTCCGGAAGGGGTCGCATGTTCCAGCACACGGGGGAAACCGGGGGCAGGCGGCACCGTGCGCTGCCAGCGGGCGTGCTGGTCGTGGTGCTGCTCCTCCTCGCTTCGGCCTTCGCGCAAGGCTTCGACGAGAACCGCTACTTCAGCCAATGCCAGCTGTTCGAGGCGCGCGGCGACCTCGAGACGGCTCAGCAGTTCTGCCTCAACACCCTGCAGGTGCGCCCCGACTTCGCCGACGCCGAGCTGGTGCTGGCGCGCATCGAGCTGGGCCTCGGCGAGGCCGCCAGCGCCGAGCAGCGCCTGCGCCGCGTGCGCAACCGCATCGACACCGCCGAGCCGCTCGTGCTGCTGGCCGAGGCCGCCCTGGCCAACCAGCGCCCCGGCGACGCCGAGGCGTTCCTGGGCGAGGCGCGCCAGCGCCTGCGCGAGCGCAGCAACGTCGAGCTCTCCGGCCGCGTCGGCTTCCTGTCGGCGCGCATCATGCAGTCGCAGGGGCGCTACAACGACGCGCTGGCCGAGTACGCTCGCGCCATCGCCGCCGACCCCCTGAACGTCGAGTACCGCCTCACCGACGCCACGCTGCGGCTCCGGCTGCGCGACGCCGACGGCGCCGCCCGCCAGCTGCAGGACTACGTGCAGCTGAGCGGCGACGACCGCCACGCCGAGGTGCGCTCCCTGCTGGGCCGCGCGCTGTGGGCCCAGGGGAACCTGAGCGCCGCCGCCGGCCACCTGGCCACCGCCCACCAGCTGCGCGGCGCGCGCAACGTCGAGGCGCAGGCCGCCGACTTGCGCGGCCTGGCGCTGATCTCGTACGCCCAGGGCGACCTCGCGGGCGGTGGGCTGGCGCTGCGCGAGTCGTTCCGGCGCGAGAACTTCTCCGCCGCCCTGGGCGGCAACACCCTGCTGTGGGTCCTGCTGCTGCTCCTGCTGGTGGCCGTCCACCTGATCGGCGAGAGCCGCATCGCGGCCTCGACCACCCTGGAGGTCGTCGAGGGCCCGCGCCCCTGGAGCGTGGGCGACGTCTACGGCACGCTGATCACCGCCGTGCTGGTGGCGCTGCTCGTGACCGTGCTGTACGGCCTGATCCTCTTCGAGAACGTGCTGGCGCTCCTCACCCCCGGCACGGGCGGCGACGCCGCGGCGCTGTTCTTCCTCACCCTCGCGGTGATGCTGGCGCTGCTCGCCTGGCGCCGCGTGCAGCTCAACGGCCACGACGCCTACGAGACGCTGCTCGGCGACGCCGGCGCGGCCGCGCGCGGCCTCGGCTGGGGCCTGCTGTTCCTCGCCGCCAGCCTCGCCTACCTGTACTACCTGCCCGGCGACGGCGCCCTCGGGCGCTTCTACCTCGACTTCGCCCAGCTCACGCCCCTGGTGGTGGCCGCCGCCATCCTGGTGCCGCTGGCCGAGCTGTTCTTCCGGCCGTTCATGCTGGCGCCGTTCGTGCAGCGCTACGCCGGCGGCATCGCCACCGTGGCCTCCGCCGCGCTCTACGCCCTCGTGTTCGGGGTGCCGGTGGTGCTGCTCGTGCCCTTCGGCCTGCTGCTCGCCGACGCCTACCGCCGCCGGCGCCGCGGCTGGGAGCCGCTGATGGCCCAGCTCACGCTCCACGTCGGCCTGCTGGTGGCGGTGTCCGTCAGCCCCTGGGCGCGCGCCCTGTTCTTCTGAGCCGCGCCCGCGGCCGCCGCGGCCCCGCACGGCGCGTCGCCGCGGGTACCATCTAGCCGTGCCGATCTACCCCGTCGACAAGCCCCTGAACCTCACCTCGCACGACGTGGTGGCCGAGGCGCGCCGCCGCCTCGGCACGCGCCGCGTCGGCCACGCCGGCACGCTCGACCCGCTCGCCACCGGCGTGCTGACGCTGCTGGTCGGCGAGGCCACCAAGCTCTCGCCGTACCTGACCGCCAGCGCCAAGCGCTACCTGGCCTGGGTGGCGTTCGGCGCCGGCACCCCCACGCTCGACGCCGAGGGCCCGGTGACCGCCACCGCCGACGCCGTCCGGCTGCGCGCCCTCTCCCCCGCGGCCATCGCGGCGGAGGCGGGCCGCTTCCTGGAGCTCACCGAGCAGCGCCCGCCCGCCTACTCCGCCGTCAAGCAGGGCGGCGAGCGCAGCTACGCCGCCGCGCGCCGGGGCGAGGTGGTGGAGCCGCCCGCGCGCCCGGTGGCGTACCACCGGGTGGAGCTGCTGGCGTTCGCGCCGCGCCGCGCGGAGCTGCCGGGCCGCTTCGCGCCCGGCCCCGACGGCTGGGCGCCAGCCGCGTCCGGGCGCGCCTTCGACCTGCCGCCCGAGCTCGCCGAGCTGCCCACCGCGCTGCTGCGCCTCGAGGTGGGCGCCGGCACCTACGTGCGCGCCTTCGCGCGCGACCTGGGCGCGGCGCTCGGCGTGCCCGCCCACCTCGCCGGCCTGGTGCGCACCGGCGCCGGCGGCATCGACCTCGCGCGCTGCACGCCCTTGCACGCGCTGGGCGAGGCGGAGGGCCTGGCCCCTTCGGAGGCGCTCGACCTCCCCAGCCTGCGCCTCGACGCGGCCACGGCCCTGGCGGTGCGGCAGGGCAAGCGCCTGTCGCTGCCCCTGACGGGCACCACCGTGCTCGTCGACCCGGACGGGCAGCTGGCGGCCATCGTGGAGCCGCGCGAGCCCCGGGCCCCGGGCGGGGAGGCCGCGAGTACACCCGTGCCCGTGCGGATCCTGCGGGCGTGGCAGCGGTAGAATCGGGCGATCCAAGCACCGCGGCCGGCGCGCGATAGCGGCCGCTACGAGTACCGACGGGAGCGGGCCGAGGCCCGCAGACCCAGGAGCGCGAAGATGAAGATCGGTGTCCCCAAGGAGATCAAGCCCCAGGAGTACCGCGTCTCGACGACGCCGGGCTCGGTCCAGGCGCTGGTGAGCGCCGGCCACCAGGTGGTGGTCGAGCGCGGCGCCGGCCTGGGCTCGAGCTTCGCCGACGAGGAGTACGCGGCCGCCGGCGCCACGCTGGGCAGCGCCGCCGACGCCTGGGCGCAGGAGCTGGTGCTGAAGGTCAAGGAGCCGCTGCCGAGCGAGTACGGCTACCTGCGCGCCGACCTGCTGCTCTTCACCTACCTGCACCTGGCCGCCGACCGCGCGCTCACCGAGGCGCTGCTGGCGGCCGGCACCACCGCGGTGGCTTACGAGACGGTGCAGTTCGACAACGGCGCGCTGCCGCTCCTCACCCCCATGTCGGAGGTGGCGGGGCGCATGGCGCCGCAGGTGGGCGCCCACTTCCTGGAGCGCGCCCACGGCGGCCGCGGCCTGCTGCTCTCGGGGGTGCCCGGCGTGATGGGCGGCACCGTCACCATCCTGGGCGCCGGCACGGTCGGCACCAACGCCGCCAAGATCGCGCTGGGCCTGGGCGCGCGCGTCAACCTGCTCGACGTGAACCACGCCCGCCTGCAGTACCTCGACGACGTCTTCAACGGCCGCCTCCACACCATGACCAGCAACCTGGGCAACGTCATGGACCTGCTGCCCCACACCGACCTGCTGATCGGCGCGGTGCTCATCCCGGGCGCCCGCGCCCCGCGGCTCGTCACGCGCGAGATGCTCGCGCACATGAAGCCGGGCAGCGTCATCGTCGACGTGGCCGTCGACCAGGGCGGCTGCATCGAGACCATCCGCCCCACCACCCACGAGGCGCCCACCTACGAGGTCGACGGCGTGGTGCACTACGGCGTGTCGAACATGCCTGGCGCGGTGCCGAACACCAGCACCCGCGCGCTCTCCAACCAGACGCTGCCGTACGTGCTCCGCCTCGCCAGCAAGGGGCTGGCGGCGCTCACCGAGGACCCCGCTTTCCTCAAGGGCCTCAACACCCACGCCGGCCGGCTCACCTACGCGGCCGTGGGCGAGGCGTTCGGCATCGAGACGGTGGCGGCCGCCACCGCGCTGGCCGACGCGCCGGTGCGCGCCTAGCGCCACCCCTCGCCCGTGGGCGCGCCCGCAGCACGCGGCGCGCCCACGGGCGGGCGGTCGTGCCGGGCCGCCCCGGCCGCGCCCTGCGCCCGCCTCAGCGCAGGCGCGCCAGCGACTTGCGGATGAGCGCCTCGGCGCCGTCGTCCGGGTTGGCGGCGGCCAGCTCGGCCACCACCCCCTTCACCTGCGCCTCGCGGTAGCCGAGCGCCAGCAGCGCCGCCACGGCGTCCGCCCCCGCCCCGCCCAGCGGGCGCCGCGCGGCGCCGCCCGCCTCCGCGGCCGCCAGCAGCGCGTCGGGCAGGCGGTCGCGCAGCTCGAGCACGATGCGCTCGGCGGTGCGCTTGCCCACCCCCGGCGCGCTCGTGAGCAGGCCGGCGTCCTGGTTCGTCACGGCCGTGACCACCAGCGAGATCGGCAGGGTCGACAGCACCCCCATCGCCACCTTGGGTCCCACCCCCGTGACGTCGAGCAGGCGCCGGAACAGCGCCAGCTGGTCGGGGTGGTCGAAGCCGTAGAGGGTGGGCTGCTCGTCGCGCACGATCAGCTGCGTCCGCAGCCGCACCCGCTCGCCCGGCCGGCAGGCGGCCAGCGTGGAGGCGGGCGCCAGCAGCTCCAGGCCCACGCCGCCCACCTCGACCACCACGCTGGTCTCGCTCACCTCGGCCACCACGCCGTCGACGAAGGCGATCACGGCTCACCGAACAGCGGGGCGAAGAGGGCGTCGTAGCCGACGTCCGACAGGTCGGCGCAGCCGGTGAGGCGCATGGCGTACTCGAGCTCGGCCTGCAGCGCCGGCACGGAGCGGTCGCCGTCGACGACCACCAGCTCGGCGCCCACGGCCAGGTAGCGCAGCACGTCGACGCCGTCGCGCACCGGCCCGCCCGCCACGATCGTGAGGGTGCCGCCCACGGCGTCGATCACCTCGGGCAGCAGGTCGATCACCGCCGGGGCGCCCAGGCGCCGGCCCAGCTCGGAGCCGATGACCACCCCGTCGGCGCCCGCCTCGGCCGCGACCTCGGCGTCGGCCGCGCTGCCGAGGCCCACCAGCCACAGCGGCCGCCCGGCGGCGGCGCGCAGCTCGGCGAGCTCCTCGCGCGTGCGCGGGCGCCACTCGCGCTCGCCGTAGGGCGCCGTGCACGCCAGCGGCGCCATGTCGAGCGCCACCGCCGCCACGCCGCGCTGCGCCAGCCCGCGCACGCGCTCGATGAGCGCCGCCATGCGGTCGGCGGCCAGCAGGGCGATGGTGCGCTCGGGCGGCTGCTTGTTGGCCCCCTCGAGGGCGCCGCTCGCCTCGAGCAGCGCCAGGCCGTCGGCGGGGAGCGCGGCCGCGTGCCTGAGGCGCGGCACCATGGGGCTGGCGAGCGGCTGCCCCAGCGCGTGCGTGCTGGTGTCCACGCGGCCCAGCTCGGTGAGCACCCGGGGCAGCAGCTGATGCCCGTCCAGGGCGGCGAGGTCTCGTTCCGACATCCCCGCGATGATAGCAAGGCCGCACCCGCGCCCCGACGGTCGCCGAGCCGCCGCCGCCCGCCCCGTGGCGCGGCGTGCCGCCGGAACGGTAGAATGGTCCGTTATGGCCGACCTTATCGAGGTACGCAACCTCAACAAGAGCTTCGGCACGGTGAAGGCGGTGGACGACCTGAGCTTCTCGGTGGCCGCCGGTGAGGTCTACGGCCTCCTCGGCCCCAACGGAGCTGGCAAGACCACCACCCTGCGCATCCTCGCCACCCTGCTGAAAGCCGACAGCGGCTCCGCGACCATCGCGGGCCACGACATCGCCCGCGACGCCGAGGCCGTGCGCGCCACCATCGGCGTGGTGAACGGCGGCATGGGCCTCTACGACCGCCTCACGGGCCGCGAGATCCTCCACTACTTCGGGCGCCTCTACGGCATGAGCCACGAGGCGATCGAGCGCCGCATCGCCGAGCTCGACGACCTCCTCTCGCTCGGCGACACCCTCACGCGCCGCGCCAGCGGCTTCTCCACCGGCATGACGCAGAAGATCGTGATCTCGCGCGCCGTGCTGCACGACCCGCCGGTGATCTTCTTCGACGAGGCCACCAGCGGCCTCGACGTGGTGGCGCGCCGCGCCGTCATCGACTTCGTGCGGGAGTACCCGAGCGCCGACCGCGCCGTCGTCTACTCCACCCACGTGATGAGCGAGGTCGAGGAGCTCTGCGACCGCGCCGCCATCATCTACCGCGGCCGCAAGGTCGCCGAGGACAGCGTGGCCGCGCTCGTGGCGCAGGGCGAGGGCCGCGGGCTGGAGGAGGCGTTCTTCCGCCTGGTGGGCCGCAGCGAGATGCAGCACGGCGGGGTGCCGGCATGAGGCCGCAGATGATCTGGCGCGTCGCGAAGAAGGAGATCGTCTCCACGCTCCGCGACACGCGCGCCATCGTCTCCAACCTGGTGATCCCGCTGGTGCTGATGCCGGTGATGATGCTCGGCATGCCGCTGCTGCTGGGCGGGCTGTTCGAGCGCCAGGCCACCACCGTCACCCCCATCGGTGTGGTGGGGCTCGAGAACCTGCCGGCCGACTTCGTGAGCATCATCGAGGCGCAGAACGTCGAGCTGGTGCCCGTGAGCGACGGCGTCCAGGCGGTGCAGGAGGGCGAGGTCGACGTGGTGGTGCGCGTCGACGAGCCGCTCGCGGACGCGCTGGCCGCCGGCGAGCCGAGCCTCGTCACGCTCGTCACCAAGGTCGGCAACATGAAGAGCGAGCTGAACGCCTCCAAGGTGCAGCAGGCGGTGGCCGTCTACCAGCAGCAGGTGGTGGCGCAGCGCCTCGCCGCCGCCGGCCTCGACCCCAGCGTGCTGCAGCCGCTGCAGGTCGAGACGGTCGACGCCAGCAGCGTCGCCGAGCGCTCGAGCGGCCAGCTGTCGTGGCTCATCCCGTTCTTCATCGCCATCTGGACCCTCACCGGCGGCCAGATGACCGCCATCGACGCCACCGCCGGCGAGAAGGAGCGCGGCACCCTCGAGGTGCTGCTGGTGGCGCCGGTGCGCCGCAGCGAGGTGGTGATCGGCAAGTTCCTCGCCACCGTCACCTTCGGCCTAAGCGCCGCCCTGATGGCCATCGTGGGCTTCCTGCTGGGCGGCACCCTCATGAGCGGCATCTTCCTGCCGCGCCTCGGCGAGCAGGGCTCCGAGATCGCCTCCATCATGGGCGGCGGGCTCAGCATCGACCTGCCGTCGGTGGTGGTGCTGGTCGTCAGCGCGCTGCTGCTCTCGGCGCTGGTGTCGGCGCTGCTGCTGACCGTGGCGCTGTTCGCGCGCTCGTTCAAGGAGGCGCAGAGCTACATCGCCCCGCTGTCGTTCCTGTTCATCCTCCCGGCCGTCGGCCTGCAGTTCAAGGACCTCATCGGCCTGGGCAACGAGGCCTACCTGATCCCGGTCTTCAACGTGCTGATGCTGATGGACGACGTGGTGCGCGGCAACTACGACCCGAGCCAGCTGGCGCTGGTGTGGGGCTCGATGCTGGCGCTGATCGTGGTGCTCTTGGGCTTCGCGCATCGGAGCTTCCAGCGCGAAGAGGTGATCTTCCGGAGCTGAGCGCGTTGGGGCACGCGCCTCGTACGGCGCGTGCGTGAGGGGGAGTGGGCCCGGACCGTGGCGACGCAGGGGTCGTGGCGGTGCTCGGCTGCGGGCGTGGCGGTGAGCGGTCGGGGCCGGAGACCCTCGAGGCGCTAGCCCTCACGGCACGTTCCGAACCGAACGACACCGGCCACACCGCAGCACCGCCCGAGGCGCAGGCCCGTACGCAAGGCCCGATCAGGCCCGAGCGTCAGAGCTGCGACTGCCGGTAAGGCGTGTCGACCCCGCCGCTCCCCGGCAGCCGCCCGTACAGCGTCGCCAGCTCGCGCAGCTGCGGCGCCACCCAGTGCGGCACGTCCTCCCAAGCGAAGCGCCACGTCCAGTTGCCGCCCGCCGTGCCCGGGGTGTTCATGCGCGCCTCGCTCCCGAGGCCCAGCACGTCCTGCAGCGGGGCGATGGCGGTGTCGGCCACCGAGGCCTGCGCCAGGCGCAGGAGCTCCCAGGCGACGTTGCGGTCGTCGCGCGCCAGGTAGCGGCGCACGAGGTCGCGCTCGGCCTCGGGCGCCTGGGCGTACCAGCCGGCGGTGGTGTCGTTGTCGTGGGTGCCGGTGTAGACCACGCACTCGCGCTCGTAGTTGTGCGGCAGGTACGGGTCGTCGGCGTCGCCGGCGAAGGCGAACTGCAGCACCTTCATGCCCGGCAGGCCGTTGGCGCGGCGCAGCTCGTCGACGTCGGGGGTGATGACCCCCAGGTCCTCGGCGATGACCGGCAGCGCGCCCAGCGCCTCCGTGAGCGCGGTGAACAGCGCCTGCCCGGGTCCCTGCACCCAACGCCCGTTAACGGCGGTGGGCTCGGCGGCGGGGATCTCCCAGTAGGCGGCGAAGCCGCGGAAGTGGTCGATGCGCACGATGTCCACCAGCGCCAGCGTGGCGCGCACGCGCTCGACCCACCAGCGGTAGCCGTCCCGCGCCATGGCCTCCCAGTCGTAGAGGGGGTTGCCCCAGCGTTGCCCGGTGGCCGAGAAGTAGTCGGGCGGCACGCCGGCCACCACCGTGGGACGGCCCTGCGCGTCGAAGTGGAACAGCTCGGGGGCGGCCCAGGCGTCGGCCGAGTCGAGCGCCACGAAGATGGGCACGTCGCCGATGACCTGGATGCCGCGCGCGTGCGCCTGCTCGCGCAGCCTACGCCACTGGCGGAAGAACCAGAACTGCCACGTCTCGTGCTTGCGTACCCCCGCGGCCGCCTCCCGGCGGGCGCGCGCCATGGCGCCGGGCTCGCGGCCACGCAGCTCGGGCTCCCAGTCGGACCAGGCGGCGCCGCCGTGCGCCTCCTTGAGGGCCATGAACAGGGCGTAGTCGGCGAGCCAGCCCGCCTCGGCCTCGCGGAACGCCCCCAGCTCGGCGCGCTGCGCGGCGGTGGCGCGCTCCTCGAAGCGCCCGGCGGCGCGCTCCAGCAGCGCGAGCTTGGCGGGGATCAGGGCGCCGTAGTCGACGCGCTCCCTCGGCAGCGCCGCCAGGGGCGCCAGCTCCCCCGCCTCCAGCCACCCCTCGGCGACGAGCTCCTCGACGGCGATCAGGTAGTGGTTGCCGGCGAACGAGCTGAACGACTGGTAGGGGCTGTCGCCGTAGCCGGTTGGGCCCAAGGGCATCACCTGCCACAGGCGCTGCCCGGCCTGCTCGAGGAAGTCGAGCCAGGCGACCGCCTCGCGGCCCAGCTCGCCGACGCCGTACGGCCCCGGCAGCGAGGTGGGGTGGAGCAGGACGCCCGAGCGCCTGGGGAACGGCATGGCTACCTCCATCGGGGCCGCCGGGCCCCCGCGCTCACTTCTCGAACGGCTTGCCCGACGCCTTCGGGGCGATGGAGCGCCCCACGAAGCCGGCGAGCACGACCATCGTCAGCACGTACGGCAGCGACTGCACCAGCGTGGGCGGCAGCAGCCGGCCCCCGCCCAGCAGCACCTCGGTGGCCTGGAAGGCGCCGAACAGCAGCGTGGCGCCGAAGACGCCCAGGGGGTGCCACTTGCCGAAGATCAGCGCCGCCAGCGCGATGAAGCCGCGCCCGCCCGCCATCTCGCTGACGAACTGGTTGACGTTGCCGATGGAGAGGTAGGCGCCCGCCAGGCCGGCCAGCACGCCCGACAGCACCACGCCCACGTAGCGCATGCGGAAGACGTTGATGCCGAGGGAGTCGGCGGCCTCGGGGTGCTCCCCCACGGAGCGCAGGCGCAGCCCGAACGGGGTGCGGAACACCACGAACCAGGTGATGGGCACCAGCAGGAACGCCAGGTAGACGAGCGGGTTGAAGGCCAGCCCGTCGATGCCGAACAGCTCCCAGCTGGGCAGGCGGTTGCGGATCGGGGTGGAGGTGGCGGTGTTGCCGTAGAGGCCCGACAGGATCACGGCCGGGATGCCGATGCCCATCAGGTTGATGGCGGTGCCCGAGATGATCTGGTCGGCCTTGTAGCGGATCGAGATCACGGCGTGGACCCAACCGATGAGGCCGCCGACCGCCATGGCCGCGAGCACGCCGAGCCACGGGGCGTACCAGACGCGGGCGTTGGCGGCCTGCGCCACGGCGGGCGCCTCGATCAGCTGGGCGGTGACGGCGGCGGCCAGCGCCCCGAAGAGGATGATGCCTTCCAGGGCGATGTTGACCACGCCGGAGCGCTCGCTGAACAGGCCGCCCAGCGCGGCGAACAGGAGGGGCGTGGTGGCGCGCAGCATGGACGAGACGAGGGCGAGGAGCAGTACGGTGTCCATCTCAGGTGGGTTCCTCGGCAGCGGTGGTGCGCTTCTGGTTGGCGTCGTCCTTGGCGGGGCCGCTCTCGGCGCCCATCCAGGTGCGAGGGTCGAAGAGGCGTTGCGGCAGGAAGCCCCGCGCGGCGATGAACAGCACCACCAGCGCGAGGATCATGCTCACGACCTCGCGCGTGAGGTTGGGGAAGGTGATGTTGAGCACCGAGCCGCCGTACTTCAGGACCCCGAACAGGAACGCCGAGGCCACGATGAAGACCGGCTGGTTGGCGCCGAGCAGCGCCACCGCGATGCCGTCGAAGCCGTCGTTGGTGGGGATCGACTGGCGCAGCGAGTAGTCCTCGAGCGCGCCGCCCAGCACGTAGTGGGTGGCGGTGAGGCCGGCCAGCGCACCGCTGATGGCCATGGCCATCACGGTGTTGCGGGCGATGTTGGCGCCGCCGTACTCGGCGGCGCGCGGCGACAGGCCCACGGCGCGCAGCTCGTAACCCCAGCGCGTGCGGAACAGCACGACGTGCACCAGCGCCGCCGCCAGCAGCGCCAGCAGGAACGACAGGTTCAGCTTGGTGGGCGGGATGGCGGTTGGGAGGCTGGTCCAGCCGAGCAGCCAAGCCACCCCGTAGGCGAGCGCGCCCACGCCCAGCGCCAGCGGCAGGCGCCGCGACCAGGGGCGCGCCGCGCGCCAGCGCGGCAGCAGCAGCAGCGCCA
Source organism: Deinococcales bacterium (assembly GCA_012515535.1). Classification (GTDB taxonomy): domain Bacteria; phylum Deinococcota; class Deinococci; order Deinococcales; family Trueperaceae; genus JAAYYF01. The sequence goes on from JAAYYF010000090.1 coordinate 17,386, forward strand.
GCAGGGCCGCCACCGGCGCCAGCAGCAGGCCGTAGTCGAGGCTGACCAGGTTCACCCCGGCACGCTGGATGCCGAGCATGGCGGGCAGCTGCGGCAGCTGCGCCGCGGCGTTGAGCACCTGCGACTTGGGCTCGTTGCCCGGCACCTTGAACGGCATCTGCAGCCTGACGGGGGTGTCGCCGGGCTGCGGCAGGCCGGCCACGATGCAGGCGCCCAGCAGCACCACGGCGCCGACCGCCAGAGCCACCCGCGGCGCCCGCGCCACGAGCGCGCGCACGGGCCGGATCAGCGACAGCACGATCATCAACGCCACGAACACGCCGATGACCACGATGATGCGCACCGCCGCGGCCGCGAAGACGTTGCCCGACGAGAGGATGAACAGCAGCACGGAGGCCGCCACGAAGTTGAGCAGGATGGTGTTGATGACCTCGTTGGCCCCGAAGCGCGCCTTGAGCCAGCCGGGCAGCGCGCCCCACAGGCCCCCGCCCAGCGCGGCCGCGAGGATGGCCAGCGGCATCACCACCAGGCGCGGCCCCGGGACGTAGAGGCCCGCCAGCATCGCGAAGATGGCGCCCATGACCATCTGCCCCGGGGCGCCGATGTTGAACAGGCCGGCCTGGAAGCCGAACGCCACCGCCAGCCCCGTGAAGATCAGCGGCGTGCTGAACTTGAGCGACTCCGCGAAGCCGTTCACCGTGCCCAGGGAGTCGTGGAACATCGAGTAGTAGGCGTACCAGAGCGTGTCGAGGCGCCCCACCAGGTAGGTGAAGAGGCCGTCGATCTCGACGGACGCGCCCACCGGCGTGGGCTGCAGCGCCAGGATCACCACGGCGGCGGCCAGCAGGGCCAGCAGGATGGAGATGGCGGGCACCGCGGCGCCGCGCAGCAGCCGGTCGATGGCGCGGGACGCGGCCGGGAACCAGCGCAGGCCGAACAGGATGGCGAACAGCCCCACCACCAGCGCCAGGAAGGCGGACATGCCGAAGCCGGCGTTCGAGTAGGGCAGGCGCCTCACCACCAGGCCCGCGTCGGCGGAGGCGGCCAGGTTCTCGTCGAGGCTGCGCTCGCCGGCCGCGGCCAGCACCTGCTCGAGCGCCGCGACGTCGACGGTGGGGCGCGGGTTGTCGAGCCCGCGCTGCACCTCGTTGACGAACGCCTGCTGGCGGGCGTTGGCGACGCCCGCGTAGAAGCGGTTCATGCCGTAGAGGGTGCCGCTCACCAGCACCACGCCGGCGGCGATCCAGACGAGGTAGCGCCCCCTGCCCCGCACGGCCGCGCCCGCGCCCACGCCGGCCAGGCCGACGAGGGTGAGGACGAAGACGGTCCCTTGGGCGGGTAGGTCGACGGGGTCGGTGCGCCCCGTGAAGTCGACGACGCGCTCGGGCAGGAGCACCACCGCGCTGCGCGCCCCGGTCTCGCGGTTGATGGCCGCCCACGGCGCCACCAGCACCGCCAGCGCCGCCACTACCGCCAGGAGGAAGAGGGCTAGGCGTTCGCTCACGATGCTCATCATAAGGTCCCGGGGGCGCGGGCGACCCGGGACCGGCTCAGCGCTTGACCAACGTGCCGGAACGGATCAGGGCGGCGAGCGCCTCGCGCTCCACGTCGCCGTCCTGCGCGGCGGGCACGCGCAGCAGCAGGTGCTTGAAGCCCGCCTGCAGGATGGCGCTGCGGGTGCGCGCCAGGAAGCCGCGCACCTCGGCCTTGTAGGCGCGCACCTCGTCGGGGCCCACCGGCAGCTTCTCGGCGCTCTCGACGTCGACGAGCTCCAAGAGCCCCGCCGGCGGGTCGAGCTCCTCCTCCGCCACCACCTGCAGGAAGCCCACGTCGACCCCCCGCGCCCGCAGCGCCGCCAGCGCCGGGCGGACGCTGCCGTCCTCGAGCAGGTCGGACACCACCAGCACGAGCGCGTTGCCGCGCAGGGCCGGCAGCGTGAGCGCGAAGCGCTTGAGGGCCGTGATGGGCGGCGTGGCGCCCGCCGTGGGGGCCGCCTCGTCGATGAAGCGCCAGCTCTCGCGCAGGCCGGCGCGCCCCTGCGCCGGGCGGCTGGCGCCCCCGCCCAGCAGGTGGAGCTGCGTGGGGGCGTCGCGCTGCGCCACGTAGGTGAGGAGCCGCATCACGGTACGGGCGTAGCGCGCCTTGCCGTGCAGCGCCATGCTGGCCGAGCCGTCGAGCACCAGGTGCAGCTTCACGGCGCGCTCCGCCTGGTAGAGGCGCGTGTAGAGGCGGCCGGTGCGGGCGTAGACGCGCCAGTCGACGTAGCGGAGCTCGTCGCCGGGCTGGTAGGCGCGGTAGTCGTGGAACTCGACGCTCTGGCCCGGCTCCACGGCGCTGCGCTCGCCGCTGAGGCGCGACAGCGCCCGCGACGCGAGCCCGTAGCGGTCGAGCAGCGCGCGCGTCCGCGGGTCGAGCACTACCGCGCCCTGTCGACCCGCTCGAGCACCTCGCCGAGGATGGCGTCCGCCGACACGCCCTCCACCTCGGCCTCGAAGTCGAGGAGCAGGCGGTGGCGCAGCGCCGGCAGCACGGCGCGGCGCACGTCCTCGAGCTCCACGTTGGGCCGGCCCGCCGCCAGCGCGTACCCCTTGGCCGCCAGCGTGACCGCCTGCGCCCCGCGCGGGCTGGCGCCCAGCCTCACCATGGGGTGGGCGTGGGTGGCCTCCACGAGACGCACCACGTGGTCGAGCGCCGCGTCGGCCACCGGCACGGCGCGCAGCATGCGCTGCAGCTCCAGCAGCTCGGCGCGCGTGAACACGGGCTCGGTGGCAGCCTCGTCGTGGCCGGTGGTGACGACCAGGATGCGGCGCAGCGTGTCGGCGTCGGGGCGGCTGATGACGATCTTGAACAGGAAGCGGTCGAGCTGGGCCTCGGGCAGCGGGTAGGTGCCCTCCATCTCCAGGGGGTTCTGGGTGGCTAGCACGATGAACGGCTCCTCGAGCGGGTAGCGCTTGCCGCTCACGGTCACGGCGCGCTCCTGCATGGCCTCGAGCAGCGCCGACTGCGTCTTGGGGGTGGCGCGGTTGATCTCGTCGGCCAGCAGCACGTTGGCGAAGACGGGGCCGGGCTGGAACTCGAAGCGGCTCTCCTGCGCCGCGTCGATGAACACGTTGGTGCCGGTGACGTCGGCGGGCATCAGGTCGGGGGTGAACTGGATGCGGGCGTAGGAGAGCTCGGTGGCGTCGGCGAAGGCATGCACCAGGCGCGTCTTGCCCAGCCCCGGCACGCCCTCGATGAGCACGTGGCCGCGCGCCAGGGCGGCGATCAGCAGGTCCTCGACCACCCGCTCCTGGCCCAGCACCACGCTGCCGATGGCGGACCTGAGGCGGCGGAACTTGTCGGCGAACTGCTCGCCGGGCTGCGGGGTGGTGCGGCTTCGACCTTCCATCGCTCCCTCTCGGCTGACCGGGCGCCGCCGCCGAAGGCGGAAGCGCTGAACGACGTGCGTTGCCGCGCAGTATAGCGAAGCGCGCGCCGCGCCCGCCGCGCACAGCGGGCGCGTACCCGGCGGCGGAGGGCCGGCGCCCGGTACGGAGTAGACTCTGGCCCATGAGACCTGCGTTCGGGCGGGTGACGCTGCGGCCGTTGGACGAGCTGACCGACACCGACTGGCGCCGCCTGCAGAGCCACTTCCGCGACCCGGAGATCGCGTACCTCAACGGCACGCCCCCGAACCGCATGCCGCTGTGGCTCCTCAAGCGCCTGCTGAAGACCGACACCCGGCGCCCCGACCGCGCCACCTTCGGCATCTTCGACGAGCGCGGCGACTTCATCGGCACCACCGAGCTCTACGACGTGCGCGGCGACGTGGCCACGCTCGGCATCATCATCGGCGAGCGCACGCACTGGTCGGCGGGCTACGGCCCCGAGGCGATGCACGCGCTGCTGGCCTACGCCTTCGACGCCCTGGGGCTGGAGGTCGTGCGCCTCGAGACGTTCGGCGACAACCTGCGCGCCCAGCGCGCCTTCCGCAAGGTGGGCTTCCAGGAGGTCGACCGGCGCGTCGACGCCAACGGCCGCATCGACGTGCGCATGGAGCTCCTGCGCGAGCGCTGGCGCCAGCTGCGCAGCGAGAGCGCGCCGAGCGCCAGCGGCCCGGACCTGGCGGAACGCAGCGCCTGAGCCGCGCCGCGGCCGCACCGCGCCCCTAGCGCCGGCCGCGGCGGGCGCGCCCACGGGCTAGCGCGCAGGCGCGCCCACTCGGGCCCCTAGCCCGCCCCCTCGAAGAACTCCTTGACCGCCTGCGCCGCCGCCGGCCCCACGCCCGGGATGGAGGCGAGGGTGTCGAAGTCGGCGGTGCGCAGCTCCTCGACGCTCGAGAAGTGCGCCAGCAGCGCGTCGCGGCGCTTGGGCCCGATGCCGGGCACGTCGTCGAGCACGCTGCGCGTGAGCGCCTTGCCGCGGCGCTGGCGGTTGTAGCCCACGGCCACGCGGTGCGCCTCGTCGCGGACGTGCATCAGCAGCCGCAGCGCCGGATGGGTGAGGGGCACCAGCACCTCCTCGCCCTGCTCGGTGACGATCGTCTCCTCGCGTTTCGCCAGGCCCACCAGCGGCACGCGCACGCCCGCCTCGTCGAGGGCGCGCTTGGCGGCGCTCATCTGGCCCTTGCCGCCGTCGATCAGCAGCATGTCGGGCATGGGCAGCTTGTCGGCCAGCTGGCCGGTGAAGCGCCGCAGCACCGCCTGGTGCATCGAGTAGAAGTCGTCGGGCTTGTCGAGACCGCGGATGCGCAGGCGCCGGTAGTCGGAGCGCTTCGAGCGGCCGCCCTCGAACGCCACGATGCTGGCCACCGTGTGGGTGCCCATGAGGTTGGAGATGTCGTAGCCCTCGATGCGCCACGGCGGGCTCTCGAGGCCCAGCAGCTGCTGCAGCTCCTTGACGCCGGGCGCCTCGCCGCGCCGCTCCAGCAGGGCGATCTCGGCCTCCACCCCCGTGACGGCGTTGCGCTGCGCCATGCCCAGCAGCTCGACCTTCTCGCCGCGCTTGGGGGTCCTCAGCTCGACCTTGCGGCCGCGGCGCTCGGAGAGGTAGCGCTCCCAGGTGGCGAAGTCCAGGTCGGTCTCGGGCAGCAGCACCAGCGGCGGCAGCACCATCGCCTGGCCGTAGTACTCGGCCATGAAGCGCTCGAGGACCTCGGCGTCGGTGGCGTCGGCGGCGTTGGTGAGCAGGCGCTTGTCGCGGCCCACCACGCGGCCCGAGCGCATCTGGAACAGCTGCACCATGGCGAGGTTGCCGGCCTTGGCGAGCCCCAGGAAGTCGAGGTCCTCCTCGGCGGCCACCATGACGTTGGTGTCCCAGCCCGTCAAGCGCTGCAGGGCGTCGAGGCGGTCGCGGTAGGTGGCGGCGAGCTCGAAGTCCTGGCGGCTGGCGGCCTCGCGCATCTGCGCCTCGAGGCGCTCGACCACCTGCCCGACGCGCCCCTCGAGGAAGGCGCGCACGTCGGCCACCACCTGGGCGTAGTCGGCCCTGTCGGCGGCGCCGATGCAGGGCGCGGGGCAGCGGCCCATGTGGTAGCGCAAGCACGGCCGCCGGCGCGGCTGCAGCGGCACGCCGGAGTTCTTGCGCAGCCGGAACACGCTGTACACCAGGTCGAGCACGCGCCTGACGGCGCCGGCGCTGGGGTAGGGCCCGAAGTAGACGCCGCCGTCCTTCACCACCCGGCGCGTGAAGATCAGGGTGGGGTACTCCTCGTTGGTGAGCTTGAGGAACGGGTAGGACTTGTCGTCCTTCAGCTGCACGTTGTAGTGCGGCTGGTGCTCCTTGATCAGGTTGGCCTCGAGGACCAGCGCCTCGACCTCGTCCTTGGTGACGATGAACTCGAGGGTAGCCGCGTCGGCCGTGATGTGGCGCGCCTTCTGGGGCGCGGTGCGCCCGAAGTAGCTGCTCACCCGGCTGCGCAGGTTGATGGCCTTGCCGACGTAGATGACGGTGCCGTCGGCCCTGACGAAGGCGTAGCAGCCGGGCGAGGTCGGGAGAACCGGGAGGTCGCCTCGCTTCACCGCTCGATTCTAAGCCGGCCCCTCCGGAACGGCCGTAGCCCCTCCGGGGCCGTCGCGGCGGGGAGCGCGGCTCGGGGCGGATCAGGACCCGAGCCTGTACGCGAGCCTCAGACGCTCGTTGAAGGACGTTCGCCGAACCTTCAACGAGCACCTGAGGCGCCGTGGAAGCGGTCGGGCCTCCCCCGCCCAGCGGGCGCGCCCCGTCAGAGGTCCAGCATCAACGCTTCGGGGTTCTCCAGCAGGTCGATGACGAAGCTCGTGAACATCGCCCCCTCGGCGCCGTCCACCAGCCGGTGGTCGAACGACAGGCTCAGGTAGAGCATCTGCCGCGCCACGATGCTGTCGTCCTCGAGCACCACCGGGCGCTTCTTGATCGAGTGCACGCCCAGGATGGCCGCCTCGGGCAGGTTGATGATCGGGAAGGAGAACAGCCCGCCCAGGCTGCCGATGTTGGTGATCGAGAAGGTGCCGCCGCGCACGTCGTCGGGCGCCAGCTTGCCCTCGCGCGCCAGGCCGGCGAGGCGCTGGATGTCGGCGGCGATGTCGAGGATCGAGCGCTGGTCGACGTCCTTGACCACCGGCACCACCAAGCCCGCCTCGGTGGCGACCGCCATGCCGAGGTTGTAGTAGTGCTTGCGCACGACCTCGTTCTTCTCGTCGTCGAGGCTGGCGTTGAGCATCGGGAAGCGCTGCAGCCCGGCCACCACCGCCTTCATCACGAACGGCAGGAACGACAGCTTCACGCCGCGCTCGGCGGCGCGCGGCTTGAGCTTCTCGCGCAGCGCCACCAGCGCCGTGACGTCGGCCTCGTCCACGTGCAGGGTGCGCACGGTGTTGAGGTGCGACGCCATCAGCTGGTTGGAGATCACGCGCCTGAGGCCGCGCAGCGGGAGGCGCTCCTCGAGCTGCTCGCGCGGGGCCGCCGGCGCGTAGGCCGGGGCACCGGCGACCTGCGGGGTGGCAGCGGCGCCCGCGGCGTGCTGGCGCACGTCGTCGACGCGCACGCGGCCGTGCGGGCCCGAGCCCACCACCTGCTCGATGTCCACGCCCAGCTCGCGCGCCAGCTTACGCGCGGCCGGGACCGCCAGCACGCGGCCGTAGGGGCCGCGGGCGGCGGGGGCGCCCGCCGCGGTGGGCGGCTGCGGGGCCGCCGGCGCCGGCGCGCTCGCCGGGGCAGGCGCCGGGGTGGGCGCCGGTCGGCTGGGAGCCGCCACGCCGCTACCGGCGGCGGTCGCCTGCCCGGCGCCGCCCGGCCGCCGCACCTGGATGAGGGGCTCCTCGCCGCCGCCGCTCGGCTTGAAGAGGCTCAGGCTCTCGCCGTCGTCCTCGGCCGGGGCGCGGCCGCCCTCCACGATGGAGCGCTCCTCCGCCGCCTGCACGCTGGGCGCCTCCGCTCCGGGCGCGCCCGCTACGGAGGCGGCGCCCTCCTCGTCGGAGAAGCGCGCGATGGGGGCGTTCACCGCCACCACGTCGCCCTCCCCCACCAGGCGCTCGAGCAGCACCCCGGCGAACGGGCTGGGCAGCTCGACGGTCACCTTGTCGGTCATCACCTCGACCACGGGCTGGTCGAGCTCGACGCGCTCGCCCTCCTCCACCAGCCAGCGGACGATCTCTCCCTCGACCACCGACTCGGCCAGCTCGGGCAGCCGCAACTCTCTCGCCATTGACGCTCCTTCTCCTAGATGCGCGACGTCGCGGGCCTCGCGCCCGCGGGGGACGTTGTCAGTAGTCGAGGACCCGCTGCACCGCCCGCAGGATGCGGTTGGGGCCGGGCAGGTACTCCCGATCCTGGGCGTAGGGGTAAGGCGTGTCGGGGCCCGTCACGCGCGCGGGCGGCGCCAGCAGCGCGTCGAGCACCTCCTCGGCGATGGTGGCCGACACCTCGCTCATGAAGCTGGCGGTGTGGGGCGCCTCGCTGACGAGCACCACGCGCCCCACGCGCGCCACGGCCGACAGCACCGCCTCCTCGTCCCAGGGCGCCAGCGAGCGCAGGTCGATGACGTGGGGCGAGATGCCCTGCTCCACGAGCGCGTCGGCGGCGCGCAGCGTCTCGGCCATCGAGCCGCCGTAGCTGACCAGCACCACGTCGTCGCCGCGGCGGCGCTCGGCCGCCTTGCCGATCGGCAAGGCGAAGTCGGGGTCGTCGTCGAGCTCCTCCTTGACCGCGCGGTAGAGGCGCTTGGGCTCGAGGAACACGACCGGGTCGTCGTCGCGGATGGCGGCGCGCAGCAGCCCCTGGGTGTCCTTGGGGGTGCTGGGGAACACGACCTTGAGGCCGGCGGTGTGCGCGAAGTGGGCCTCGGGGCTCTGCGAGTGGTGGTGCCCGCCCTTCACGCCGCCGCCGGCCGGCATGCGCACCACCATGGGGGCGGTGAACTGCCCGCCGGAGCGGTAGCGCAGCTTGGCCACCTGGCTCACCAGCTGGTCGAAGCCCGGGTAGACGTAGTCGGCGAACTGGATCTCGGCCACCGGCCGCAGCCCGTGCACCGCCATGCCCAGCGCGGCGCCGACGATGGCCGCCTCGGCCAGGGGCGTGTCGATCACCCTGTCGGGGCCGTACTTGTCGAACAGCTTCTCGGTGGCGAGGAACACGCCGCCGCGCTTGCCGACGTCCTCGCCCATCACCACGACGCGCGGGTCGCGCGCCATCTCCTCGTCGAGGGTCCTGGCGACGGCCTGGACCATGGTCACCGCGCTCATTCAGCCACGTCCTTCACTCGTGCTCATCCCTCGCCGAGCAGCTCGGCGCGCTGCTTGCGTAGCCGCGCCGGCAGGTCGGCGAAGACGTCGTCGAACATCGATGCCACCGGGGGCACGCCCGCCTCCTCGGCCTGCTTCACCGCGGCGGTGAACTCGTCGCCGAGCTCCTGCAGCGTCGCCGCCTCGCGCTCGTCGTCCCACAGCTCGCGCTTCTCGAGGAAGCGACGGAAGCGCGTCAGCGGGTCGCGCCGCTTCCACTGCTCGACCTCGGCGCGCGGGCGGTAGCGGCTGTCGTCGTCGGCGGACGAGTGGCCGCCGTAGCGGTAGACCACCAGCTCGACGAGCGAGGGGCCGAAGCCGTCGCGCGCGCGGGCGATGGCCTCGCGCATGACGTAGTAGGAGGCCAGCACGTCCATGCCGTCCACGAAGTAGCCGGGCATGCCGTAGGCGTGCGCCTTGACGTGGATGCTGTCGGAGCCCGTCTGGTGGCGCATGCCGACGCTGATGGCGTAGCCGTTGTTCTCGCAGACGAACACCGCCGGGGCGCCCTGGGCGCCGGCGAAGTTGACGCCCGCGTGCCAGTCGCCCTCGCTGGTGGCGCCGTCGCCGAAGGTGCAGACCGTGACCTCGCCGGAGCCGGCCAGCTTCTGGCTGATGGCCGTGCCCGCCGCGGGCGGCACGTGCGACGCGATCGGCGAGGCGACGGTGAAGACGTTGAACTCGCCGGAGCCGGGGTGGTACGGCATCTGCCGCGCCTTGGCCGGGTCGGCGCTGGTGCCAAGCGACTGCCCCACGATCTCGACGAGCGGCAGGCCCAAGGCCAGCAGCAGGCCGATGTCGCGGTAGTAGGGGTAGAGCCAGTCCTCGCGCGCGCGCATGGCGTGGGCGATGCCCACCTGCGCCGCCTCGTGGCCGCCGCCGGGCGCCACGAAGCTGACCTTGCCCTGGCGCTGCAGGCGCCCCAGGCGCTCGTCGACCACGCGCGCGCGCAGCATGTCGCGGTAGAAGCGCGTGAGCGTCTCTGGTTCGAGGTCGAGGTCGAAACCGCCGACCCATTCGCCGGCCTCGTTCATGACGGATATCGGTTCTTCGGTGAAGGGCTCGAAGAGCTGCGACTCCCTGATCATGCGGGCCTCCCTTCGCAGCGGCGCGCGCCCCGGACGGGCGCGGGCCGTAACGGAGATGGAACGCCCCGGCCTCTGGAGCCGGGGACCTGGTGAACCGCGTGACCGGAGGACGCTACGAGCGCCCCACCTAGCAGCCGTAGCGCTAGGCTCGTGACGGCGGTTCCGACGTACGAGATGGTCATGAATGCAGCCATGCCTGACCGGGAGGCGCGCCGTTTCCCTCGCCCGACTCCCTGATACCGTTGCCCGAAGATACCACCGCCCCGCCCCTTCCCGGGTCGCGGACCTCCCACGGCCATACACCTTGGGCCCGACGGCGCGGCGTGCGCGCCGCCTACCCCGCGGCGGCGCCCCTCACATTAGGATGAGGTGAGAACACCGCCCGCGCCGCCGGCGCGGCACCGAGGGGGAGCGTTGTCGGTCCTGGCCCGTCTGCTGTTCGCCATCGCCGTGTTCGCGGCGCTCGTGCTCCTGGCCCTGTCGGTCGGGAGCGGCGCCTGGCTGTGGCTGCTCACGGCCGCGACCGTGGTGCTGTACCTCTACGGGCGCACGGGCGCCTACCCGCTCCTCGTGGTGGGGGCGCTGCTGGCGGGCGCCGCGCTCGGCATCCTGCTCGAGGCCACGCTGCGCTGGAGCGGCGCCTTCCTGGTGAGCCTGGGCACCGCGGCCGTCACCGTCGAGGCCATCGAGGAGCGCCCCGGGCACTGGCCCGTCGCTGTCGGGCTCGCCTTCGTGGGCCTCGGCGTGCTGGTCGGCATCGTCGACGCCGGCCCGGGCGCCGTGCTGCTGGCCTCGCTGCTGGTGGGCGGCGCCGTGGTGTGGCGCCTGCTCGCGCGCGGCCGCTGACGCGCCGCCGTGGGGCCCGGCAGCGTGCGCCCCGTCGCGTTGCACCGTGCGTCACGTTCGAGAGGCGAAACGGGGTGGACCATTCGTTAGACTGTCATCGACGATCGACCGCGGTAGCGGCCGCGTCGGGGCCGCCCGCGACCTGGACCCACCTGGCCCCGGCAGGACAGAGCCCCACGCGAGGACCACGGCGCACACCCGCGTCACCGAGCACCCAGGGCCACCCCGCGCCACCCCACGGCCGCCCGCCACACGAGCCCAGCGAGAACGCGCAGGCCCCGCCTGCCTGGAAGCCGGAGGAACCATGGAGCAGACGATCAACCGAGGGCTAGATGGCGTCTACATCGACGAGAGCGCCATCTGCTTCATCGATGGCGGCAAGGGCCAGCTGGTCTACCGCGGCTACGACATCCGCGAGCTGGCCGGCAAGGCGAGCTTCGAGGAGGTCGCCTACCTGCTGTGGCGCGGCGAGCTCCCGGACCGCGCCCAGCTCGACGCCTTCCGCGCCCGCCTGGCCCCCTACTTCCGGGTGCCCCCCGCGGTCTACGACCTCTACCGCTCGCTGCCGGCGGGCACCTCGCCGATGGCCGCCCTGCGCAGCGCCGTGTCGCTGCTGGCGGGCTTCGACGAGCAGCCCGACGGCGTCGACGAGGCGAACGTCCACCGCATCGGCACCCAGCTGCTGGCGCAGTTCCCGCTCTTGGTGGCGGCCTTCCAGCGCATCCGCGCCGGGCAGGAGCCCGTCGAACCGCGCCCCGACCTGAGCGTGGCCGCCAACTTCCTCTACACCCTCACCGGCGAGGAGCCCAGCCCCGCCGCCACCCGCGTGATGGACGTGGCGCTGGTGCTGCACGCCGAGCACGGCTCCAACGCCAGCACCTTCGTGGCGCGCGCCACCGCCTCGACCCTAACCGACGTCTACAGCGCCATCACCGCGGCCGTGGGCGCGCTCAAGGGGCCGTTGCACGGCGGCGCCAACACCGCCGTCATGAAGGCGCTCGAGGAGATCGGCAGCCTGGAGGCCGTGGAGCCGTACGTCATGGGCGTGCTCGCCAAGCCGGGCGGCCGCGTGATGGGCTTCGGCCACCGCGTCTACAAGGTGCTCGACCCGCGCGCCGAGATCCTCAAGGAGGTCAGCCGTGGGCTGGCCGAGGAGTCCGGCGACTCCAAGTGGTTCGAGATGAGCCTCGAGATGGAGCGCGTCATGGACCGCGAGATGGCCAAGAAGGGCAAGCAGGTCAAGCCCAACGTCGACTTCTTCTCGGCGTCGGTCTACCGCATGCTCGGCTTCCCCGGCGACATGTACACGCCCATCTTCGCGGTGGCGCGCATCGCCGGCTGGATGGCGCACCTCTACGAGCAGTACGCCGACAACCGCATCATGCGCCCGCGCCTGGTCTACACCGGCCCCACGGGCAAGACCTTCACGCCCATCGACGAGCGCTGACGCCTCAAGCGGACCACGCGAGGGGCTCGCCGCCCGCACTTCGGGGCGGCGAGCCGCTCGCCCGTCAGGCGCGCACCGTCAGCGAGGCGAGGAACTCGCGCAGCCAGCCCAGGTAGCGCTCCGGGCCCCGGTTCCACGCCTCCACGTGCTCCACGCCCGCTAGGCGCACGTAGGTCAACGGCGCGCTCACGGCGGTCGCGAAGCGGTCGATGGCCGCCACCGGCACCGTGCTGTCGGCCTCGCCGGCGATGAGCAGCGTGGGCACGGCGATGTCGCCAGCGGTGCGGTGCTGCCGCAGGCCCCCGAAGTCCACGCCCGTGCGCAGCCCCGCCACGGCGATCCCCAGGCGCGTGAACAGGCCCGGCAGCGGCAGGCCAGCCTTGACCGCCCCCACCTCGATCACCGGGTAGGGGTCCACCAGCGGCGAGTCGAGCACCAGGCCCACCACCTCGGGCGCGTCCGCCGGCCAGCGCTCCAGCGCCTCGAGCGCCACCGCACCGCCCATCGACACGCCGTATAGCAGCACGCGGTCGTAGCCGCGCCGCGCCAGCTCGCGCGCGCCCACCAGCGCGTCCTCCCACTCGCTGCCGCCGTAGTGGAAGAGGCCGTCGGGGCTGGCCGCGCTGGCGTCGTGGTTGCGGTAGGCCAGCGCCAGCGCCGGCAGGCCGAGCGCGTGGAAGGCGCTCAGGGGCCGCTGCAGCTCGATCAGCTCGCCGCGCCGGCGCCCGTGCAGCATCAGCACCGCCGTGCCGCTGTCGGCGGGCACGAACCAGGCGCGCAGCTGACCCACCGGCCCCTCCAGCGTGAGCTCCTCGTGCGCCAGCCCCAGGTCGGTGAGGGGGTCGTGACGGTACACGAAGTTGTCCATGCGCGCCGGGGCGCCGGGGCGCGGCAGGGAACCGCCCAGCAGGCGCACCTCGCGCGTGACGCGGCCGCCCTCGCGGCTCAGCACCCCGCCCAGCAGGCCGTGGCCGCCCTCCCACATCAGGGCGTAGACGCCCTCCAGGAGCGTGTCGGCGTGCTGCCGGTCGTTGGGCGGCTCGGGCAGCACCACGGTGGCGGCCGCCGCCGCGTCGGTGGCCGCCGCCAACGGGGCGGGCAGCTCCGCCGGGGGCCACGGCGCCGCCGCGGGCGCCGGCCCCACCTCGAGCACCTCGAACTCCGGCATCAGGCCGTAGGGGGCCGGCACCAGCATGCGGTCCGACAGCACCCAGCCGAGCGCCGCCACCCCCGCGGCCAGCAGCAGCGCGACCACCAGGAGCCAGGTCACCGCCCTCACCACGCCACCTTCCCGTAGGTGTCCTCGCGGTCGGGGCTGGTCGAGAAGATGACCACCGGCGTGCCGGTGTGCTCCTCGATCAGGGCCAGGTAGTCGAGCACCGCCTGCGGCAGCGCGTCGCGGTCGCGCAGGCCGCGCAGCTCGCCCCAGCCGGGCAGCTCGCGGTAGACGGGGCCGGCGTCGGTGTGGTCCACCGCCACCTTCACCGTGTCCAGGCCTGACAGCACGTCGAGCTTGGTGACCACCAGGCCGTCGAAGCCGTTGACCTCGCAGGCGTAGCGCAGCTGCGGCAGGTCGAGCCAGCCCACGCGCCGCGGGCGGCCGGTGGTGGTGCCGTACTCGTCCCACTGGTTGGCGCCCGAGCCGCGCAGCCGGCCGGCGAGCGCGTCGTCGTGCACCTCGGTGGGGAACGGCCCGTGGCCCACGCGGCTGGTGAACGCCTTGACCACGCCGTACACGCCGGTGAGCGCCTTGTGGCTCACGCCCGCGCCCACCAGGATGCCGCCCACGGTGGGGTGGCTGGAGGTCACGTAGGGGTAGGTGCCGTAGGCCAGGTCGAGCATGGTGCCCTGGCCGCCCTCGAACAGCACGCGCGCGCCCTCCTTCAGGGCGTCGCGCACCATGGCGCCGGTGTCGGCCACCAGCGGCGCCAGGCGCTCGCGTACCTCGGCCAGCTCGGCCATGGCCGTCGCCACGCTGGTCCAGCCCACGCGCGCGGTGGAGTTCGGCTTGGCCTCGATCAGGCGCGCCAGGCGCTGGGCGAGGACCTCGTCGTCGAGCAGGTCGCCGAAGCGCACCCCGATGCGCCGCGCCTTGTCGGAGTAGGCGGGGCCGATGCCGCGGCCGGTGGTGCCCACGAAGCCGCCGCCCTCGTCGTTCTTGCGGTGGTGGGGCAGCACCAGGTGCGCCTCGTGCGAGATGCGCACCACGCCCGGGTCGCGGCGCGCGCTCAGAGCGTCGAGCTCCTCCAAGAACGTCCAGGGGTCGATGACCATGCCGCCGCCCAGCACCGAGGCGGGGCGGTCGTGCAGCACGCCGCAGGTGAGGTGGTGGAGCTTGAAGACCTCCTCGCCCACCACCACGGTGTGGCCCGCGTTGGCGCCGCCCGAGTAGCGCACCACCAGGTCGGCCTCGGCCGCCAGGGCGTCGACCACCTTGCCCTTCCCCTCATCGCCCCACTGGGCGCCGATCATCGCGATTCCTGGCATGGTTGCTGGTCGTCCTCCTGGGTCAGGCGTGGCCGGCGGCTGGCCGCGGCCGCTCCGCCGGCCGCCTCGCGCGCCGGGCGCGCCGTCGCGGGTGTCCGGATGTGAGCCTACCAGGCAACACCCGCGCGGGAACGGCGGTAGCCTTGGCGCATGTCCACCACCAAGCCCCGTCCCGTCGTGCTGGTCAGCACCGGCATCAGCGCCCGCACCACCGGCCTCTACCGCGAGGACTCGCTCACGGGCCGCAACTACTCGCAGGCGGTGGTCGCCGCCGGGGGCCTGCCGCTGATGGTGGCGGTCCTCGACCCGGCGCTGGCCGACGCCTACGTGGAGCAGGCCGACGCGCTGGTCCTCACCGGCGGCGCCGACGTCGACCCGGCGTTGTTCGGCGCCACCCCCGACCGGCGGCTGGGCTCGGTCGACGAGCGCCGCGACGCCTTCGAGATCGCCCTCTACCGCGCCTTCCGCGCCGCCGGCAAGCCGGTGCTGGGGGTGTGCCGCGGCCACCAGGTGATCAACGTGGCCGAGGGCGGCACCCTGCACCAGCATCTGCCCGCGGTGGAGGGCAGCTGGCAGCACGACCAGCGCGACCTGCGCGGGGCTCCGCTGCACCCGGTGCGCCTGGAGGCCGGCAGCCGCCTGGCGCGGGCGTTCGGCCGCCTCGACGTCCGCACCAACAGCTACCACCACCAGGCGGTCGACGAGGTGGGCGCCGGCCTCGTGGTGGTGGCGCGCACCGGCGACGGCGTGGTCGAGGCCATCGAGTCCGAGCGCGGCAGCTTCGTGCTGGGCGTGCAGTGGCACCCGGAGATGGCGTTCAAGGAGTTCCCCGAGCAGCGCGCGCCCTTCGACCTGCTGCTGGCGGCGACGCGGCGCCCCGAGGCGGTGGCCTGAGCCCGAGCGCCGTTCGGCGACGTCGCGCGGGAGGCTCGGGGCCGCGTCCGGCAGGCCGGTTGACCGCCGGCCGCGGTCTGGTAGACTCTCGCCCATGACTCGACCGCGATCGGGAGGTGGTGCCGTGGACGATGGCTATGGCTATCGCAGCGCCGTCCTACGCCTGGCCCGGGCCCTCCCCCTGACCTACGCAGGTCCCGCGGTCGCGGACCCGGCCTAGGCCGGTCCACCCAGGGCTCGCACCGGCGCCGCGCGACCGCCGCGCCCGCACCCGAGCCGCCCCTCCCCTGCCCACCGGAGCAGAACCACCCCCAGGAGCACCCCTATGGTCATCGTCATGGCCAAGCACGCCCCGCGTGACGCCGTCGAGCGCGTCGTCAGCGAGGTCACCAGCTTGGGCTTCACCCCCCACCTCAGCGAGGGCGAGTCGCGCACGCTCGTCGGCGCCATCGGCCCCGCCCCGACCGAGGAGCTGCGCGAGCGGCTCGCCGCGCTGCCGTCGGTCGACACGGTCGTGCGCATCACCAAGCCGTACAAGCTCGCCTCGCGCGAGTTCCGCCGCGACGACTCGTTCGTGGTCATCGGCGGCGCCGGCTCCACGCCCGTCAAGACCGGCAACGGCCGCTTCGTGGTGGCCGCCGGCCCCTGCGGCGTCGAGGGGCGCGAGCAGCTGATGGACGCCGCCGCCATCGTGCAGCGCCACGGCGGCGCGGTGCTGCGCGGCGGCGCCTACAAGCCGCGCACCAGCCCGTACGCCTTCCAGGGGCTGCAGGAGGAGGGGCTCGAGCTGCTCGAGGAGGCGCGCGCCGCCACCGGCATGCCCATCGTCACCGAGGTCACCGCCCCCGAGCTGGTCGAGAAGGTCGCGGCCAGCGCCGACATGCTGCAGATCGGCGCGCGCAACAGCCAGAACTTCGCGCTGCTGGCCGAGGTCGGCAAGAGCGGCAAGCCGGTGCTGTTCAAGCGCGGCATGTCGACCTCGATCGCCGAGTTCCTGCAGGCCGCCGAGTACGTGCTGAGCCAGGGCAACCCCAACGTGATCCTGTGCGAGCGCGGCATCCGCACCTTCGAGACCGCCACGCGTTTCACCCTCGACGTGGGTGCCGTGCCGGTGCTCAAGGAGCTGTCGCACCTGCCGGTGTGGGTCGACCCGAGCCACGCCGCCGGCCGCCGCGCGCTGGTGCCGGCGCTGGCGCTGGCCAGCGCCGCGGCGGGCGCCGACGGGCTCATCGTCGAGGTGCACCCCCGGCCCGAGGAGGCCAAGTCGGACGCCGCCCAGCAGCTCGACGACGCCGAGTTCGGACAGCTGATGGCGAGCCTCGGCCAGGTGGTCGCCGCCCTCGGCAAGCGGCTCTAGGGCCGCGCGTGCGGCCCGCGCCCCTGGTCGGCACGCTGGTGGTGGCCGGCGTCGGCCTCATCGGCGGCTCCGTGGCGCTCGGCGCCCGGCAGCGCTTCCTGGCCGAGCGCGTGATCGGCCTCGACCGCGACCCGGCGGTGCTCGACGCCGCGCGCGGCCTGGGCGCCATCGACGAGGCGCAGCTGGCGCCGGGCCCGTGGCTGGCCGACGCCGACCTGGTGGTGCTGGCCACGCCGGGCCACGCGCTGGTGCCCACCGGCCTAGCGCTGAAGGAGCACCTGCGCGAGGACGCCGTCGTCACCGACGTGGGCGGCGTGAAGGCGCCGGTGGTGGCGGGCCTGCGCGAGCTACGCTTCGTGGGCGGCCACCCGATGGCCGGCAGCGAGCGCGGCGGGGTGCTGCACGCCGAGGCGGCGCTGCTCGAGAACGCGGTGTGGGTGCTGACGCCCGAGGCGGGCACCGATCCGGCGGCGCTGGAGCGCGTGCGCGGCCTGGTGGCGGCGCTCGGGGCGCGGCCCATCGAGGTGGCGCCCGCGCAGCACGACCGCCTGGTGGCCACCGTGAGCCACCTCCCCTACCTGGCGTCGGTGGCGCTGACCGCGCTGGTGGCCGAGGGCGAGGAGAGCGGCCTGAAGATGCTGCTGGCGGCCGGCGGCTTCCGCGACCTCACGCGCGTGGCCAGCGGCGACCCGTTGATGAGCCGCGACATGGTGGCCGGCAACCGCGCCGCCGTGAAGCAGGCGCTGGCCGGCTACCGCGCGCAGCTCGAGCGCCTGGAGCGGCTGCTCGACGACCCCGAGGCGCTGCTGGCCGCCGGCGAGCGCGCGCGCCTGACGCGCGACTCGATCCCCATCGTGCGCCGCGGCCTGCTGCCCGCCCGCTTCGAGGTGGTGATCGCCGTGCCCGACCGGCCGGGCGAGCTCGCGCGCATCACCCACGCCCTGGGCGAGGCGGGCGTGAACGTCAAGGACATCGAGGTGCTCGGCGTGCGCGAGGCGGGCGGCGCGATCCGCCTGGCGTTCGAGGACGCCGACGAGCAGGAGCGCGGCACGGCGGCGCTGCGCGCGGCGGGCTACGAGGCGCGCGGGCGCAACAACGGCGCGGTGGGGCGTTGAGCGGCCTGGCGCGCAGCTGGCTAAGCTGACCGCATGCCGCGTGACGCGCTCTTCGACCAGGCCGTCAACCGCTCGGCCGTCTACCTCGAGCGCCTGGGGCCGCTGCCGGAGGGCGCCGGGCCCGCCGAGGTAGCGGCGCGCATCGAGCTCTGGTACCTCAAGACGCGCTTCGCCTACCGCGTGCCCTTGGAGGAGGTGGTGGCGGCGCTGCTGGCGCGGCCCGCCGACCAGCCGCCCGGCGCCCTGGAGTGGGCGGGCGGGCGCGAGGGCGGCTGGCGGGCCCGCTGAAGGGTCGGACGGCGCGCCCCTACGGCGAACGCGGCTTGGGAGGGCGCCCACCGCGGTCGCGGCCGCAGGGCGCGACCCTGCCTCAGGCCAGCCGGAAGAGCGCCGCCATCCCCTGCCCGCCGCCCACGCACATCGAGACGATGCCGTGCTCGGCCTGGCGCCTGTGCATCTCGGCGAAGAGGTCGGCGGCGATGCGCGCGCCGGTGGCGCCGAGCGGGTGGCCGATGGCGATGGCGCCACCGTTGACGTTGAGCTTCTCGTCGGGGATGCCCAGCTCGCGCTGGCAGTAGTACGCCTGGCTGGCGAACGCCTCGTTGATCTCGATCAGGTCCACGTCCGCGAGGCTCATGCCGGTCTTCTCCAGCAGCTTGCGGATGGCCGGCACCGGGCCGATGCCCATCACCTCGGGGTCCACGCCCACCACCGCCGCCTGCACCAGGCGCGCCAGCGGCTTCAGGCCCAGCGCCGCGGCGCGCTCGGCGCGCATGGCCACGGTCATGGCGGCGCCGTCGTTCAGGGGGCTGGAGTTGCCGGCCGTTACGGTGGCGGCCTCGTCCTCGGCGAACACCGTCTTGAGCGCGGCGAGCTTCTCCAAGCTGGTGCCGGGGCGCGGGCCCTCGTCCTGCTCGAGCACCACCTCGTGCCACTCGCCGGCCTCGTCCTTCACGCGCGTGGGCACCGGCACCACGTGGCCCTGGAAGAAGCCCGCCTCGCGCGCCGCCAGCGCCTTCTGGTGGCTCTTCAGCGCGAAGGCGTCCTGCTCCTCGCGCGTGATGCCGTAGCGCCTCGCCACCGCCTCGGCGGTCTGGCCCATGGCGTGGTAGGCGCCCGGCTTGCTCCTGAGCAGCGCGCGGTTGGGCGCCAGCTGGTGGCCGCCCATCGGCACGCGGCTGGTGCAGTCGGAGCCGCCCGCCAGCACCACCTCGTTCATGCCCAGCGCGATCGAGTGCACCCCCTGCACGACGGTCTGCAGGCCGGAGGCGCAGAAGCGGTTGATGGTGGCGCCGGCCACCGAGTCGGGCAGACCGGCGAGCTGCACCGCGATGCGCGCCATGTTGTAACCCGCCTCCCCCTCGGGGTGGGCGTTGCCGAGCAGCACGTCGTCGACGTGCTCGGGGGCGACGCCGGGGGTGCGCGCCAGCGCCTCGCGGATCACGTGAGCGCCCAGGTCGTCGGGGCGGGTGTCCTTGAGCAGGCCCTTGTGGGCGCGGCCCACGGGGGTGCGGATGGCGGTCGTGATGACTACGTCGTGCACGGTGGGGCTCCTTCCGAGAGCCCTCGCGCGCTGGCGCGAGAGCGTGCGAACGGTGCGGGCCGGAACCGCCTCGGGAGCCGGTGGCCGGGAACGGCCCGCGGCTCCGGGTCCTTCACGAGATCACGTTCCACGGCCGGATGACGATGGCGCCGCCCTTCAGGTGCGCCACCTCGGGGCCCGCGACGGCGGCCGCGTCGTCGCCGCCGGCCTGCGCCAGGGCGCCGCCGATGCGCAGCTGCGGGCTCAGGATGCGCTCGGCCCAGATGACGGCCTTCTCGTTGCCGCCGGCGCCGGCGTGCGCCAGGCCGCGCAGCACGCCCACCACGATGATGTCGTCGTTGGCGAGGATCTCGGCGCCGGCGTTGACGTCGCCCAGCACCACCACCGAGCCGGAGGACTCGATGCGCGCGCCGGAGCGCACCGTGCGCGCGATGATGACGGTCTCGCCGCGCGCCTGCACCACCGCGGTGGGCGGGCGCACGTCGACGAGGGTGCCGCCGGCGGCGGCCACGCGCTCGTGGACCGCTTGGATCACCTCGAAGGGGGTGCGGTCGGCGAGCTCGAGGTACACGCGCCCCTCGAGCAGCTCGGCGTGCGCCGTCAGCGCCTCGCCGACGCCCACCGCGTCGTCACCCGGCTCGAGCGACAACAGGATGCCGCCGCGCGTTCCTCTGGCTTTCATGGCTTGGCCGCTACCTCCACGCCGCGCAGGCTCCAGTAGCCGGCCAGGAAGTCCCGCGCCAACGGGACGGCCACGCGTGAGCTGGAACCGCCGTACTCGATGAATACCACGAAGGCGATCTCGGGGTCCTCGTAGGGGCTGAAGCCCATGAACCAGGCGTGGGTGTAGTCGCCGCCGCGCGGCGTCTGGGCGGTGCCGGTCTTGCCCGCCACGCTCACCGGGAACACGCTGGGGCCGAGGATCGAGCGCGAGGGGTAGTCGGTGAACATCATCCGCATCCCCTCCTTGAACACCGACCAGTAGCGCCCGCCCAGCTGCTTCACCTCGGGCTCGAACAGCTGCTCGCCCACCTGCTTCACCAGGTGCGGCTGCACCGCGCGGCCGTCCATGGCCAGGATGGCGATGAGCTGCGCCACCTGCAGCGGCGTGGCCAGCACGTCGCCCTGGCCGATGATGGTGTTGAGGGTGAAGCCCGGCAGCCAGCCGTGGCCGTACTGCGGCTGGGCGCGCACCCACTCCTGGTCGGGGACGCGGCCGCTCTTCTCCTCCGGCAGGCCCACGTCCAGGCGCGCCCCGAAGCCGAACTCGCGCGCGCGCTCGACCACGTCCTCGATGAACGGCGCCCAGCCCTGCGTCCAGTTGGGCGTGTCGGCGGCGGCGTACCAGTAGTAGGTGTTGCAGCTGTCGGCGATGGCGTGGCGCGCGTCGTAGTTGCCCTTGTGGTAGTTGGCCCAGTTCTGCCAGGTGATGCCGCCGAAGCGGAACGTCGCCGAGCAGGGGTAGGGGGTGTTGGGGCCGGCGTAGCCGTACTCCAGCATCGTCGAGGCGGTGACGAGCTTGAAGGTCGAGGCCGGCGCGTACGCCTCCACGGCGCGGTTCGAGAGCGGCATGTTGCGGCCGTCGTCGAGGATCGCCGCCACCGCCGCCGGGTCGGAGGGGCGGTGGGTGAACACGTTCTGGTCGAAGGTGGGGTAGCTGGCCATGGCCAGGATCTCGCCGGTGCGAGGGTCGAGGGCCACCAGCGCGCCATGCACCTGCTCCTCGAGCGGCAGGCCCACGCGCGCGCGGTCCTCGTTCACCAGCTCGAGGGCGCTGGCGAGCACGTCCTCGGCCACGCGCTGCACCTGGGGGTCGAGGGTGAGGACCACGTCCTGGCCGGGCTGCGCGTTGAGCACCACGTGCGAGGCCACCTCGTTGCCGCGGTTGTCGACCTCGACCTGGCGCGTGCCGGCGGCGCCGAAGAGCACCTCCTCGAGGCCCGCCTCCAGCCCCGCCACGCCCACCAGGTCGTTGACCGAGTAGCCGGGGTTGCGCACCGGGTCGGCCTGCTGCGTGTAGCCGACGGTCTGGGCGGCGAGGTTGGTGGGGTAGGTGCGCTCGATGCGCTCGCGCAGGTAGAGGTTCGGCGTGCCCGCCACGCGCTCCTCCACCGCCGGCACCAGCTCGTCGGGGATGTTCCAGGCCAGCACGGCGCCGTTGACGAGCTCCTCGGCCTTGGTGCGGTCGGGCTGCCGGGGCTCGCCCTCGATGCCCAGCAGGGCGGCGAGCGCCGGCCAGTCGGGGATGTCGCCGCCGCGGTAGAGCAGGTCGTAGGCCACGCGGTCGTCGGCGAGCACGGTGCCGTCGCGCGCCAGGATGCGCCCTCGGAGCGGCACGATGCGCCGCTGCTGCGTGGCGTTCTGCTGCGAGCGCGCGGCGTACTCCTCGCCCATCACCAGCTGCAGGTACATCAGCCGCACGGTGAACAGCGCCAGCACGGTGAAGATCACCGCCAGCAGCACCTTCATGCGCGCGAGCATCAGAGCAGCTCCTTCTGGAGGATGCGCGAGCGCTGCAGCAACGCCGCCCCCCAGGGCAGCACCAGCAGGCCGGCCGCCACCGTCAAGGTCGCTTCGATCAGCGCCACGCCCCCGAGCCTACCCAGCCCGAACGGGCCGCCGGTGAGCCACACGAGCATGCCGGCCATCACCACCCACTTGCCGAGGCAGGCGACGAACACCACCAGCGCGCGCTCCAGCACGCCGGTGTTGGAGAGCTGCGCCCGCACCAGCGTCGCCACCAGGGCGGCGGCGGCGAGCGCGAAGGCGTGGCTGCCCAGCACGCCGCTGCCCACCAGGTCCTGCACGAGGCCGGCGCCGTAGCCCACCAGCACCAGCTGCCAGGGGCGCACGCGCCAGAGCAGGGTGAGCACCGCCAGAAGGAACAGGTCGGGGGCCGGGACCGGCGCCAGCAGGGCCGACAGGAAGCCTTGCGCCACCAGGAGGATCAGGTAGAAGATCACGAGGCGCACGAGCCCAAGTGTACCGAAGAACCCCGCCCCGCCGCGCCACCCGGCGGTTAAGCTCCGGCATGGCCATCCTCCTGATCCACGGCGGCGCCGGCACCATCCGCGAGCGCTACCGCGCGGCGTACGCGGCCGGCCTGCGGGCGGCCGTCGACGCCGGCCACGTCGCCCTCACCGCCCCCGCCTCCGACGACGCCCCCCGCGCCCTGCGGGCCGTGCTGGCGGCCGTGACGAGCATGGAGTCGAACCCCGACGCCTTCAACGCCGGCGTGGGCGGCGCCCTCACGCGCGACGGCGCCGTGGAGCTCGACGCCTGCGTGATGCTCTCGGGCGCGGGCGCCGGCGCCGTGGCGGGCGTGACCAACACCCCCAACCCGGTGCTGCTCGCGGACCTGGTGCGCCGCGCCACCCCGCACGTGCTGCTGATCGGCGCCGGCGCCGAGGCGCTGGTGGCCGACCCGGTGCCCAACGAGGCGCTGATCACCGAGAAGAGCCGCGCCGCGCTCGAGCTGTGGCGCATGGGCGCCGAGGAGCAGCTCGAGCAGCCCGCCGCGCACGGCCCCACCGGCTCCAACACCGTGGGCGCCGTGGCGCTCGACGACGAGGGCCACCTGGCCGCCGCCACCAGCACCGGCGGGCGCACCGGCCAGTGGCGCGGCCGCGTCGGCGACGCCCCGCTGCCAGGCCTCGGCACCTACGCCGACGAGCTGGTGGCGGTGTCGTGCACCGGCAAGGGCGAGGCGTTCATGGAGGCGGTCACGGCCGGCAAGCTGGCCGCGGCGCTGGAGGCGGGCGTCCCCCTCGAGGAGGCGCTGCGCCGCGCGCTGGCGGGGGTGGCGCGCCGCGGCGGCGACGGCGGCATCATCGCCGTGACCGCCGACGGCCAGGTGGGCGTGGCGTTCGACAGCCCCCACATGGCCTACGGCGTGGCGGCCCCAGGCGTCGACGTGGCCGAGGTGGCCACCGCCCCGTTCGTGAAGGTGCTGCGGCCGGGCTGAAGCCGGCGCCCGGTCGCGCCGGGGCGGGTCGTGCGCGCGCTCGGCCCGCCCGCCGCCTCAGCGCCCGAAGATGTCGGGCAGCTCCTCGAAGGTGACCAGCACCTCGCGCGGCTTGCTGCCCTGGTGCGGGCCCACCACCCCCAGGCCCTCGAGCGAGTCCATCAGCTTGCCGGCGCGCGCGTGCCCCACGCTGAGGCGCCGCTGCAGCCGCGACACGCTGGCCTGGCCCTCGTTCACCACCAGCTCGGCGGCCAGGCGCAGCTTGTCGTCGTTCCAGTCGATGAGCCCCGAGGCCTCCGACTCGTCGGGCGAGGGCGGGTCGAAGTCGGCGCCGTACGCCTCCACGAAGTCGTCGTCGAAGTACTGGCGCCTGAGGAAGTCGGCCAGGCGCGTGGTCTCCTTCTCGCTCACGAACGGCCCCTGCAGGCGCACGGGCTTGGGCAGTCCGGGCTGGTAGAAGAGCATGTCGCCGCGACCCGTGAGGCGCTCGGCGCCCATCGAGTCGAGGATGGTGCGCGAGTCGTGGCCGCTCGACACCGCGAACGCCATGCGCGCCGGCACGTTCACCTTGATGAGGCTCGTCAGGATGTCGACCGAGGGGCGCTGCGTGGCGAGGATCAGGTGCATGCCGGTGGCGCGCGCCATCTGCGCCAGGCGCATGATCGCCGACTCGACCTCCTTGGGGCTGGTGATCATCAGGTCGGCGAGCTCGTCGATGATGATGGTGATGAACGGCAGCGGCGGCATGTCGAGCGCCACGGCCTTCTCGTTGTACTGGTCGAGGTTCTTGGCCCCGACCTTCGACATCATCTTGTAGCGCCGCTCCATGTGCGCCACGGCGCCCAGCAGCACCCCCGCGGCGTCGGCGGGGTTGGTGACCACCGGCCGCAGCAGGTGCGGGATGCCGTCGTAGGGGGTGAGCTCGACCATCTTGGGGTCGACCATCAGGAAGCGCAGCTGGGTGGGCAGGAAGCGGTAGAGCAGCGAGCTGATCAGGGTGTTGACCGCCACCGACTTGCCCGAGCCGGTGGAGCCGGCGATGAGCAGGTGCGGCATCTTCGTGAGGTCGCCGATCCACATCTCGCCCTCGATCGAGCGGCCCAGCACCACCGGCATGCGCGCCTTCGAGCGCCGGAACTCGCCGGAGGCCACGGCCTCGCGGAAGCGCACCACCTCCGGGAAGGCGTTCGGCACCTCGAGGCCGATGACGCTCTTGCCGGGGATGGGCGCCTCGATGCGCACCGAGCCGACCGCCATGGCCAGCGCCAGGTCGTCGGAGAGGTTGGCGAAGCGGCTGATCTTCTCGCCGGGCGCCGGCTCCACCTCGAAGCGCGTGACGGTGGGGCCGCGCACCGCCGACACCACGCGCCCGCCGAGCTTGAAGTTGGCGAGCGTCTCGTCGATCTGGCGGATGCGCTGCTGCCGCTCGCGCTCGGCCTCCGCGTGGTCGTAGCCGTGGCCCGAGGGCTCGTCGAGCAGGTCGACGGGCGGCACCTGGATCTCGATCGCACCGGCCGGCGGCAGGTCCGACACCGAGCGCGCCTGCGGGGCGCCGGCCGCGGGGCGCTGGGCGGGCAGCTCCCCGTCGCTCAGGAGCGCCTGCTCGACGCGGGCGTCGACGGGCGCGGCGGCGGCCGGGGCGGCTCCGCCGGCGGCGCTGGCGGCGGCGCCGACCGTGCCGGCCTCCGCCGCGACCGGCACGCGGTCGGCCTCGGCCGGCGCGAGGTGCTCCAGCTCGGCCTCGCTCAGGGTCAGCGCCTCCAGCTCGAGGCGCTCGGCCTCCGCCAGCTCGGCGGCGCGGGCGGCCTCGGCCTCGACGGCGGCGCGCTCGGACGCGAGCCGCTCCTGCAGCTCGCGCTCGGCGGCGACGCGCTCCAGCTCCAGGCGGTGCGCCTCGGCGCGCCGCAGCACCGCCTCCAGCGCCTCGCTCCAGCCCACGTCCTGCAGCAGGAGCTCGCGGCCCTTGTCGTTCAGCTCGGCGGCCAGCGTGCGGTGGTAGTCGTCGAGCTCGTCGTAGTCGGGGTAGCCGGCGAGGCCCTGGGCCAGACGCGCCATGAGGGGGCGCCACGCCTCCAGCTCGGCGGCGTGCGTGGCCAGCTCGGCGGCGTCGTCCTCCGTGCGGCGCAGCTCCGCCACGCGCTGCTGGTGCGCCTGGTAGGCCTGAGCCAGCTGCCGCGGGGTCATGCGCCTCAGCTCGCGCTTGTCCTGGTCGCGCTCGCGCGCCAGGCGCCGCTGGCGCTCCATCAGCGCCACCAGGTCGAGCGCCAGCGCCTTGCGCACGCGCTCGAGCGCCTCGGCGGCCAGGCCGCGCTCGGGCAGCGGGTCGTCGAGGCCGCGCTTGAGGACCGTCGCCCACGCCTCGAAGGTGTTGGCCTCGGGCTCGGGCGGGCGCGCCTCCTCGGCGTCGAGCTGGTAGCCGAGCTCGCCGGCGCGGTCCTTGGTGAAGCCGGCGACCGCCCCCTGCCACGCCTTGAGGTCGGCGCGCGCCTCCTTGAGGGCGGCCTCGTCGGGGTCGGCGAGCAGCTGGCGGCTCCGCTGCACGTCGGCGCGCCAGCCCTCCAGCTCGGCGCTGCCCGGGTAGAGGCTGCTCAGCGCCTGCAGGTCGCGGTCGAGGTCGGCGAGGGCACGCCTGGCCTGCGCCACGTCGGCCTGGAAGGCGGCGCGGCGGCGCAGCTCGCGGCGCGTGGCGGTGAGCCAGCGCCACGCCCGCTTGATGGCGCCGAAGGTGGCGCGCAGGGCGGAGCGCAGCAGGCGCGTGGGCGGCCAGCCGAGCAGCAGGTCGACGCCCACCGTGGCCACCACCACCGCCGGCAGCGCCGCCAGCGTGCCCCAGAGGCTGCCCAGCCCCAGGCGCAGGCCGGCGCCCCAGGCGCCCGTGGCGGCCGGGGCCACGCCCACGGTGATGCCCCACAGGCCGGCCGTGAGGAGCAGGTAGCCGAGCAGCGCGCGCGGCCACCAGCGCGGGTTGCGACGCATCAGGAACAGCGCGCCCAGCACCAGCGGCGGCAGCGGCAGGCCGTAGGCGGCCCAGCCGAGGCGGCTGACCTGGGCGTCGCGCACGCTGGCGCCCAGCTCGCCGGTGGGCACCGCCGGCAGCAGCACCCCCGCCATGAAGATCCCGAGCGCCAGGACGACGAGCCCAAGGGCCTCGAGGTCGAAGCGCGTGGGTCGGTCCGCGGGGCGCTGGGGGCGTTTCTTCTTCACGGGGGACAGTCTATCGCGCGGCCCCGGGCGCCCGACCGGGACCCGGGCCACCATCGCTCGCCCCGCTGCCAGCGTGACGAACCCGTCAGAACCCCTTAAGACCTCTGTCATACGCCCCCTGGAATGATGCGGTCGTGGAACGCCTGTCGCACGAGCCGTCGCGCCGCCCGTCGCGGGTCCGCATCAAGGCGGGGCCCGCCCTGCTGGCCTCGCTGTCGACCGTGCTGTTCTTGCTCAGCTTCCCCCTCCGGGAGGCCGGCATCTGGCAGGGCTTCCTGATCGCCATCCCGGTGCTGATGATCGCCACGGGCATGGGCTGGCGCTCGGCCGCGGCGCTCTCGCCCCTGGGCCTGGTGCTGTTGTGGCTGCGCGCGCAGGTCACGGGCGTACCGGCCAGCCTGCTCGACTACGCGGGCCTGCTGGTCGCGCTGGCGCTGGGCACGCTGGCGGGGAACCAGATCTACATGCTGTGGCGCGCCGCCGAGCGCCGCGCCCGCCGCTCCGAGCGCCGCGCGCAGCTGCTGCAGCAGGCGGCGGTGGAGCTGAACCAGTCGGTCAGCGAGGACGACCTGTTCCGCAACGCGCCCCGGCTGCTCTCCGACATCCTGCCCTTCACCCACGCCGAGGTCTTCGTGCCCGAGGGCGAGGGGCTGCGCGTGCACACCACCTGGCGCTGGCAGGTGGAGCCCGACTTCTCGATCCCGTTCGAGACCGTCACCGGGCGCGCCTACCTGAGCGGCCTGCGGCAGTACGTGCCCGACACCTCCGTGGACCCCGACTACATGGTGGCGCCCGGCGCCGAGCCCACCAGCAGCGAGCTGGCGCTGCCCATCGTGGTCGACGGCACCGTGCGCGCGGTGCTCAACCTCGAGCACGAGCGCCTCGACGCCTTCGGCGCGCACGTGCAGGACTCGCTCGACGCCTTCGTGCGCATGATGGAGGAGGTCCTCTACCGCCTCGAGGCCACCGCCGCGCTGGAGCGCAACAAGGCCGAGCAGAAGACGCTCGCCGACCTCAGTCAGCGCCTGCTCCTCACCGACGACGTCGGTGACGCCGCCGGGGCCGCCCTCGAGGTGCTGCTGCCGGCGCTCGACATCGACTGCGGCGCCTTCCTGCTGCTGCAGCACGGGCGCCTGCGGCCGCTGGCGGTGCGCGGCGACTTCACCGCCGCGCTCGAGAAGCGCCTGGCCGCGGGCCTCACGCTCGACGGCGACCTGGCGGAGGTGTGGCGGAGCCGCCGCCCCGTCTTCGTGGACCGCCTCGAGGGCCCCGTGTGGACCGCCTCCGCCGACGCGCGCTCGGTGGCGCTGCTGCCGATCGTGGACGCCTCCGAGCGGATGCAGTCGGTGCTGGCGCTCACGCGCCTGCGCACGCCGCGCCCCTGGACCGAGGAGCAGCGCCGCATGCTGCTGGCGGCCGCCACCCCGCTCTCGGCGGCGCTGGAGCGCAGCACCCTGAACCGCCAGCTGCTGGCGATGCTCGAGGTGATCCGCCAGCTGAGCTCCTCGGAGGCGCCGAACGTGCTGTACCGCCGCGCGGCCGAGGCCACCCTGGAGCTGGTGCCGGGCGCCGAGGCCGTCAGCATCCTGGTCCGGCACGACGAGCTCTTCTACTACGAGGCCGCCGTCGGCTGGGACCTCGAGGAGCTGCAGAACAACGCCGGCCCCTTCACCTACGCGGAGCAGGTGCAGTGGTACGCCGGCGACGTGCACCGCTTCGAGCAGGGGGTGGCGCGCGTGCTCAAGGGCGACGCCATCGCGCGCCACAGCGCCACCGCCGAGCGCACGCCGCTGCACCTGGAGGGCGGGCGCCTGGGCGAGATGCGCAGCCAGGTGATGATCCCGATCGCCGACCACGACGGCATCGTGGCCATCCTCAACATCGACAACTTCTCCACCGAGGACGCCTTCGGCAGCAACGCGCTGCG
Source organism: Deinococcales bacterium (assembly GCA_012515535.1). GTDB lineage: Bacteria > Deinococcota > Deinococci > Deinococcales > Trueperaceae > JAAYYF01. Next base: position 45,996 of record JAAYYF010000090.1, read on the forward strand.
CGTCGCCGAGGCGTTCGCGCAGCACATCGCGGTGATCGTGCGCCAGGCCGAGCAGATGGTCGAGCTGGAGCGCTCCGCGATCACCGACGCCCTCACGGGCCTGGGCAACCGCGAGGGGTTCGAGCGCGCCGTGCGCCAGGAGCTCTCGCGCGCGCGGCGCTACGAGCACCACCTCAACCTGGTGATGGTCGACCTCGACAACTTCAAGCAGTTCAACGACCGCTTCGGCCACGCCGTGGGCGACGCGGTGCTGGTGGAGGTGGCCGACGTGCTGCGGCGCGCCAAGCGCTCCACCGACTCGGTGTTCCGCTGGGGCGGCGACGAGTTCGTGTTGGTGCTGCCCGAGGTGCGGCCCGAGGCGGCCCACAGCGCCATGGAGCGCATCGCCGGCCTGCTGTCGCAGATCGAGGTGCAGGGCGTGCGGCTGGGCGCCAGCGTGGGCCTGGCCAGCTACCCCAACGACGGCCTCGAGCCCGAGGCGCTGATGCAGCGCGCCGACTCGCGCATGTACGAGTGGAAGGGAGCGCGGCAGCGCGCCACGCGCTCGTCGAAGGCCGAGGCGAGCTGAGGCGCGCCGCCGCGCTCGGAGGGACCGCGACGCGCTAGGCGCCGAACACGTCGGACCAGGCTGCGGTACCGCGCTCCCGCCGGCCCGCGGCGCGCCTCAGGCCTCGTCGTCGCCGTCGCGCGGGCGCGCCCGCGCCCCCTCCGTGAGCTCCTCCGCCGGCGCGTCCGTGGGCGCGTCCGCCACCGGCGGCGGCCCGATCAGCGGCGCCGTGCTCTCGCGCGGCAGGCCCGTGAAGGCGGGGCGGGTCAGCAGGTAGTCCTCCATCACCACCTTGACGAGCGCCACGAGCGGCACCGCGATCAGGGCGCCCAGCAGCCCCATGATGCCAACGCCCGCCATGATCGCGAGCATCACCGTGATGGGATGCAGGTTGGTGTTGCGCGACAGGATCAGGGGCGACAGCAGGTGCGCCTCGAGCTGGTTGGCGATGGTGAACACCACCGCCGCCCCCACCGCCGCCCAGGGGCTGACGGTGAAGCCGAGCAGCACCGCCGGCACCACGCCCAGGATCGGCCCCAGGTAGGGCACCAGGTTGAACACCGCCGCCAGGAAGCTGATGGCGGTGGCGAGCGGGATGCCGAGGAGGCTGAGGCCGATCCAGATCATCACCCCCAGCAGCATGGTGATGAACAGCTGGCCGCGCAGGTAGCCGCCCACCGCCAGGTCGGCCTTGGCGAGCAGGTCGTCGGCGAGCGCGCGGTGGCGCACCGGCACCAGGCGCTTGAACGACGCCCCGAAGCGCGGGAAGTCGTAGAGGAAGTAGACGCCCGCCAGCAGGATCAGGAAGATCTGGAAGGTGGTGGAGATCACCGCCGTGGCGCCCGACAGCAGCAGCCCGGGGCCGCCCGTGACGATGTCCTCCAGGAGGCCCTGCAGGCCGCGCACCAGCTGCTGCAGGAAGTTCTGGAACTGCTCGCGCACCTGCAGCGCCAGCTCGCCATTGTCCTCCGACACGCCCAGGCGGTTCGAGAGGAAGTCGGGCAGGCCGTCGCTCACGCCCACCAGCCAGGCCTGCAGCGCCGAGAACCAGGCGCCCACGTCGTCGAGGGCGCGGGGGATGAGCTGCACGAAGCGCCCCGTCTCGAGCACCACCTGGCTGACGATCACCGAGCCGAAGGCCAGGAGCAGCAGGAGCAGCGCGTAGGTGATGCCCACCGCCAGGCCGCGCCCTACCCGCAGGCGCCCCAGCCACGCCACCACCGGGTGGAGGATGTAGGCGATGAGGAAGCCGATCACCGCCACCTGCAGGGCGAAGGCGTAGCTGGCGCGGAAGCGCCACAGCACCACCGCCAGCAGCACGCTGAGCAGCACGTAGGTGAGGGCGCGGACCCAGACGTTGCGCCACACGATCTGCAGCGCGGTGGGCTCGGAGCCGTCGACCACGACGGGTGGCGTGGCCTCGGCCGGGGGGCGGTCGGAGGGTCGCTCGCTCATGGCCCCACGAACAGCGCCGACGCGGCCAGGCGCACCGCGGTGGCGTCCAGCCCCGCGCCGAAGAAGTCGCCGCCCTCTTCCCAGATCTCGAAGCGCAGGCGCGCGCCGTCCTGCCCGCCGGCCACCGCGCGGTCGGTGCCGGAGTTGCCCACGTAGCCGATGACCTGACCGCGGTAGACGTTGCTGCCGGTGCGCAGGCCGCTGCGCACGGAGGCCAGGTGGCCGTAGCGGAGCACGGTGCCGTCCTGGGTGCGGATCCACACCTGGCGGCCGCGCAGGCGGTCGAGCTGCTCCTCGTCGGCCCCGGCCTCGGAGACGTCGGCCATCAGCACCTCCCAGGCGCGCGGGTCCATCTCGGTGTAGCCCAGGTCGGCGCGCACCACCTGGCCGTCGGCGGCGGCCACCACCGGGGTGCCGTAGCTGACGGGCACGCCGGCGTCGCCGTCGTAGAAGTCGAAGCCCTGGCTGACGCCGTGGCGGTAGGCGCGCGGCGCGCCGGGCAGGTTGTCGTCGGAGGCGGGGAGGCGGGCGCCGGGGATGGGGAACCAGAGGCCCGGCGACGCGGCGCTGGGGAGCGGGTCAGACGCCTCGCGCGCGGCCGCCTCGCTGGACGCCGCCGCGGCGAGCGCCTCCGCCGCCTGCGCCCGCCCGGAGGCGCGCGCCAGCAGGACCGAGACGACCACGGCGTAGACGAGCAGCGCGATCAGCAGGTACCAGCCCGGCTTGAGCCGCGCCAGGGCGGCGGCCCTCACGGCCTGCCGGCGCGCCGAACGCGGCCGGTCCCGGAGCCAGGAAGTGCGTCGATCACGGGGCGAAGTCTATCACGGCGCCCCGGACGCCCTGGCGGGGGTCAGCGCCGCCCCAGGAGCAGCAGCAGCGGGTTGTGGCCCCCGTGCGCCACCTGCAGCTCGCGCACGAGCTCCCAGCCGGGCGCGGCCGGCAGCAGGCGCCGCGCCAGCCTCACCTCGTGCGTCAGCAGCGCGAAGCGCGCGCCGGGCGCCGCCAGCGCCGCCGCCCTCTCGAGCAGCAGCGGGTAGAGCCGGCGGTTGGCGTCGTGCTCGCCCACCGCGTCGCCCCAGGGGGCGTCGGCCACCACGACGTCGAAGCGCCCGAGGCCGGCGTCGAGCTCGGCCACGTCGGCTGCCAGCAGCTCGCAGCGCTCGGCCGCGCCGGCGGCCTGGAGGTTGCGCTCGGCGCAGGTCACCGCGGCCGGGTCCAGGTCGACGCCCACCAGGCGCCGCGCCGGGCCCGCCAGGGCGCGCTCGACCAGCAGGGTGCCGGAGCCGCACATCAGGTTCAGGTAGCGGTCGTCGGGGCGCACGCCCACCAGCTCGTTCATGGCCGCCGCCACCACGGCGTTGAGGCCGCCGGCGCGGTTGCACACGCGCCAAGCGCGCGCCGAGCTCGGCCGCGGCGTGAGGCGCACCAACACCTCCCAGCCGCCCCTTCGGCCCGGCCGCAGGCGCACCACCAGCTCGCCCGCCTCGGGGTCGAAGCCGAGGCCAGCGGCGCCCGCCAGCGCCTCACCGAGGCGCAGCATCACCGGCGAACCGGCGCCGGCGGCCGCCAGCCGCAGCCCGTCGAACGGCCCGCCCGACAGCGGGGTGCCGCGGCCGTGGGGCCCCGCCACGCGCGCCACCGCCTCGCTCAGGCGCCGGAAGGCGGCGTCGCCGAGCAGCGCCTTGGGCCGCGGCACCGCGAAGTCGAGCGCCAGGTAGAAGGCCGCCACCAGCCGCGCCTCGCGCACGAGCCGCGCCGGCTGCGCGGCCTCGAAGCGCACCCCGTCCGCGACGGGCTCCAGGCGCCGCGCCCCGAGCCGCTGCAGCTCGGCGCGCGCCGGCGCCTCCAGGCCCGGCACCAGCTCGGCGAACCAGCGCTCGCCCGCCGGCGCCGCGCGCCCCTGCTCCTGCCTCGTGGTGTCGCGTCGCCTGGCCACCCGCCAACTCTAGCCCCGCGCGCCGCCGCAAAGCACGGGCGCGCCGCCGGGGTTTCCCCCGCCGTTACGGCTCGCGGTTCCGCCCCCCCGCCGCGTTGGCTATAGTTGACGCGATGCGACTTCGAGGCAGCACGTCGGCCCCCCGAGGCCTGACCCGAGGATGACCGGACGCCGCTACGCTCAGGGAGCCAGCGACGACCGCTCGCGACCTGAACGGACCTGACGGGAAGCCGGAAACGCCGATGTCGACGATCACCCCAACGCGCCGACCCACCCGCAGGCGTGTCCAGGCGCGCGAGCGGCGCGAGTGGCTCACCGCCTACCTCTTCGTCCTGCCCGCCACGCTGGTCATCGCGGTGTTCGGGCTCTTCCCCATCGCCTACTCGGTGTACATGAGCCTGCACCGCTGGCGCATCCGCAAGGGCGACTTCATCGGCCTCAGCAACTACACCAGCACCTTCGGCGACTGGTGGGGGGCGGCGGCCTTCTTCGGCGGCCTGCTCCTGATCCTGGTGGCGCACTGGCTCTGGACCGACGCCTTCAGGGGCGACCGCCAGGGCGCCCCCACCTACGCCAAGGCGCTCGGGGCGCTCACGCTGCTGGGCGCGGGCGTGGCCATCGCGCTGGGCTGGGGCCTGATGATGGAGGCGGGCAACCGCGTCTACCTCAACGGCCTGGTGCGCACCGTCTACTACGGCTTCGGCTCGGTGCCGATCCAGATCGCGCTGGCGCTGGTGCTGGCCACGCTGCTGTTCCAGAAGATCCGCGGCCAGCAGCTGTTCCGCATGCTCTACTTCCTGCCCTACGTCACGCCGGCCGTGGCCGGGGCCGCGATCTTCCGCAACATCTTCAGCCCGCGCGAGGAGCGCCTGGCCAACCAGGTGCTCGGCTGGGTGGGCATCGAGCCGCAGCGCTGGCTGTTCGAGACGCGCCCGGTGAGCCAGCTGCTCTTCGGCGGGCTGTTCCCCGACGCCTCCTTCACGGGCTTCTGGGCGGGGCCGTCGCTGGCGCTGGTGGTGGTCATCCTGTTCGGCATCTGGACCTACACCGGCTACAACGCCGTGATCTTCCTGGCGGGCCTGGGCAACATCGCCCCCGAGCTGTACGACGCCGCCGCCATCGACGGCGCCGACAAGCGCCAGCAGTTCCGCTTCATCACCGTGCCGCTGCTGGCGCCCGTCACCTTCTACCTGACGGTGCTGGGCTTCATCGGCACCTTCCAGGCGTTCACCCACCTGTACGTGATGCGCTCGGGCGCCACCCGCGACGCCGTCGACACGGCCAGCATCGTGATCTTCGACACCTTCTACCGGCGCAACGACTTCAGCATGGCGGCGGCGCAGTCGGTGATCCTGTTCGTGATCATCCTGATCCTCACGCTGATGCAGAACCGCTTCTTCGGCCGGAGGGCGCTCGGTGGCTGACACGACCGCCCGCGAACGCCGCACCGCCGAGGCCGCTGCGGTCGAGGCGCAGGCCGCCCCCAGGACGGCGCGCCGCACGCGCGAGCCGTTCGAGCTGCGCCTCGCGCACCTGCCCATCTACTTCCTGCTCATCGTGGGCGCGCTCGTCAGCGTCACGCCGTTCTTCTACATGCTGTCGACCTCGCTGATGACGCTCGGCGAGACCATCAACCGCGTGCCGCTGCCGGCGTCGCCGCAGTGGTCGAACTACCAGGTCGCCTGGAGCGAGGCCAACTTCGCGCTCTACTTCCGCAACTCGGTGATCATCACGGCGCTCGTGATCCTGGGCGTGCTCGTCACCTGCACGCTGGCGGCCTACGCCTTCGCGCGCATCCGCTTCCCCGGGCGCGAGGCGATCTTCATGGTGCTGCTCGCCACGCTGATGATCCCGGGCACCGTGACCTTCATCCCCAACCTGCTGATGGTGCGCGGCCAGATCGTCCCCTGGGGCTCCTGGATGAACACGCTGCCGGCGCTGACGGTGCCGTTCATGGCCACGGCGTTCATCATCTTCCTGCTGCGGCAGTTCTTCGTGAGCATCCCCAACGAGCTCTACGACGCCGCCGTCATCGACGGCGCCGGGCACCTGCGCTTCCTCACCGCCGTGGTCGTCCCCATGAGCAAGCCCGTGCTGATGACGGCCACGCTGCTCACCTTCGTGACCTCCTGGAACGAGTTCCTGTGGCCGCTGCTCGTGACCACCACGCCGCAGTGGCGCCCGCTGGGGGTGGGGCTCTACACCTTCCTCTCCGAGGCGGGCCCCGAGACGCACCTGCTGATGGCGGGCACGGTCATCACGGTGCTGCCGGTGCTCGTCGTCTACTTCTTCACCCAGAAGCAGTTCACCGAGGGGATCGCCACGTCGGGGCTCAAGGGATGAGCCGGGCGCACCCCACGCCGCTTCGGCATTCACGGACGCGCGTCCGTTGGTGCACGCAGGCCCGAAGCTCCGCAGGAGCCGGGGCCCGGTCCGCAGCTCTCGCGCTCGCCGATGGGCGGCGGGCGCGGTCGCTCGAGCGAGACGTAGGTTCGGAAGGAGTTCGCATGAAGATCGGTAGGTTCGTCCTGGCGGCGCTGCTGGCGCTGCTGCTGGCCTCCCCGGCGATGGCGCAGGAGGCCGTGGACTACGAGAACGTCGACCCCAGCGGACAGACGGTGACCTTCTGGCACCAGCACAGCCGCGAGCGCGAGACGGCGCTGCTGGAGATCGTCGAGGAGTTCAACACCACCAACGAGTACGGCATCACCGTAGTGGCCGAGTACCAGGGCGGCTACGACGACATCTTCCAGAAGATGGTGGCGCTGCTCGGCACCCAGGACACCCCGAACATCGTGGTGGCCTACCAGAACCAGGCGGCCACCTACCAGCTCGTCGATGGCCTCGTCGACATGACGCCGCTCGTCGAGTCCGAGCGCTGGGGCCTCACCCAGGAGGACATCGACGACTTCTTCCCCGGCTTCTGGCAGTCGGACATCTTCCCCAGCTTCGACAACCAGCGCCTCGGCATCGCGCCGAACCGCTCGATGGAGATGCTCTACTACAACCAGAGCTGGCTCGACGAGCTGCGCGAGCAGGGCCTGATCGACTTCGAGGGCCCGCCCACCACCCCCGAGCAGTTCGAGGCCGCCGCCTGCGCCGCCAGCGAGAACGCCTTCTCCGGCGCCACCGCCACCGGCCGCCCCTACGGCTACGAGCTGTCGATCGACGCCAGCCGCTTCGCCTCGTGGACCTTCGCCTTCGGCGGCAACGTCTACGACGCCGAGACCAACCGCTACACGCTCGACGACCCGGGCGCCATCGCGGCGATGGAGTTCCTCCAGGGCCTGTTCGAGAAGGGCTGCGCCGTGTTCGTGTCCGAGCAGTACGGCGACCAGACCAACTTCGGCGCCGGCCGCACCCTGTTCACCGTCTCCAGCTCCTCGGGCCTGCCGTTCTACCAGAGCGCCGTGGAAGCCGGCGCCGGCTTCGAGTGGAACGTGGCGGCCATCCCGCACACCACCCCCGAGCCGGTCATGAACGTCTACGGCGCCTCGGTCAGCCTCCCGGCCGGGCACACCCCCGAGGAGACCGTCGCCGCCTGGCTCTTCCTCAAGTACTACACCGGCACCGAGGCGCAGGCCGCCTGGGCCACGGCCAGCCAGTACTTCCCCGTGCGCGAGAGCGTGGCGGCGGGCCTCACCGAGTTCTTCGAGTCGCTGCCGCCGTACCAGACCGCCTTCGAGCTGCTCGACTACGGCATCGCCGAGCCGAACGTGCCCGGCTACGACTTCGTGCGCGCGCTGATCGACTCCGAGATGGCGGCCATCATGGACGGCGCCGACGTGGCGGAGACGCTGACGTTCGCCAACCGCGAGGCCAACCTGATCCTCGACGACCAGATGGCCCAGCTCGACTGAGCCCTCGCTGAAGCTGGCGCCGCGGCCCGCGGCGCACGGAGCGGCGCCCCCGCACGAGGGGGCGCCGCTCCGTCGTCCCGGCTAGCCGCGGCGGGCCCTGTATGGCGCGACGCGCCCCCAGCGATACCGGCGCGCGGCCGCGCATGCCGTACGCTTCAGCGATGCCGCCCGCCGAGCACCCGGCCGCTACCGCCGCCAGCGCCCCTAGGCCCACCGAGGGACGCGTCGCCGCCCTCTACCTGCACGTCCCGTTCTGCCCCAGCGTCTGCCCGTACTGCGACTTCCACAAGATGCTGCGCAGCGAGCCGCTGGTGGCGCGCTACCTCGACCGGCTGGAGGCGGAGGCGGCGGAGGTGGCGACCGCGTACCCCGGCCCCCTCGACACCGTCTACCTGGGCGGTGGCACCCCCTCGCACCTGCGCGACGCGGAGCTCGAGCGCGTGTTCGCGGCGCTGCGCCGCGGCTGGGCCGACGCCGACGGGCGCGTGGGGCGCCTGGAGACCACGCTCGAGGCCGACCCCCTCACCTTCGACGCGCGGCGCCTCGAGCTGTTCCGGCGGCTCGGCGTCACGCGCCTCTCGATCGGGCTGCAGTCGAGCCAGGACGCGGTGCTCGCCTACCTGGGGCGCGCGCACGACGCGGAGGCTGGGCTCGAGGCGGTGCGCCTGGCGCTGGCGTCGGGCATGCGCGTGAACGTCGACGTGATCATGGCGGTGCCCGGCCAGCGGCTGGCCGACGACCTGCGCACGGTGCTCGACCTGGGCGTGAACCACCTGAGCGTCTACAGCCTCACCATCGAGCCGGACACGCCGTTCGGCCGCCGCGGCATCGTGATCGACCCCGACGTCGACGCCGACGCCTTCGAGCTGGCCGGCGACGTCGTCGCGGAGTACGGCCTGGAGCGCTACGAGGTCAGCAACTTCGCGCGCCCCGGCGAGGAGTCGCTGCACAACCTCGCCTACTGGCGCGGCGACCGCTACCTGGCGCTCGGCCCCGGCGCCTCGGCCTACCTGCCCGAGGGCGCCTTCGGCACGCGCACCAAGAACCCGCCCATCAAGACCTGGCTGCTGGGCGCGCCGCCCGAGCGCGACGTGCTCGACGCCGACGACGTGGTGCTCGAGCGCCTCATGACCGGCCTGCGCACACGCGAGGGCGTCGACCTGGCGCGCCTCGAGGCGCGCACCGGGCGCGCGCTGGCCGCGGTGGCGCCCGCCTGGCTGCGCGACGCCACGCGCCACGGCCTGCTCGTCCTCGAGGGCAGCGTGCTGCGCGCCACCCCGCTGGGCCTGGAACGGCTCGACGCCCTGCTGCGCGCCTTCGTGGGCAGCAGGGCGTCGACGCCGGCCTGACCGGCCCGCGGGGCCGCGGCGCGGCGGGCGGGGCGAACGCGTGCCCCCGCCCGCCGCTCGCTACCTAGCTCAGCGCCCCTCCCGCACCCGGCTCTTGGCGGCCGCGGCCTCGGCCTGCTTCAGGAGCCGCACCAGCACCGTGCCCGACGCCAGGTCGAGGGCGTCGGCGGCGCGCACGCTGGCGAGCGCGTCCTGGTAGCGCGTCAGCGGCGCCAGTGGCGCCAGGAACTCCTCGAGCTCGTGGGCGGGGCGCTCCTTGACGAACGTGGCGGTGAGGCGCTGCTGCACCTCGCGCAGGTCCATCACCAGGTCGGTGAGCGCCGCCTTCTCCCAGGGGCC
>JAAYYF010000091.1 GCA_012515535.1 Deinococcales bacterium
CCGACGCCAGCGCCGCGTCCTCGAACCGAGGCACGAGGTCCGGCCGATCGGCCAACGTGGCGATGGCGACGTTCACGTGACCCCTAACCGAGCCTCGCTGGTGGCGTTCCCGCCCCTGAAGCCCCGAGGCGCGCTACGCATCGGCTCGCGCACTACCCGGACCGCCTCACGGTCGCTCCCGGGCGTCCACGGAGCGGTAGACGTATCGGTCTATAAGGCGCGAGGGTCCGCGTCCCCATCGGTGTCACCGCCCCTTCGCCAGGAACCGCCTCACCTCGTCGAGCGGCCGCGCGTTCAGCACGTGCTCGGGCGTGAGCCACGCCCGGCGCGCCTGGTCGATGCCGAGCTGCATGCCGTCGAGCTCCTTCACGCTGTGAGCGTCGGTGCCGATGCTGACCATCAGCCCGCGCTTGCGCGCCGCGATGACGTTGACGTCCGACAGGTCCAGGCGCATGTAGGAGGCGTTGAGCTCGACCGCCACCCCGTTGGCGTGGCAGGCGTCGAACACCTCCTGCAGGTCGACGGCGTAGCCCTCGCGCGCGCCGAGTATGCGCCCGGTGGGGTGGCACAGGACGTTCACCTCCGGGTGCGACACGGCCTTCACGATGCGCGCCGTCTGCTCCTCCAGGCTCAGACCGAAGTGCGAGTGCACGCTCACCAGCACGATGTCGAGGCGCTCGAGCCACTCGTCGGACAGGTCGAGGCTGCCGTCCTTGAGGATGTCGACCTCCATGCCGCGCAGCAGCGTGATGCCGGGGTTCTCGGCCACCACGCGGTCGAGCTCCTCCCACTGCCGCGCCAGCTTCTCCTCGTCGAGACCACCGGTCATGGCGAGCGCCTTGGAGTGGTCGGTGAGGGCCATGTACTCGTAGCCGCGCTCGATGCAGGCGCGCATCATCTCGGCCACGCTCGCCTTGCCGTCGGACCAGGTGCTGTGCATGTGGAGGTCGCCGCGGAGGTCGGCAAGCGTGACGAGCGTGGGCAGCTGGCCCTTCGCGGCCAGCGCCAGTTCGCCGCGGTCCTCGCGCATCTCAGGCTCGACGTACTGCAGGCCGAGCTTCTCGTAGATCTCCTCCTCGGTGCGGCTGGCGACCAGCTTGCCGCTCGACTTCGGGCTGGCCCCCTCGCCCTCCGCGCCGGTGCCCTCGAACAGCCCGTACTCCGTGAGGTGGAGGCCGCGCTCGAGGGCGATCTGCCGCAGCGCCACGTTGTGCGCCTTGGAGCCGGTGAAGTAGAGCAGCGCGGCGCCGAAGCTCTCCGCCTCCATCACGCGCAGGTCGACCTCGAGGCCGTTGCGCAGGCGCACGCTCGAGCGCGTGTCGCCGCTGCCGAGCACCTCGTCGACCTCGGGGTAGCCGACGAAGGCCGCCGTGATGGCGGCCGCGGCCGCGTCGTCCGCGGCGATGGCCAGCAGGTCGATGTCGCCGACGGTCTCGCGCCGGCGCCGGTAGGAGCCCGCCACCTCCACGCGCTCGGCGCCCTCCACGGCACGCAGGGCGGCCACCAGAGGCGCGATCACGGGGTCGATGTCGCCGATGCGCAGGCGCTCGACGTTCTTGCGGTAGGCCTCGATGTTCTTGAGGATGGTGGCCTGGCGCTTCTCGCCGAAGCCCGGTAGCGCGCCGAGCTTGCCGGCCTTGGCGGCCCTCTCGAGCTCGTCGACGCTGTCGATGGCGAGCTCGCGCCAGGCGGCCTCGGCGAGCTTGGGGCCCATGCCCTTCACGCGCATGACCTCGGTGACGCCCAGGGGGATCTTCTGCGAGAGCTCGCTGAGCTGCGGCAGCTCGCCGGTGGCGACCATGGCCTCGAGCTTCTCGGCGATCTCCTTGCCGACGCTGGGGATCTGCGTGAGGTCGGCGCCGTCGGCGACCATGGCCTCGACCTGCTCGGGCAGGTCGTAGATGGTGCGCGCGGCGTTGCGGTAGGCGCGGATCTTGAAGCGGTTCTCGCCCTCGATCTCCAGCAGGTCGGCGAACAGCTCGAGGTGGCGGGCGAGTTCGGCGTTGCTCATGGCCCCTCCCTAGGCGGTCAGGCGGTCCCCGCGTCCACGCCGCGCTCGGCGAGCAGGGCGACGAACTCGTCCTCGGTCAGCACCGCGACGCCCAGCTGCTCGGCCTTGGTGAGCTTGCTGCCGGCGGCCTCGCCGGCGACCAGGTAGCTGGTCTTCTTGCTCACCGAGCCCGAGGTGCGGGCGCCGAGGCGCTGCACCAGCGCTTCGGCCTCGGGGCGCGTCATGCGCTCGAGCGTGCCGGTGAAGACGAAGCTGAGGCCCTCGAGCACGCCCTCCCCGTTACTCTCCTCCACCGTCTCGGCCTTGGGCGTGACGTGGCGCAGCAGCGCGTCGAGCACCTCGACGTTGTGCGGCTCGTGGAAGAAGCCGTGGATCTCCTCGGCCATGACCGCGCCGATGCCGTTGACGCGCTCGAGGTCCTCGGGGGTGGCGGCGCGCACGGCGTCGAAGGCGCCGAAGGCGCGCGCCAGGCTGCGCGCCACCGCGCCGCCCACCTCGGGGATGCCCAGGGCGAACAGGAAGCGCGGCAGCTCGGGAGTGCGCGACGCCTCGATCGCCTCCCACAGCTTCTGGGCCGAGCGTTCCGCGAAGCCGTCGAGCTCCTCGAGCTGCTGGGGGGTGACCTCGTAGAGCTCGGGGAAGCGCTTGACGAGCTCGCGCTCGACGAGCTGGGTGACGGTGCGCTCGCCGAGGCCCTCGATGTCGAGGCCGCCGCGGCTGCCGTAGTGGGTCAGGCGGGCGATCAGCTGGGCGGGGCAGTCGAAGGAGTTGGGGCAGACGGTGTAGGGCCCGCGGCGGGTGAGCTCGGTGCCGCAGCTGGGGCAGTGGGTGGGCATGGCGAACGGCGCGCCGCGGTCGGCGCCCGTCTCGACCACCTCGACGACCTGCGGGATGACGTCGCCGGCGCGCTCCACGCGCACGGTGTCGCCCTCGCGGATGTCCTTGCGCTCGATGTCGTCGATGTTGTGGAGGTTGGCACGGCTGACGGTGACGCCGCCGATGTTCACGGGCCTCAGCATGGCGATGGGCGTGACGACGCCGGTGCGGCCCACGCTCGGCACGATGCTCAAGACCTCGCTGACCTCCTTGCGCGGCTGGAACTTGACGGCGTACGCCCAGCGCGGGTGGTGGGCGGTGTTGCCCAGGCGGTCGCGCAGGTCGAGGTCCTGCAGCTTCACGACCACGCCGTCGACCTCGTACGCCATGTGGTCGCGCTCCTCGACCATCTTCTCGAAGTAGGCGAGGACCCCCTCGACGTCGTCGGCGGTGGCGTTGTCGGGGTTGACGGGCAGGCCCCAGTCGGCGAGCGCCCCCAGCAGCTCCGACTGCGTGCGGAACGTGGGGCCGGCCAGCAGGTCGTAGCAGTAGAGGGTGAGGGGCCGGGAGGCGGTGAGGCTGGTGTCGAGCTGGCGCACGCTGCCGGCGGCGGCGTTGCGCGGGTTGGCGAACGGCTGCTTGCCCTGGTTCATCAGCTCGGCGTTGACGTCGTCGAAGGCGTGGATGGGCAGGTAGATCTCGCCGCGCACCGCGAGCAGGGACGGGACCGGGCGCACGCTGGACAGGAGCCGCAGCGGCACGGCGCGGATGGTGCGCACGTTGGCGGTGATGACCTCGCCCTCGATGCCGTTGCCGCGCGTGACGGCGCGGACGAGGAGGCCGTCCTCGTAGACCAGCTCGACGCTGAGGCCGTCGATCTTGGGCTCGAGCGAGTAGCTGACCGTGGCGCTCTCGTCGAGGTTGGCGACGGCGCGCCGCAGGCGCTGGTCGAAGGCGCGGACGTCCTCCTCCTTGGCGCTCGAGTCGAGGCTGAGCATGGGGCGCAGGTGCCGGGCGGTCTCGAAGCCCGTGAGCGGGGCGCCGCCGACGCGCTGCGTGGGGGAATCGGGGGTGACGAGCTCGGGGTGGCGCGCCTCCAGCTCGCGGAGGGTGGCCATGAGCTCGTCGTACGCCTCGTCGGAGATCTCCGGGGCGTCGAGCACGTGGTAGCGGTAGTTGTGATGGTGGATCTGCTCGCGCAGGTCGTTGATCACGTTGACGACGTCGGACGCCTGGCTCATACCGCAATCCTACGTCGCGCGCGAACGCCTTTCAGCTTCGGGCGGTGCGAGCGCGGCCGCCTCAGCGGTGCGCCACGTCGCGGCTGGCGGCCTCGAACCAGGCGGGCCGCTCCGGGGCGCGCTCGAGGGGCGCCGCCCCTTGGGCCAGCGCCGGACGCGGACGCGGCAGGCGCAGCGGCGCGCGCTGGGGGAGCGGCAGCGGGACGCCGCCCTCCTCCCCGCCCGGCAGGCGCCGGAACGCGCGCCCCTCGAGGCGCGCGGCGATGAGGTCGTGAACCGCTACCAGCAGCGAGGTGGCGAGGCCCAGGCCGACGAAGAAGAGCGCGATGTACAGGGCGGAGGCTGCCATGCGCCGAAGATACCTTATTTAATGAGGTACCCGTGTGAAGGTGTCCACACAGGGCGGGAGCGGGGAGCGCGGTGGCGGCGTCCAGGACGAGCCGCGCGCGCTGTGGCCGGCGGGCACATGCTGATGCTGTAGCACACACCTCCTAGGCTAGGACCCGGCTCCGTCACATAGCGACGCACCCCCGGCTTACACTCGCGTTACCACCGACCTGAGGGGGGTCCGTCGTTGCGTCGTTCCACATCCGTCGTCTCCGGGCGCCTGGCGGCCCGCCGCGTACGTGACCAGCTGGCCCGCGAGGGCAGGTTGGGCGCCAGCGTGCTCAGCCTCGCCGGCGTCGCCGCGCGCTTGGCCGGCGGCTTCGGCCGCGCGGTGGCGGCCAGCGAGGTGCGAAGGGCGCTGCAGGCGCCACCGCTCGCCGAGCTCGACGACCTGAAGCGCGTCGCGGGGCTGCCCGGCTTCGCGCGCGCGGCGGCCGGCACGCTGCAGGCGGCGTGGGACGCCGACCTCGACCTGGCAGCGCGCGCCGCCACCCCGGGGGCGGACGCGCGCTGGGCCGAGCTGGTCGCTCTCGAGCGGCACGTGCGCGCCCAGCTGCCGGCCGGCACCCTCCTGCCGCGCGAGCTGGTGGCGGCAGCCCGCGCCCGCGCGCACCTGGCGCCGCGCCTGCTCGGCGACCTGACGCTGGAGCGCCTCGACGACGTGCCTCCGCTCTACCGCGAGCTGCTGCTCGACATCGCGGAGCACGTGCGCGTGGTGTGGCACCGGCTCGACGACGCCGAGCCGGCGTGGGCGCCGGGCGCCTTCGACCGCGTGCCGGCCGTCGAGCGCGCGCCGGCGCGCGAGCTCGTCTCCTGCGCCGACCCGGCGCACGAGGCGCTGGAGGCGCTCCGGTGGGTGCGGAGCCTGCTCGCTTCCGGGGTGCCGGCCAGCGACATCGCCGTGGGCGCGGTCGACGTGGCGAGCTACGACGACGTGGTCCACACGCAGGCGGCCGCCGCCGAGCTGCCGCTGCACGCCGCGCACGGGGTGGCGGCGCTGACCACGCCCGCCGGGCAGTTCGCCGCGGCGCTCGCCGACGCGCTCTTGGCCGGCCCCGACCAGGCGCGCGTGCGACGCGTGATCGCCACCGCCCGCGCCGCTGGCGACGAGGGCCTGGGCGCGCTGCCCGAGGCGTGGTGCGCCGACCTCGACCCCGACGCCGCGCTCGACGGCGTGCCGCGCTGGCGCCGCGCGCTGGAGCCGCTCGCGGAGAGCGCGCCGCAGCTGGCCGAGGTCGTCCTGCGCCTGGTGATGGACCTGTCGGTGGGGCCGGCCGCCGCCAACACCGTCGGCGAGCGCTGGCTCAGCGGCGCCGCCAAGCAGGCCTGGCGCCACGCCCTCACCGAGGGGCCGGCCGCCGCGCTACCGGCGTCGCTGCAGCGCCTGCGGCTCGACGACGGGGTCGACCCCGCCACCGCCGTGGTGTGGGGCTCGGCGGGCGCGCTGCTCGGCTGGCCCCGCGCGCACGTGCGCCTCCTAGGCCTCTCGGCGCGCTCGTGGCCGCGGCGCGGCAGCGACGAGGACCCGCTGCTGCCGCGCCGCGTGCTCGGCGACGAGGTGCTCACCGAGCGCACCCTCGCGCGCCGCGACACCGAGCACCTGCTGGCGCTGCTGCGCTCGACGACCACCACGCTGGTGGCGTCGCGCCCGCGGCGCGGCAGCGACGGGCGGCAGCAGAGCCCCAGCCCGCTCTGGCGCACGCTGCTGACCGG
Source organism: Deinococcales bacterium (assembly GCA_012515535.1). GTDB lineage: Bacteria > Deinococcota > Deinococci > Deinococcales > Trueperaceae > JAAYYF01. Next base: position 6,169 of record JAAYYF010000091.1, read on the forward strand.
CGCCACCGAACGCGAGGTCACGCCGCGCGAGGGCACGCAGCACGCCTTGCACGAGGCCGACCGCCGCGCCTCGCGGCGCCGCGAGCTCGCCGCCGACCCGGCCATGCAGCGCGCGCGGGCGGCGTTCCAGGCGGCGTTCGCGCTCGAGCTCGGCCCCCACGACGGCCTGGTGCGCCCGCGGCACCCGGCGGTCACGCGCGCCCTACAGCGCCGCCACTCGGCCACCTCGCTGCGGAAGCTGCTGCGCAACCCGCACGGCTTCGTGGCCACCTACGCGCTCGGCTGGACGCAACCGCGCCCGCAGCGCCGGGTGCTGGCGCTCGAGCCCGTCGACCGCGGCAGCCTGCTCCACGAGCTCCTCGAGGACGCGCTCACCGAGCTGCAGCGCCGCGGCGCCCTGACCGAGCACGACGAGGCGCGCCTGCACGAGGTGGTCGAGGCGGCGTGTGGGCGGGTGGCCGAGCGCTGGGAGCTCGAGCGGCCCGTACCGCCGCCGCTGGCGTGGCAGGCGGAGCTGAAGCGCGCGCGACGCGTGGCGGTCGAGATGCTCGCTCTGGCGGGCGAGCCCTACCCGGGCCAGCGCTCCTACGCCGAGCTGCCGTTCGGCTTCGAGGCGCGAGCCGGCGACGGCGACGCGCCCCGCCTGTGGCCGCCCGACGCCGAGGTGACGCTGCCCGGCACGGACCTGCGCCTGCGCGGCGTCATCGACCGCCTCGACCTCGACGAGGCGAACCGCCGCGTGCGCGTAATCGACTACAAGAGCGGCAAGGACCGCGAGCTGAAGAGCGACCTGGAGGGCGGCGAGGAGCTGCAGCGCACCATCTACACCGCGGTGGTCAAGCAGCTGCTGGGCGCGGAGTACACCGTCGAGGCCGGCCTGCTCTACGCCGGCGCGAGCGCGCCCCGCACGCTCACGGACCCCGACGCCAGCGTGCGGCAGCTCGCCGACGCCGTCAACGAGGCGGTGGGGCTCCTCGAGCGCGGGCGCGTGCTGCCCGGCCCCGGCGTCACCAGCCCCTACGAGGAGACGCTCCTCGCCTACCCCGCCACCGGCGCCCACTACTACTACGAGCGCGTCAAGCGCCAGGCGATCGACGCCGAGCGCGGCGAGCTCGACCGCCTGCTGGGGATCACCGCATGACGACGCTGGTCACCACCCTCCGCGACGACGTCGCGCGCCGCGCGGCGCTCACCGACCGCCGCCACGGCCTGCTGGTGGAGGCGGGCGCCGGCTCCGGCAAGACCGCCATCCTCGCCGGGCGCGTGGCGCTGCTCGTCGCCGACGGCGTGCCGCCGCGCGAGATCGCCGCCATCACCTTCACCGAGCTCGCCGCCGCCGAGCTGGCCGCGCGCGTGCGGCGGTACGTCGAGGAGCTGGCCGAGGGCCAGGTGCCAGGCAACCTGGCGGTGGCGTTCCCCACCGGCGCCCCGAGCCCCCAGCAGCGGCGGGCGCTGCTGGCCGCCCGCGACCACCTCGACGAGCTCACCTGCTCCACCATCCACGGCTTCGCGCGCGAGCTGGTGCGCCCCTACCCCGTGGAGGCGAACATCGACCCCGGCGCGAGCGTGCTCGACGCCACCGAGCAGGCCCTGCTGTTCGACGAGGTGTTCGAGGGCTGGCTGCGCGAGCGCCTGGGCGAGCGGCCCAGCCAGGCTAGCTCCGCCCCCGAGGGGGACGAGGCCTGCGACGTGGTCGCCGAGCTGGTGACGCTCGAGAACGGCCTGAAGCTCGACGACCTCGAGCAGCTGGCGCGGCTGGTGCTCGAGCGCCAGCCCGAGCCCCACGAAGCGGCCGCGCTCGAGCCGGCCGCCGCGCGCGTGGCCCAGCTGGCCGACGCGTTCCTGCGGCTCGTCGGCGGCACGCCCGGCGCGGCGGAGGTCGTGGGCGAGCGCACGGAGCAGCTGCGCGCCCTCGCCGAGCTGTGCCGCCAGGTGCGCACCGACCACCCCAGCGCCCTGGCGCTGCTCGCCTACGAGCGCGCGGCGCCCCTCTTCACCCAGGCCGGCGCGCTCCGCGCGCTGCGCGTGAAGGGCGCGTGGGTGAAGGCGTGCGTCGCCGCCGGCCTCGGCAAGCCGGAGGCGGAGGGGCGCTTCGAGGCGGCCATGGAGGCGTACCAGGGGCTAGCCGAAGCGCTCGACGAGCTGACCATGGCGGCGTGCGACCTGCTGCTCGCCGCGCTGGTGAGCGAGCTGGCCGACGTCGGCCGCCGCTACCGCGAGCGCAAGCGCGACGCGGCCGCCCTCGACTTCGACGACCTGATCGCCACCGCCCTCGAGCTGCTGCGCGAGCGCCCCGACGTGCGCGACGAGCTCGCGGAGCGTTACCGCTACGTGCTCATCGACGAGTTCCAGGACACCGACCCGCAGCAGGCCGAGATCGTGTGGCGCCTGACCGGCGAGCCGAACGGCGACGACTGGCGCACCTGGCGCACGCGCCCCGGCGCGCGCTTCGTGGTCGGCGACCCCAAGCAGTCGATCTACCGCTTCCGCGGCGCCGACGCCGCCACCTACCGCCAGCTGAGCGAGAGCATGGCGGCCGACCCCGGCGCCAAGCGCCTGGAGCTGACCACCAACTTCCGCTCCTACGAGGGCATCCTGGAGGCGGCCAACGCCACCTTCGCCGCGCCCCTCAGCCTCGAGGGCCAGCCCGGCTACCGCCCGCTCGACCCCTTCCACGCGTCCGACGGCTCGGTGCCCGTGCGGCGCCTGCTGGTGGCCGCCCCCGAGGGCGCGAACGCCGAGCAGCGCCGCGAGGCCGAGGCCGCCTGCGTGGCGAACCTGGTGCTCGAGCTGGTCGAGGGCACCAGCGGCCTGCTGCCCCACGCGGTCTCCCCCGGCGACATCGCGCTGCTCGCCCCGGTGGGCTCCGAGCTCGAGGTCTACGAGCGCGCGCTCGACGCGCGCGGCCTCAACGTGGCCAGCCAGGCGGGCAAGGGGTTCTACCGCCGCCAGGAGGTGCAGGACCTGGTGGCGCTGACGCGCGCGCTGGCCGACCCGCGCGACCGCCTCGCCCTCGGCGCGCTGCTGCGCGGCCCGCTGGTCGGCGCCACCGACGAGGAGCTCCTCGACGCCGCCGAGGCCCTCAAGGACCAGGAGGGCGACGCGCGCCACCTGAACGTCCTCACCGACCCCGAGCTGCTGCCGCCGGGCGTGGTGCGCGCCACCCTCGAGCGGCTCCGGCCCATCGTGGACGACCGCTTCGCCACCACCCCCCACGCGCTCCTGTCGCGCGCGCTCGCCGCGCTCGAGGTCAGGGCAGTGCTCGAGCACCGCCACGGCGCGCACGCCGACCGGGCGCTGGCTAACCTCGACCGCTTCCTGGAACGCAGCCGCGCCTACGCCGTGCGGGGCCTGGGCGCGTTCGCCGCGGACGTGTGGGCCAGCTGGGAGGCCGCCGAGGCCGAGCTGGAGGGGCGCGTCGACTCCGAGAGCGACGCCGTCACGCTGATCACCATCCACTCGGCCAAGGGCCTGGAGTGGAAGGTGGTGATCCCGGTCAACGGCGCCTCGACGCCGAAGGCCGTGTCGGGCCCGCTGTACGACCGTGAGGCGCGGCGCGTGGTGAGCAAGCTGCTCGGGCACGAGTGCAGCGGGTACGCCGCCGTGAAGGAACGCGAGGAGGCCGAGCTGCTGGCCGAGCGCGTCCGCCTCTGGTACGTGGCCGCCACCCGCGCCCGCGAGCTGTTCGTCGTCCCGCAGCACACCCCCGAGGTCAAGGAGGGCGCCTGGTGCCGCATGGTCGAGTGGCGGCCGGACGACGCGCCCGTCATCGAACCCGACGGCGTCCAGCGCCCGCCGCGCCGCCACGAGGCGCCCCAGGACGTGGCGCAGTCGCGCGAGGCGTTCCTGGCGGAGCAGGAGCGGATCCGCCGCGGGCAGGCGCGCATCGAGCGCCGCGCGCCGAGCCGCCGCGACGACGAGGCGCCGACGCCGGCCCCCGACGACGCCGCCGGCGAGGAGGCGACGGCGGTCGTCACCCTGACCGAAGAGGCGGCCACGGCGCTGCTGGCCGCGCTCGACGAGGAGGAGCTGGCGCCCGACCACGCCCCGCCGGCGCTGGCGGTGGGCGCCGCGCGCGGCGTGCTGCTGCACAAGCTGCTGGAGGAGCTCATCGACGGCGAGCACCCGGCCGAGCTCGGCGCGCTCGCGGCGCGCGCCGCCGAGCTGATCTCGCAGCTGCACCACGAGGAGGGCGACCTCGACCCCGCCGAGGTGGCGGAGTGCGCGCTGCGCGCCTGGACGCTACCCGAGGTGGCGGCGCTGCACGGGCGGCTGCTGGCCGAGGTCGAGGTGGCGGGCGTGGAGCCGGGCGCGGACGGCGCCACGGAGCACTGGAGCGGCGTCGCGGACGCCATCGCCGTGAGCCCCGACGGCAAGCCCGAGGTGGTCATCGACTGGAAGAGCGACCGCGACCCGAGCCCCGCGACGCTCGCGCACTACCGCGAGCAGCTGCGCGCCTACCTCCGGCTGACGGGCGCGCCCGAGGGCCTGCTGGTGCTGGCCACGCTCGGCCGGGTCGAGCGCGTGGCGTGACCAGCGCCGAGCCCTAGCCGCCGGCGGCGTCCGCGTGCGCGGGGCGCTCCATGAACTCCAGGCGGTTGCCGAACGGGTCGTCGGCGAAGAAGCGGCGGTAGCCCGGGCGCGCCGCGTCCCAGGTCAGCGGGTGGTCGGCGGCCGCGAAGCGCGCCGCCAGCGCGTCCAGGTCGGCCACCACGATCGCGGGGTGCGCCTTGGTGGCCGGCGCGAACGGCTCCGCCACCCCCAGGTGCAGCTCACGCCCGCCGAGGCGGTACCAGGCGCCGCCGCGCGCCCGGAGCGGCTCCGGCTTGGGTAGCTCCTCCAGCCCCACCAGCTCGCCGTAGAAGCGCCGGGCGCGCTCCTCCTCCCCGCGCGGCATGGCCACCTGGACGTGGTCGAGGTCGAAGCCGCGGACCTCCGGCGCACGGCCCGCCAGGCGCCGCTCCGCCGCGCGCACGCTGCTGGCGAGCCACGCGGGCGTGCGCTCGTCGGCCAGCACCTCCTCGGCCGTCATCCACATCAGCTCGGCGATCTCGCGCGGGTCGCCGGCGCGCTCCTCACCGGGCTCGACCTCGGCCAGGAACACCACGTCGACCACGTAGGCGTCCTCGCGCATGCGGAAGCTCTTGCTCTCGAGGTACTCGAGCCGCGTGACCGTGAGGCCGGTCTCCTCGAGGATCTCGCGGTGGGCCGTCTCCTCCAGCACGGCGTCCGTGACGGTGTTCGGGTCGACCTTGCCGCCCGGGAACGCGAGCCCGCCGGCGGCGTACTCCTCCTCCGCGGAGCGCACCGTTAGCAGGAAACGGTCACCGCGCACCACGGCGACCTCGACGTTGACGACGTACTTCCAGCGGTCCATGCGCTGAGACTACCGCGCCGGCCAACAGGCCCAGGCTCCGGTCGCGTCAACCTTTCTAGGTCGGTCGACAACACGACGCAGAACACAAGGAGGACCGCCATGCCACTTCCCACGCGTCTCGCCCACCGAGGCCTCCGCCTGCGACCACTCCGACTCTGCGCCCTGCTCTCGCTTCTCGCGCTGGTCGTGGCCTGTAGCGAGCAGAGCGGGCCGAGCGGCGACGAACAGCTCCCTCCCGCGCCGAGCGCCAGCTTCACGGCTACACCCGCCAGCGGCACGGCTCCGCTCCCCGTCACGTTCGACGCCACCGCCAGCACCGGCGAGGGGCTCACGTTCGCGTGGGAGTTCGGTGACGGTAGCGGCGCCGTCGGCGTCACGACGAGCCGTACCTTCGGCTCCGCCGGGGCGTTCGAGGTGACGCTCACGGTCACCGACGCTCACGAGCGAACCGACACGGCCACGAAGCAGGTACTGGTGAGCGACCCGAGCCCGGACACACCGGAAGGGCCGCGGTTCGTCAGCGTGTCCGCCGGCGCTGGCGGAACCCTGGCGCTGGGCTCGGACGGGAACCTCTACGCGTGGGGAGATGGGACCAGGGGCCAGAACGGCACCGCGCTGGACGATCACGAGCTCGAACCGGTGCCCGTCGTCGGGCTCGAGGGAGCTCCCTTGGCCTTCCACCGAGGCTACGCGCACTCGCTGGTCGTTCTCGCGGACGGGGCAGCGGTGGCGTGGGGCTGGAACCTCGACGCCGCGTTGGGTACGGGAGACGAGGAGGACCGGTGGCAAGCCCACCCGGTGATGATGCCCGAAGGGGTGCGGTTCGAGAAGGTCGCAGCTAGCAGGTCCTCGTTCGCGTTGGATCAGGACGGCCGAGGTTGGGCCTGGGGCGTCAACCTGAACGGCAGCCTCGGTATCGGATCCTACCAACCGGCCTCGCTACCGACGGCGATCCAGATGCCGGCCGGGACCCGTTTCACGCAGATCGAGTCGTACTTCGGGGTCACCATCGCCCTGGATCAGGCGGGGACGGTCTGGACCTGGGGCCGAGGCCGGTACGGCGCCTTGGGAGCCGGGACCGAGGTCACAGGCGACCGTGTCGTCCCTGGACCCATCGATGCGCCAGCCGAGATGGGCGCAGTCCTGACCGTAGGTGTGCACTCGAACACCGCCGCTGCCCTGGACGAGCACGGGCA
>JAAYYF010000092.1 GCA_012515535.1 Deinococcales bacterium
GGCAGCGCCATCGAGGTGGAGGCCGACGTGGTGATCAACGCCACCGGCCCCCTGGCCGACACGGTGCTGCGCCTCGACGACCCCGACGCCCCGCCCCTGCTGACCGTCAGCTCGGGCGCGCACCTGGTGCTGGACGGCCGGCACCTGCCGCACGAGGCGGGGCTGCTGGTGCCGCGCACCGACGACGGGCGCGTGATCTTCCTGCTCCCCTGGCAGGGCCACACGCTGGTCGGCACCACCGACAACCCCGCCGAGCCGAGCGCCGACCCGCGCGCCACCGAGGAGGAGATCGACTACCTGCTCGAGCACGTGGCCCGCTACCTCGACGCCGACCTCACGCGCGGCGACGTGAAGGCGGCCTGGAGCGGCCTGCGCCCGCTGCTGCGCCCGCGCTCACCGGGCAGCGGCGGCACCGCGGCCATCACGCGCGACCACCTGATCGAGCGCAGCGCCTCCGGGCTGGTGACCATCACCGGCGGCAAGTGGACCACCTACCGCCAGATGGCCGAGGAGTGCGTTGACCTGGCGGTCGAGGCGGGCCGCCTGCCGGCGCTGGGGCCGAGCACCACCGCCACCATGCCGCTGGCGGGCGCGGAGGGGTGGCGCCCCGGCGGCGCCGAGCGCCTGGCGACGGACTTCGGGCTCCCCTCCGACGTGTGCGCGCACCTGGACGCCGCCTACGGCAGCGACGCCACCGAGGTGGCGCGCCTGGCGACCGAGGCGGGGCTGGCGGAGCGCCTGCACCCCGACCACCCCTACATCGAGGCGGAGGTGCCGTTCGCGGTGACGCGCGAGTTCGCGGTGGACGCCGACGACGTCCTCAGCCGGCGCCTGCGCCTGCGCTTCCTCGACGAGGCGGCGGCGGACGCCTGCGAGCCGCGCGTGCGGGAGCTGATCGCGGCCGCGACGAGCGCGGTCGACGCGCCGGCGCCGACCTGAGCCGCGGCCGGCGCGCGTGACCCGGCGCCCGCCAGGCCGGGCGCCTGCCGGTCGAGATCGACGCCCTGGCGCTGGTGCCGGAGGCGGCCGCCGGCGGCGCCTAGGTCCCGCCGTAGTCGACGGGGCGCAGGCGCCCCGAGCCGTCCACCACGTTCGTCTCCCTCCCCGGCACCACGTCGGTGTTGTGCGCCGAGGCGCAGCTCCAGCCGCGCTCGACGCGGTGCACCACGAACGAGAAGAGGGTGGTGCGGGCGCCCGGCGCCTCGACCCCGGCCACGGGCGTCTGGCCCGTGAGGTGCATGCGTGCGTGCACGACCGCCACGTCCTCGCGCAGGCGCTTCACGCGCACGGCCCCGAGGCGGAGCGTGGAGCGGTCGAAAGCGCGCGCGAGACCGTAGGCGTGCGCCCGGCGGATGGCCTCGCGGTCGTGCCACCAGAGGCCCGTGACGTTCACGAACTCGGCGTCCACGTCGAACAGCGCCGCGATGCCGTCGGCGTCGCGGGCGTTCCACGCCCGCACGAAGCGCTCAGGGACCTGCTCGGGCTGGGGAACGGGGGCGTGCGGCATGCGGCTCCTGGTGGCGTGACGCGGGACGTTCGTGCCCGACCGTCCGCGTTACACTGCTGACGAGAGGGGTGCTCCGTGTCCTTCGAACAACTTAGCCCCAGCAGCGAAGCTACCGCGCTCGAGCGCGCACGCGCCGTGGGCGAGCAGGTCGCGCTCGAGCCCGCGCGGCCTGCGGCGCCGCGCCGCCAGGCCACCTCCGAGGAGGCGCTCGCGCTGAGGCGCCAGGCGTGGCTGACGGCGCTCACCGGCGTCGGTCTGCTCGTGGGGCTGGTCGGCGGTTGGCTCGGGGCGCCCCCGTTGGTCGTGGGGCTGGGCTTCGGCCTGTCCTACCTCGCGGGCGGCCTGCCGCTGGCGCTCGAGGTGGGCGGCGTGCTGCTGCAGCGCAAGGTCACCATCGACCTGCTGATGCTGCTGGCGGCGATCGCCGCCGCGGCGGTGGGCGAGGCGCGCGACGGCGCCGCGCTGCTGTTCCTGTTCAGCCTGGCGAACACCCTCGAGGAGTACGCCATGGGGCGCACGAAGCGCGCGGTGGAGAGCCTGATGGAGCTGCGCCCCGACACCGCCACGCGCCTGACGCCCGGCGGCAGCGAGGTGGTGGCCGTCGACGCCCTGGCGCTCGGCGACCGCGTGCTGGTGCGGCCGGGCGAGCGCATCGCGGCGGACGGCGCCGTGGTGGCGGGCTCCAGCGCGGTGGACGAGTCGATGCTCACCGGCGAGTCGCTGCCCGTCGACAAGGGCGAGGGGAGCGCGGTGTTCGCCGGCACCGTCAACGGTCACGGCGTGCTCACGGTGGAGGTCACGAAGCTCGCCGGCGAGACGACGCTGGCGCGCATGATCGACCTGGTCACGCAGGCGCAGTCGGAGCGCTCCAGCGGGCAGCGCTTCGGAGACTGGTTCGGGGAGCGCTACACCCTGGCGGTGCTGGGCGGCACGGCGCTGGCGCTCGCGGTGTTCCTGCTGATCGGCATGGACGCGGGCGACGCCTTCTACAAGATGGCGACGCTGCTGGTCGTCGCGAGCCCGTGCGCCGTGGTGATCAGCGTGCCGGCCGCCACCCTGTCGGCGCTAGCGGCGGCGGCGCGGCGCGGGGTGCTGTTCAAGGGCGGCGCCGCCCTCGAGGACCTGGCGCACGTGCGCATCCTGGCGATGGACAAGACCGGCACGCTCACGCGTGGCGAGCCGCAGGTCGTCGACGTGGTGCCGGTGGAGGGCAGCGAGGCGGAGCTCCTCGCGCTGGCCGCGGGCATCGAGGCGGCCTCGGAGCACCCCATCGCGGCCGCCGTGCTCGCCGAGGCCGACGAGCGTGGCGTCGCCCCCGTGCCGCTCGCGGCGCCGCGCGCGCTGCCGGGCCACGGCATGCTCGCGTCCCTCTCCGACGACGCGGCCGCGCCGGCGGCGTGGGCCGGCAACCGCAAGCTCGCCGAGCGGCAGGGCGTGAGCCTGACGCCGCAGCAGGAGCGGCGCCTGCAGGGCTTCGAGGCGCAGGGCAAGAGCATCGTGCTGGTGGGCACCGACCGTCTGCTCGGCTTCGTCACGGTGGCCGACGAGGTGCGCCCGGAGGCGTTCGGGCTGTTCGACGCCCTGAGGCGCAAGGGCCTGAAGCGCTTCGTGATGCTCACCGGCGACCACGCGCCCGCCGCGCTCGAGGTCGCGCGCCAGCTCGACCTGCCGGAGGCGGACGTGCACGCCGACCTGCTGCCCGAGGAGAAGCTGCGCTGGATCGAGCGCATCTCGCAGGAGGGCAAGACCGCGTTCGTGGGCGACGGCGTGAACGACGCCGCGGCGCTGGCGCGCGCGCACGTGGGCGTGGCGATGGGCGGCGCCGGCAGCGACGTGGCGCTCGAGACCGCCGACGTGGTGCTACTGGCCGACGACCTCGGCAAGCTCGAGGGCGCCCTCGAGCTGAGCCGCGCCACCAACCGCGTGGTGCGCCAGAACCTGACCTTCGCGCTCGGCGCGATGGTGGTGCTGGTGCTCTTCACGCTGTTCGGGGAGCTGCCCCTGCCGGTCGCCGTGGTGGGCCACGAGGGCGGCACGCTGCTGGTGGTCGCCAACGGGCTCAGGCTGCTGGGGTTCCGCTACGCCCGGCGTGCGCGTCCCGCCCCCGAGGCCCAGGACGAGTGGGCCGACGCCGCCTAGGCGCGTGTGCCAGGTGTCAGCCCTCCGACCGCTCGGGAGCGCCGTGGTCCGCCGCCAGGCGGTTGAGGCGGGTGCTGCCCACGAAGGTCGCCACGAGGCCAGCCGCCAGGCCCGCGACGAACCCCCACGGGGCACCGGCCGCGGGCCCACGGAGCACGAAGAACAGCGCCGCCACGCTCACGAAGGCGCCGGCGGAGGCGAGGAGCAGGAGGCTCTCGGCGCGGCGCGCGACCTCCGCCTGCTCGGGGCGGCCGCCCGCCGAAGGGTCGCGCAGCCCCTGCTGCTCGAGCACGGCGCGGCCGACCCCGAAGATGATGGCGCCCGCGGCCGCCCCGAGGAGGAGGCCGAGCAGCGCGTGGGCGTCCGGCCACACGACCGTGACCAGGAAGATCTGCATGGCGGCGATGGCCGCCACGATCCGGAAAGCAAGCATCGCGAACATCGCCCCATCATGACAGCGGAGCGCGGGTGCAGGCCAGGCGCGGGGCGGCGGCCCGCCCGCGGACCGAGCGCCCGACCGGGACAACTGGCTCTGGCGCGGCACGGAGGCGTGTCCGATGCTCGGGCTAGGCTCGTTGCCGGGGCGCCCCTAGAGAGCCGGGCCGCCGCCGCCTTGCCTCCCTCCCTCCCCGTCAAGCCCTCTTGGAACGGAGTGACGCCATGCCACAGCCGGACGAGTACCTCGGTAGCGTGACCGCCGTCCGCGGCGGCGTCGTGGACGTGCGCTTCGAGCGCGGCGCGCCCCAGCTCCGGCAGATGGTGGCGGCCGGCCGCGACGGCCGCGTGCGGCTCGAGGTCGTCGAGCAGCTCGACGAGCGCACCGCGCGCTGCCTGGCGTTCGACTCGACCAGCGGCCTGGCGCGCGGCGACGCGGCCCGGGCGCTGGGCGGCGAGCTCATGGTCCCGGTGGGGCCCGAGCTAAGGGGCCGCGTGTTCGACGTGTTCGGGCGCGCCATCGACGGCGGCGCGCAGCCCCCTGCGGTCGCCGAGCGCCCGCTGCTGCAGCCGCCGGTGCCGCTGGCCGGCCTGGCGGTCGACTCCGAGATCCTCACCACCGGCATCAAGGCGGTCGACCTGCTGGCGCCGATCGAGCGCGGCGGCAAGGCCGGCCTGTTCGGCGGCGCCGGCGTGGGCAAGACGGTCCTGATCACCGAGCTGATCCGCAACATGGCCACCCGCCACCAGGGGGTGAGCCTCTTCTGCGGCATCGGCGAGCGCTCGCGCGAGGCCGAGGAGCTGGTGCGCGAGGTGGAGGAAGCGGGCGTCCTGCAGGACACCGTGTTGGTGTTCGGCCAGATGAGCGAGCCGCCCGGGGCGCGCTTCCGCGTGCCGCACACGGCCACCACCATGGCCGAGTACTTCCGCGACACCGAGCAGCGCGACGTGCTGCTGCTGATGGACAACGTGTTCCGCTTCGTGCAGGCGGGCTCCGAGGTGTCGGGGCTGATGGGGCGCCTGAGCTCGCAGATGGGCTACCAGTCGACCATGAGCACCGAGCTCGGCGAGCTGCAGGAGCGCATCACCAGCACGCACGGCGCGGCGGTGACCTCGGTGCAGGCGGTGTACGTGCCGGCCGACGACTTCACCGACCCGGCGGTGGTGCACGTCTTCGGGCACCTCACCGCCTCGGTGGTGCTGTCGCGCCAGCGCGCCAGCCAGGGCTTCTACCCCGCCCTCGACCCGCTCGTCTCCACCTCGGCGCTGCTGGCGCCGAGCGTGGTGGGCGAGCGCCACGCGCGCCTGGCGCGGGAGGTGCGCGCCACGCTGGCCACCTACGAGGACCTGAAGGACATCATCGCCATGCTGGGCTTCGAGGAGCTGTCGCAGGAGGACCAGCTGGCGGTGTCGCGCGCCCGGCGCCTGGAGCGCTACCTGACCCAGCCGTTCCACGTCTCCAGCGCCTACACGGGCCAGGAGGGCAAGACGGTGGCGCTGGAGGACGCGCTCGACGACGTGGAGCGCATCCTGGCCGACGAGCTGGCCGACGTGCCCGAGAGCGAGCTCTACATGATCGGCACGCTCGCGGAGGCGGGGCTGTGAACCTGCTCCTCAGCGTCCCCACCGGCGTGCTGGTCGACGAGCGCGTGGTCAAGGTGGTGGCGGAGGCCGACTTCGGCTCGTTCGCCATGCTGCCGCGCCACGCCGACGTGGTGGCGTTGCTGGTGCCCGGCCTGCTCGCGTACCACACCGAGGACGGCGAGGAGGTGTTCGTGGCGGTCGACCACGGCGTGATGGTCAAGACCGGGGCGCAGGTGCGCGCCGCGTGCCAGCGCGCGGTGGTGGCGGGCGCGCTGGGCAACGCCGAGGCCGTGATGCGCGAGCGGTTCGCGCAGCGCAGCGAGCAGCAGAAGCGCGTGCGCAGCGCCCTGATCCAGCTGGAGAGCCAGGTCCTGCAGAACGTGGCGGAGCTGAGGCGCTGACATGCCGAACGGACCCCGCCGCCCCGAAGAGCCCGCGCCCGTCACCCCCCTGCCGCAGGACGAGCTGGTGGAGACGGTGGCCGAGAAGGAGGGGCGCAAGCTCCGCGCGCGCGCCCAGAGCGACCGCGGCTTGGCGCGCGGCCTGGGGGTGTTCGGCATGGTGGGCTGGTCGGTGGCGGTGCCGACGCTGCTGGGCATCGCCCTGGGGGTCTCGCTCGACCGGCGCGGCGACGGCCGGTACTCGTGGACGCTGATGCTGATGATCGCCGGCCTGGCGGTAGGCTGCTTCAACGCCTGGTACTGGGTCCGGAAGGAGGCCGAGCGCGATGGCTGACCGGCGAGCGAGGAGGGAGCGGGCGGCGTGAACGTGGGGCTCTTGGCGCTGTCGTTCGTGGCCGGGCTCGCCATCGGGGCCGCCTACCTGCTCGGCCTGTGGTGGACGGTCAGGCGCGTGACCCGCACGGGCAACGCGCGCCTGCTGCCGCTGAGCTTCGTGGCGCGCGCCGCCTTGGTGCTGCTGGCGTTCTACGGCATGCTGCGGTCGGGCCCCGTGGCGCTCGTCGTGGCGCTGCTGGGGTTCCTGAGCGCGCGCTGGCTGCTCACGCGCCTGATCGGACGAGGGGAGGACGCGGATGACGCTGTCGCCTGACGAGCTCGTCTACTTCCGGCTCGGCCCGTTCCCGATCAGCGCCACGCTGGTCTTCACCTGGGTGGTCATGCTGGTGCTGGTGGTGACCAGCTGGGCGCTCACGCGGCGCCTGCGCACCAGCGGGGCCCTGCCCTACGGGCAGCACATGCTCGAGGGGCTGGTGGCGTTCCTGCTCGACGAGATCGAGGGCGTCACGCAGCACGACCCGCGGCCCTACCTGCCGTTCGTGGGCACGCTGTTCCTGTTCATCCTCACCTCGAACGTGCTGGGCGTCGTCCCCGGCTTCCAGCAGCCCACCGGCTCGCTCACCACCACGGCGGCGCTGGCCATCGCGGTGTTCCTGGCCGTGCCGGTCTACGCGGTGGGGCGCGTGGGGCTCGCGCGCTACCTCCAGAGCTACCTCGAGCCCACGCCGCTGATGCTGCCGTTCACCCTCATCGGCGAGGTCACCCGCACGCTGTCGCTGGCGGTGCGCCTGTTCGGCAACGTCATGAGCGGCAGCGTTATCGCCGCCATCCTGCTCTCCATCGCCCCGCTCTTCTTCCCCGTGGTGATGCAGGCGTTCGGGCTGCTGATCGGGGTGCTGCAGGCGTACATCTTCGCCGTGCTGGCGATCGTCTACATCGCCTCGGCGGCGACCGTGAGCGACGAACGACTTCGGAAGGCGGGCGCCACGGCGCCCACCGACACCCTCGCTGAAGGAGGCGACACGTGACAGACATCGCGCTGATCGGCATGGTCTCGGTGTTCACCGCCGGGATCACCGTGGCCATCGGCTCCATCTCCAACGCGCTCGGACAGGGGCGCGCGCTGGCGCAGGCGCTGCAGAGCATCGCCCAGCAGCCCGACGAGGCGAACTCGATCTCGCGCACGCTCTTCGTGGGCCTGGCCATGATCGAGTCGACGGCCATCTACTGCTTCGTGATCGCCCTCATCCTGATCTTCGCCAACCCGTTCTGGGGCGTCGTGACCGCCGGCTAGGAGCAGCATGGGCTTCGACTGGTTCACCCTCGTCGCGCAGCTCGTGAACTTCGTGCTGCTGCTCGTGCTCCTGCGGGTGTTCCTCTACCGACCGGTGCTGGGCGTCATGCAGCAGCGCGAGGAGCGCCTGGCCGCCACCTGGGCGGAGGCCGAGCGCGCGCGGGCCGAGGCGCGCGCCGAGGCCGAGCGCCTGGCGGCGGATCGCGCCGCGCTCGAGGCGGAGCGGCGCGCGCGGGTGGACCGGATCGAGGGCGAGATGCAGCGGCTGCGGGACCAGCGCCTGGCGGAGGTCGAGGCGGAGCTGGAGGCCGACCGCGCGCGGCGCCTCGCGAGCCTGGAGCGGGCCCGGCAGCGCGCCGTCGAGCGCCTGCGGCACCGCAGCGCCGAGCTGCTGCTCGCCGAGCTGCGCGCGAGCCTGACGGACCTGGCCGACGCCGAGCTGGAGGAGCGCGTGACCGCCGTGTTCGCCAGGCGCTTGGCGGCGCTGGAGCCCGAGCGGCTCGAGCAGCTGCGGGCGGCCGCGAAGGCCCACGCGCCGGTCGTGACCACCGCCTTCCCGGCCAGCGCCGAGCAGCGCGAGCGCCTCGCAGCCCTGCTGCGCGACACGCTGGGCGGTGAGCGCCCGCCGCGCTTCGAGAGCGACGAGCGGCTGCTGTTCGGCGTGGAGCTCACGGTGGGCGCCCTGCGCGTGGCGGCGTCGGGGCGCCAGCGCGTGGCGGCGCTGGAGGTGGCGTTCGACGAGGCGCTGAGCGAGCTGGCTTCGCTGGCGGCGGGGGGTGCGCATGGCGCTTGACGACCGCACGGACCTGGCTCGCGAGGTGCTGGCGGGCCTCGAGGCGCTCGACGCCTCGCGCGACCGGGTAGGCACGGCGCTGGCGGTGGACGAGGTGGGGGTCGTCACGTTCACCGCCGGCGACGTCTGTCGCGTGCGCGGGCTGCCGGGCGTGGCGGTCGACGAGGTGGTGCGCTTCGAGAACGGCCGGCTTGGGGTGGCCGCCGACCTCGGCGAGGACGAGGTCGGCGTCACGCTGCTCGAGAGCGGGGCAGGCATCGGCGCCGGCACGCGCGTGAGCCGCACCGGCAGCGTGCTGGGCGTGCCGGTGGGCGAGGCGCTGCTTGGGCGCGTGATCGACCCGCTGGGGCGCCCGCTCGACGAGCGCGGGCCGCTGGCGGCCGAGCGGCGCCTGCCGGTCGAGCGGCCCGCCACCCCCATCTTCGAGCGCGGGCCGGTGACGCGGCCGCTGCAGACGGGCGTCAAGGTGGTCGACGCGCTCTTCCCCATCGGGCGCGGGCAGCGCGAGCTGATCGTGGGCGACCGGCAGACGGGCAAGTCGACGCTGGCGCTCACCGCCGTGCTGGCGCAGCGCGGCACCGGCGTGCGTTGCGTCTACTGCAGCGTGGGGCAGCGCGGCGCGCAGGTGGCGCGCACCGTGGCGGCGCTAGCAGCGGCCGGCGCGATGGAGCACACCACCGTGGTGGTGGCGGGCGCCCACGAACCGCCCGGGCTGCGCCAGGTGGCGCCGTTCGCGGCCACCAGCGTCGGCGAGGCGTTCATGGAAGAGGGCCACGACGTGCTGGTGGTGTACGACGACCTCACGCAGCACGCGCGCGCCTACCGCGAGCTGTCGCTCCTGCTGAAGCGCCCGCCGGGCCGCGAGGCGTACCCCGGCGACGTCTTCTACCTCCACGCGCGCCTGCTGGAGCGCGCCACGCAGCTGTCGCCCGCGCGCGGGGGCGGCTCGCTGACGGCCCTGCCGATCGTCGAGACGCAGGAGCGCAACCTGTCGGCCTACGTGCCCACCAACCTGATCTCGATCACCGACGGGCAGGTCGTGCTCTCCCCCGACCTGGTGGCGCGCGGGGTGATGCCGGCGGTGGACATCGGGCTGTCGGTGTCGCGCGTGGGCGGCAAGGCGCAGCTTCCGGCCCTGCGCGCGGTGGCGGGGCGCCTGCGCCTGGCGTACGCGCAGTTCGAGGAGCTCGAGCGCTTCGCGCGCTTCGGCGCCGACGTCGACGAGGCCACGCAGCGCACGCTTCAGCGCGGGCGGCGCGTGCGGGCGTCGTTCGCGCAGGGCGCGCTCGAGACCGTGGCGGCGGGGCAGCAGGTGGCGCTCATGCTGGCGGTCGGCGAGGGGGTGTTCGACGACGCTCCGCCCCGGGTGATGAGCGCGGCCGTGGCGCGCCTGGCGGAGCTGGCGGCGCGGGAGCACGGCGAGACGCTGGCGCGCGTCGAGGCCGGCGCGGCGCTGAGCGACGAGGAGCGCGGGGCGCTGCTGGCGAGCGCGCGGCGGGCGCTGGCGGAAGCGAGCGCGGAGCTCCCGTGAGCGGCCTGGCGACCACCCGCCGGCGGCTGAGGAGCGCCGAGACGCTGCAGGGCGTGGTGACGACCATGAAGACGCTGGCGTCGGTGCGCATCGTGCAGTACCGGCGCTCGGTGGCGGCGTTGCGCGAGTCGACGCGCACGCTGGAGCTGGCGGTGCAGGCGCTGCTGACGGTGCGCCCCGAGCTGCTGACGGCCGCGCCGGGGCGCGACGCGGGCACGGTGGCTCTGGTGGTACTGGGCTCCGACCGCGGCCTAGCCGGGCCGTTCAACGAGCGCATGGTGCGCCACGCCGCGGGGCTGCTACGCGATCGGGTGCCGGCGGGCGAGGCGCCTAGCGTGCTGGCGGTGGGGCGGCGCCTCACGGCACGCCTGCGCGGGGCGGGCTTCGCGCCCGACGTGCAGGTGAGCCCGCCGAGCAGCGTGGAGGCGATCGAGGACGCGGTCGCGGAGGTGCTGGTGCACCTCGACTCCTGGCTGCTGGAGGGCCGCGCCCAGCGCCTCTACCTGGCCTACAACCGGCCCACGCGCGGGGCGGGCTACGAGCCGTCCGCGTTGCGCATCCTGCCGGTGGACGAGCGCTGGCTGGCGCGCCTGCACGCGCGGCCGTGGCCCACCGACCGCCTGCCGGTGGCGCTGGGCGACGGCGAGACGCTGCTGCGCGGCCTGGTGCGCAACTTCCTGGCCCACGCCCTGGTGCAGGCGTTCGCCGCCTCGCAGGCGAGCGAGAACGCCGCCCGCCTGGCGGCGATGGACGCCGCCGAGCGCAACGTCGAGGAGCGCCTCGACCAGCTGCGCACCGAGTACCGCCAGGCGCGGCAGAACGCCGTCACGGCGGAGCTCATGGACGTGCAGGCGGCCTACCTGGCGGTCGACCGCTGAGGGCGGGGCGTCCAGCGCGGTACCGGGCGCCCCGACCGCGGGACGTCAGCGCACGCGCTCGAAGGCGTAGCTGACGATGCCGTTGCCGATCACCAGCGTCGTAGCGCCGGCCTCGCCCTCCTCGAAGCGCAGCGACAGGCCCGTGTAGGGGCCGCCGTAGGTGACGAAGCCGCTGGCCTCGCCGTCGGCGTCGGTGGCGGTGGGGCGCACCTGGGCGCGCCACTCGCCGGCGTCGAAGACGAGCTGGCCGTCCTCGATGCGCAGGCTCACGTCGCCGAGCGCCGGGTTGGTGTAGGCGCCGTAGTAGCGCAGCGCGGCGGCGAGGGGCACGCGGTCCTGCAGCTGCTGGCGGGCCTCGGTCAGCGCCTGGGCGATCTGCTGGACCTGGAACTCGGTCTGGGCCTGGACGCTGCTGGGCTGGTCGTACACCAGTTCGACGAGGCGCAGCGCGACGCTCGACGTGAAGGCGTTGGCCGCCTGGGCGTTGGCCAGCACGATCACCCCGAGGTCGGCGTCGGGCAGGAAGACCATGTCGCTCGAGAAGCCGAGGGTCGAGCCGCTGTGGCTGAGCATCGGCAGGCCGTGGTAGTCGCTGACGATCCAGCCGAGGCCGTAGCTGTCGGTGGCGGAGACGGCCACCTGCGGCTCCCAGGTCACCAGCAGGTTCTCCTCGCTGACCACGCGGGCGCCGTCCGGGGCGACCCCGAGGCTCAGCACCGTGATCAGGTAGCGCGCCATGTCGTTGGCGGTGGACCAGTGCGCGCCGGCCGGCCCCACCGGGTAGACGAGGCCCTCGTAGGCGAGGTCGATGGGCCGGTACTCGCCGCTCTCGATGTCGAGCTGGTGCGGGCTGCCGTGCTGACCGCGCCGCACCACGGCCTCCTCGTCGAGCGTGGTGGCGGCCATGCCGATGGGGCCCAGGAGGCGCTCCTCGAGGACGCTCTCGTAGCCCTCGAACAGCTCGCCGTAGGGCGCGCCGGCGGCGGCCGCGGCGGCGTAGCCGGCGGTGGCCACCAGCTGGTTGCTGTACTGGAACGCCTCGCCGAAGCCGGTGAAGAACTCGAACCCGCGCAGCGACTCGACGACGCGCTCGGCGGTCAGCTCGTCGTAGTTGAAGGCCAGCTCGAGGTCGCGGCGCGGCACGCCGCTGCAGGCGCAGAGGAGGTCGCGGACGGTGATGCGCTGGGTGAGCTCCTCGTCGGCGACGGCGAAGCGCGGCAGCAGGTCGACGACCGGGGTGTCCCAGCCGAGGGCGCCGTCGTCCACCAGGGAGGCGACGAGCATCGAGGTGATCGTCTTGCCGACCGAGCCGATCATCATCTGGGTGTCGGGGGTCACGGGCTCGCTGCCGCCGGCCTGGGTGACGCCGAAGCCCTCCACGTGCACGACCTCGCCGCCCTGCACGACGGCGAGGCTGACGCCGGGCACGCCGTAGGCGTCCATGGCCCAGGTGAGGTAGTCGCGCAGCTCGCCCAGCACGCTCTCGGCGCTGCGGGGCTCGACCTGGCTGAGGTCGCTGCCCTCCACGGCGGTGATGGTGAAGCTGGTGGCGACGATGTCGAGCTGGGCGCCGCGGCGCTGCAGCATGGCGAGGTCGCCGTAGATCAGCAGCGTGTAGGTCTCGTCGCCCACCACCTGGGCGAGGGCCTGGAAGACCTGGTCGGGGTCGGCCGACTCGTAGGTCGCGACGAAGGTGCGGTCGACCCCGGGGCTGGAGGGCGGCTCGAAGCGCTGGGCCTCCTCGAGCTCGAGGTCGGGCGCGGTCAGCGCCCACGCTTCGGCCACGGCGGCCTCGGGGTCGCTGCCGGGGCTCACCACCACGTCGACGTGCATGCGGCCCTCGGGGCCTTCGGGGCCCTCGACGCGCAGGTAGCCGTCGCGTTCGCTAGCGCTCCAGCCGGTCGGGACCGCGATGGTGAAGCGGCCCTGCGGGTCGGCGTGCTCGCCGGCGGACGCCTCGACGTCGGGGCCGGGCGTGGGCGCCGCGGAGGCGGCGTCGCTCGCCTCGGCGCGCTCGAGCGTGAAGGGGAACGCCTGGCCGGCCTGGGTGAAGCTGCCGCTGAGGGTGTCGCCGTCGACCGCGCCCTGGAAGGTCGCCTGACCGGGCACGCCGGCGATCACGAACGTGACGCCGGCGGCGTCGACGCTCACGGGCTCGAGGGGGATGCCGACGGCGCCCTGGGCGGGGATGTCGATGGTGCCGGTCCAGGGCTCGCCCTCGGCGAGCGTGACCTGCACGCCCAGGGGAGCGCCGGGGATCTCGATGGCGCCGACCCAGGTGCCGGCGGCGTCACCACCCGCCGCCTGCGCGAGCGCGGGCGTGAGGAGCAGGGCGGCGAGGAGGGCGAGGGCAGCGGAGAGCAACGTCCGGCGGCTGCGGCCGGAGCGGCGGGGCGGGGCGGGGGTCGTGGCTGGGTGCATGTGGTCCTCCAATCGCGAACGGCTAGGAGTGAGGCGCGGCGGGCGCGTGGCCGCCGCAGCGTAGGCCCAAGCATGCTAGCAGCGAGGTGCGCGACGCCGGCAAGACCGTCCCCCGCTGCGCTGACGCGTCTCACGCGCCGCGGACCTATACTCGCCTGGCTGGATCAACGCTCGGGGGCCTGTGAGGTAACGATGCGTCGCTGGTCGCTCCATCTTCCGTTCGGGCTGCTCCTGGGGCTCGTCGCCTGCGTCGCGCCGCCGCCGCTGGGCGTGGTGGAGGGCGAGGCCACGGCCGTGGGCGGCGGCGTGGCCGGCGCCGAGGCCACGCTCGTGCCGGCCGGCGCCGTGGCCACGGACGGCTCGCGCAGCGTGCGGACCGACGCGTCGGGCGCCTTCGTGTTCGAGCGCGTGCCGCCGGGCGAGTACGGCCTGACGGTGATCGCCGCGGCGGACGGCCTGGGCGCGCACGTGCCCGCGGTGAGCGTGGCGCGCGACGAGACCACGAGCGTGCCGGTGGCGCTGACGCCGCTCGGCGGGATCACGGCCGCGGTCGACGTGTCGGACCGCGCCGTCCGTCCCGACGGGGAGCTGGTGATCGACGCGTTCCTGGTGGGCACGCCGCTCACGGCCCGCGTGGACGCCGCCGGGTCGCTCGTGCTCGAGGGCGTGCCGGAGGGGGGCTTCGAGCTGAGCCTGCGCTCGGCGGGCTACGCCACCGTCGCGGTGCCGGTGACGGTCGCTGCCGGCGAGGTGCTGGCGGTCCCCGAGACCGTCGTGCTCCGGCGGCTGGCGCCCTACGCGCGCTTCGACCTGGTGCGGTTCGGCGACACCGTGGAGGTCGACGCCAGCGCCTCGTTCGCCGTCGACGGCGGCGGCCTGCGCTACGCCTGGGAGTTCGGCGACGGCGCCACCGCCAGCGGCGTCACGGCCACGCACACCTACTTCCGCGGCGGCAGCATGACCATCCGCCTCACGGTCACCGACGACGAGGGGAACAGCGACAGCGTCACCCAGCAGATCGAGGTGACGACGCCGCGGGTGCCGGCCGGCAGCAGCCGGGGCGCGGTCGTGGCGGAGCCGACCCTGGCCCCCGGGCAGATGGCCGAGCTCGAGGTGGCGCCGACCGCGGGCGGCCCGCTCCTCTACCTGGAGGTGCCGGCGGGCGGGTACCTCGAGGCCGCCCAGGGGGGCGCGACCTACTACGCCAGCACCCCCGACCGCTTCAGCCGCGGCTCCCTGCTCGACGACACCACGGGCCCGGCCGGCGCCGACCTCGCGCCGCAGGCGATCACCACGACCGTGAGGTGCGACGGGCCGTGCGTGATCCTGCCGGCCGCGGGCGGGGCGGCCCTGGTGCGCTTCGTGAACCCGAGCCGCACCACCCAGACGGTGCCCCTCGTCGCCTTCATGGACGCGTTCAGCGACGCCAACGAGCCGAACGACGGCTTCGGTGCCCCCACGCCCCTGTTCGACGAGCAGGAAGGCGCCATCGAGCTCGTCGGCGACCGCGACGTCTTCCGCGTCGAGCGCGAGGGGCGCCTCGTCTTCAGCAACCCGCCCACCATGATCCGGCTGCGCGCGCAGGTGTACGCCGCCGACGGCTTCACGCGGCAGCGCACGCTCGCCGACGGCGAGAGCATGCTCGTGACGGCCGAGCAGTACGTGGTGGTTGAGGCGCTCGCCGACACGGCCGCGGCCTCGGCGCGTAGCCTCTACTTCCTCACGCTGGAGTGAGGGGCACCGAGCCGGCTGCGTCAGGGGCGACACCGGGCTGTCGGTGACGGACGCCGCTTCCTGAGTGAACGTTCATTCAGTATGCTGGGGCCGTGCCACAGGGAGCCACGCCCACCCCCACGACCAAGGACCGCATCATGGCCAGCGCGCTCGAGCTGTTCGCCGAGCACGGCTTCGGGAGCACCTCCGTGAAGGCCATCGCGCAGCGCGCCGGCGTCTCCCCGGGCCTCATCTACACCTACTTCCCCTCCAAGGACGACCTGCTGCGCGCCGTGTTCGAGCGCGGCGTGGAGGAGGTGTTCGCGACGCTCGAGCCGGTTCGCGGCGACGACCCGCGCGCGGCGATCGAGGGGCTGGTGCTGCACAGCTTCGAGCTCGTTGAGCGCGACCTCAGCCTCTGGCGGCTGCTGTACGCGCTGCGGGCGCAGCCGGCGGTGGTCGAGCGCGTCGGCATCGAGTACCGCACCTGGAGCGAGGCAGTGGAGCGCGAGCTGGAGGGCTTCTGCCGTCGCCTCGGGCTCGAGGAGCCGGAGGTCACGGCGAAGCTCCTGTTCGCCCTCATCGACGGGGCGAACCAGCACCGCGCCGTGGCGCCGGACGCCTACCCCAGCCAGCGGGTGGCCAGGGCCATCGCCCGGCTGCTGACAGGAGGTGGAGCATGCTCAGCTCCCTAGATGGACGCGACCGGAACTCCCACCAGAACAGCGAAACGCTCGCTTGGCTAGACCGGTCTCTCTACCCGTTCGAGCGGCGCACGTTCGAGCTCGACGGCCACCGCCTCAGCTACGTCGACGAGGGCGCCGGCTCCCCCGTCCTGTTCGTGCACGGCACGCCAACCTGGTCGTTCCTGTGGCGCGAGCAGCTACGCGCGTTGGCGGGCGAGCACCGCGTGCTGGCGCTCGACAACCTCGGCTTCGGCCTCTCCGACAAGCCCCCGCACGCCGACTACACGCCCGCCGCGCACGCTCGGCGCCTGGAGGCGTTCGTCGCGCACCTGGGCCTCACTGACCTGACGCTGGTGGTCCACGACTACGGTGGCCCCATCGGGTTGAGCTACGCGCTCCGCCACCCGCGCGACGTGCCCCGACTGCTGATCACCAACACCTGGATGTGGTCGAACGCCGGCGACCGCCGGGTCGAGAGCGCCGGCCGTCTGTTCGGCGGGCCGTTCGGGCGGCTGCTCTACACGCGCCTGAACCTCTCGCCGCGGGTGCTGCTGCCGAACGTGTTCGCCGACCGCAGCAAGCTCACCCCGCAGCTGCACCGGCACTACCTGGCGCCGTTCGCCACCCCGGACGAGCGCGTCGCGCCGTGGGTGCTGGCGCGCGAGCTCCTGGCCTCCAACGACTGGTACGCCTCCCTGTGGGAGCAGCGCGGCGCGCTCGCCCACGCCCGCACCACGCTGCTGTGGGGCATGAAGGACCCTCTGATGCCCGCCGCCTACCTCGCGCGCTGGCGGGAAGCGCTGCCGCACGCGCGGGTGATCGAGGCGCATGACAGTAGTCACTTCACGCCCGAGGAGGCCGCCGGTACGGTGACGGAGGCCATCCGGGGCCTGTTCGAGTGAGCAACGCCCCCACCACGCCACGCCCAGCGAGCCCCGCCGTCACCTACCGGGAGGGCGAGCTCGACCGTTCGGAGGAACCATGCGACCGCTCAGCTTCTTCACCGCGCTCGCCGCGCTGGCCCTCACCGTGGCGGCGGGCCAGACCGCGCCGCCCGACGCCCCGCCGCTCGTCTTCGAGAACGTCCGCGTGTTCGACGGCGCCTCGCTCGGCGAACCCACCACCCTGGTGGTGCAGGACGGCCTCGTCGCCGCGGTCGGCGACGAGGCCGAAGCCCCCGACGGGGCCGAGGTGATCGACGCCAGCGGCATGACGCTCCTGCCCGGGCTGATCGACGCCCACGTGCACGCCTTCACCCCGCAGTCGCTGACGCAGTCGTTCGTCTTCGGCGTCACCACCGTGCTCGACATGTTCACCGACGAGGGGTTCGCGTCCGCGATGCGCGCCGAGCAGGAGGCGGGCGCGGCCAGCTACCGCGCCGACCTGTACTCGGCCGGCACCCTCGCCACCGCCCCCGAGGGCCACGGCACCCAGTTCGGCCTCGACATCGCCACGCTCACCGAGCCCGGCCAGGCCGAGGCGTGGGTGGCCGACCGCGTGGCGGCCGGCGCCGACTACGTCAAGGTGATCATCGAGTCGGGCGAGGAGCTCGGCATGGACACGCCGACGCTCGACGAGGCCACCGTGACAGCTGTCATCGACGCGGCGCACGCCGCGGGGCTGCTGGTCGTGACCCACGTGCAGACGCTGGCGGCGGCCGAGACGGCGGTGCGCGCCGGCACCGACGGCCTCGCCCACATGTTCTCCGACGCCTTGCCCAGCCGGTCGTTGATCGACACCATGCTGGCTGGCGACGTGTTCGTGATCCCTACGCTGTCGGTGTTCCAGAGCATCGGCGCGGACGACCCGCTCGAGGTGGACGTGCGCGAGGACGAGCGCATCGCGCCGTACCTCTCCCCCACGGACCTGCAGAGCCTCGCGAGCCCGTACTCCGGCTTCCCCGCGCTCGCCTACGAGAACGCCCGCGAGGGCGTGCGCCTGCTGCACGAGGCGGGCGTGCGGGTGCTCGCCGGCACCGACGCCCCGAACCCCGGCACCGCCTACGGCGCCAGCCTGCACGGCGAGCTCGAGCTGCTGGTCGGCGCGGGGCTCACGCCCGCCGAGGCGCTGGCCGCCGCCACCGCGGTGAACGCCGCCGTGTTCGGCCTGGAGGACCGCGGCCGGGTGGCGCCCGGCCTCGTCGCCGACCTGCTGCTGGTGCGGGGCGACCCGACGGCGGACGTCACCGCCACGCGCGACGTGGTGGCGGTGTTCAAGCGCGGCGTGCGCGCCGACCGCGAGGGCTACCTCGCCGCGCTGGAGGCCGCCCGCGAGCAGACGCGGACGCGAGCCACGCAGCTGGCTGGCGAGGGACCGGTCCTGGTGAGCGACTTCGAGGAGGGCGCCGCCAGCGTCGCCTTCGGTCAGCCCTGGGAGGCGACCACCGACCAACAGGCGGGCGGCGACTCGCAGGGGGCGATCGAGGTGGTGGCGGGCGGCGCCGGCGGCAGCGGCTACTCGCTGCGCGTGAGCGGCACCCTCGGGCAGGCGTTCGCGTTCCCGTGGAGCGGCGTGATGTTCATGCCGGGCGCGGTGCCGTTCGGCCCCGCCGACCTGTCGAGCCGCCCCGAGCTGAGCTTCCAGGCCAAGGGCGACCCGGGCGAGTACCGCATCCAGCTGTTCTGCCAGAACACCGGCCAGGTGCCGCCCGAGCACCGCTTCCCGCTCGGCGAGGAGTGGGCGCAGGTGAGCGTGGACCTCACGAGCGTGGGCGGCTGCGACACCAGCGGCGTGATGGCCGTGGTCTTCTCGGCCACCGAGCCGGGCGAGTACGTCTTCCAGCTCGACGACGTCGAGTTCCGCTGAGGGTCAAGACGACCACACGTGCACGAGGGGCGTCCCAGTGGGACGCCCCTCGCCCTTAGCTTCACAGCCCAGCGGATCGTCCCCGCCGGGCACCGTCGCGCTCGCTCAGGCGGCCTTGCCGTGCCCGGCGGTGCCGATCGGCTTGTTGGCGAGCGCCTCGTCGACCGCCCAGGCGCGGCCCGCCTCGCGGTGCGCCTGCAGCTCCGCCGACGGCAGCTGCCGCTCGAGGGTCTCGAGGTAGGGGGCGTACAGGATCATGTCGAACGGCGCGCGCGGCGTCTGCACCTCGTCCCGCAGGCGGTCGGCGAGGCCGAAGTAACGCGCACCGGCCACGAGGTCGCCGAGCACGATGGTCACGCAGCCGAGCGCCTCGAAGCAGTACGCCAGGTACCAGCGGTTGCGCAGCTCGAGGGAGTCGTTGAACCCCTCGTCCAGGAGGCTCAGCGCCTCGGGCACGTCGCCCGACAGCAGGGTGGTCATGGCCAGGTCGTGGAGCACCAGCACGAGCCCGCTCTCGTCGCCGTTGGCGCGGAAGAGGTCGACGCTCTCGCGCAGCTCGCCGATCTCCTCGACGGCGCGGCCGAGCACCGCGTCGTAGCGCCACAGGTAGTGCAGCACGTGGGCGCGGCCCCACCAGTCGTCGTCCTCGCGGAAGATCTCCAGGGCGCGGTGGAGGTGCTGCTCCACGGCGGGCAGGTCCTGGGTGTAGAGGGCGATGAGCCCGGCCCCGAGGTGACCGACGCCCTCCACGAAGCGGTTGTCGATCTCGCGGGCCAGCTGGATGCAGGTCTGCACCCAGGGGCTGGCGGTCGCGAGGTCGCCCTGAGCGATGGCCATGGCCGCCCCCACGAAGTACGCGCGCACCTGCAGGTCGGGCGCCAGCTCCTCGACGTGCTCGAGGGCGCCTTCCATCCAGCGCCGCCCCTCGGCGTGCTGCCCGCGGATCCACCAGTAGCGCCACAGGTTCCAGCCCGCCTCCACCACGGGCGCCAGCTCGCGGTGGGTGAGCGCGCGCCGCAGCATGGCGCGGACGTTGGCCTGCTCGCGCTCGACGAGCTCCAGCCAGCGCTTCTGCTCGTGCCCCAAGAGCCCGACGTCGGCCTGGCGCGTGAACGCCAGGTAGTGGTCGCGGTGGTTGCGCGCCGGCACGGCCACGTCCTCGAGCTCCTCGAGCTTCTCGCGCGCGTACTCGCGCACGATCTCGAGCATCCAGAAGCGCGGCTCGTCGGCCTCGAACTGGTGGCGCAGCAGGCTCTTGTCGGCGAGCGAGAAGAGGATCTCGACGACGTCCACGGCGAGGTCCTTGGCGATGGCCTCGGCGGCGTCGAGGCGGAAGCCGCCGACGAAGAGGCTCAGGCGCGTGAACACCTGGCGCTCGTCGCGGCTGAGGAGCGCGAAGCTCCAGTCGAGGGTGGCGCGCAGCGTCTTCTGGCGGTCGGGCAGGTCGCGGGCGCCGCCGGTGAGGACGTCGAGGCGCTTGTCGAGGCGCTTCAGCAGCGCGGCGGGCGGCAGGAACTTCACGCGGGCGGCGGCCAGCTCGATGGCGAGCGGCAGGCCCTCGAGGCGGTAGCAGATGGCGATGACGGCGTCGCGGTTGCTCTCGTCGAGCTCGAAGTCGGGCTTGACGGCGCGGGCGCGGGCCACGAAGAGCCGCACGGCGTCGTTGGCGGCCAGCGCC
>JAAYYF010000093.1 GCA_012515535.1 Deinococcales bacterium
CACCCGTTCGCCACTAAGTCATCAGTCTCTTCACCCCGAAGGGATCGGAGAAAGATGCTTCGTTCGACTTGCATGTCTAAGGCACGCCGCCAGCGTTCATCCTGAGCCAGGATCAAACTCTCCAAGACAATGTCAGACTTATGGCTCTGACAAACCTTAGTTTCACTGGAAGTATTGACAGGTTTCTCTGCAACCAGGTTTTCAAGGTTCCCCGCGCCCTGTGGCGCGAGTTCCTATTATGCCCGGTGCCCTTCCACCTTGTCAACCCCTGCCCTCGGGCTGGCTTCACCGTGCTCTGACGAGCCCGGATCCGACCCACCCGGAGGCCCCTGCTCGCGCAGGAGTGTCATTGGGTAAAGGAATTCGACAGGTTTTCTCTGCGACCAGTTTTCAAGGATCTCGGCCTGCCAGCCCGTAGGGCCTTCTGCAGGCGCAAAAGGAATAGTACACCCCTGGAACGGAAGGTGTCAAGCGTTGGCTGACCTCGCGACCGGAACGGGCTCCGGAGCGCGCCGTGGCGCCCCGCCACGGACCATCGGGCCGGCCTTCGCCCGCACGCAGGCGGTACGCTTGGCGCATGAAGCGCGACCAACTCGTAGCCTGGCTCGACACCTACCTAGACATCGGCACCTACCGCGCCGACCCCTC
The DNA here is from genome assembly GCA_012515535.1 of Deinococcales bacterium. Classification (GTDB taxonomy): domain Bacteria; phylum Deinococcota; class Deinococci; order Deinococcales; family Trueperaceae; genus JAAYYF01. The sequence continues at coordinate 649 of JAAYYF010000093.1, forward strand.
CCTCAACGGCCTGCAGGTGGCCGGCGCCGAGGAGGTGAAGAAGGTGGCGGTGGCGGTCGACGCCAGCCTCAACACCTTCCAGCAGGCGGCGGCCAACGGCGCCGACATGCTGATCGTCCACCACGGCCTCTTCTGGGGCCAGCCGCTGGCCATCACCGGCATGCACCGCGAGCGCGTCAAGTTCCTCCTCGACGCGGACGTCTCGCTCTACGCGGCGCACATCCCCCTCGACGCCCACCGCGAGGTCGGCAACAACTGGGGCCTGGCACCGCTCCTCGGCCTCACGGAGCTGGAGCCGTTCGGCGAGTTCAGGGGCCTGCCCATCGGCGTCAAGGGGGTCTTCCCCGAGCCCAAGCCGATCCGGCAGCTGGCCGAGGAGATCGAGAAGCAGTTCGGCGAGCAGGTGATGGTGCACGCCGGCGGCCCCAGCCTGGTGCGCTCGCTGGGCATCGTCAGCGGCGGCGCCGCCTGGGACGTGGTCACGGCCGCCGAGCAGGGGCTCGACGCCTTCCTCACCGGCGAGCCGAAGCACGAGGTCTTCTATCACGCCTACGAGCGCGGGGTTAACGCCCTCTACGCCGGGCACTACATGACCGAGACCGTGGGGGTGACGCTGCTGGCGCGCAAGCTCGAGCAGGAGTTCGGCCTCGCCACCGAGTTCGTCCTGCTGCCCACCGGCCTCTGATGGGCGAGCGCGGTCGCTTCATCGTCTTCGAGGGCCCCGAGGGGGCGGGCAAGTCCACGCAGATCGCGCGCCTGGCCGCCCGCCTGGCGGAGCGCGGCCGCGCGCCGCTCGTCACGCGCGAGCCGGGCGGCACCCCGGCCGGCGAGGCGATGCGCGCGGTGCTGCTCGACCCGCAGCTCGACATCGCGCCGCTGGCGGAGTTCCTCCTCTACGCGGCGGCCCGCGCCCAGCACGTGGAGGAGGTCATCCGGCCGGCGCTCGAGGCCGGCACCGACGTGATCAGCGACCGCTTCACGGGCGCCAGCGTCGCCTACCAGGGCTACGGCCGCGGCCTGCCGCTCGACCTGATCGACGACCTCAACCGCCACGCCACCGGCGGCCTGCGCCCCGACCGCACGCTGCTGCTCGACCTGGACCCGGCCCGCGGCCTGGCGCGAGCCGCCGCCCGCTCCGACCACGACCGCCTGGAGGCGGCCGGCCTGGCGTTCCACCAGCGCGCGCGCCAGGGGTTCCTGGCGCAGGCGGCTAGCGACGAAGGCTGGGTGGTGATCGACGCCGACGCCGACGAGGTCACCGTGGCAGACGCCGTGTGGCACGCGGTGGAGGACCTGCTGGCGCCCGCCGAGGAGCCGCGGTGAGGGGCCGGCGTCCGCTCAGGACCGCGCTCGCGCTGGCGGCGCTCGCGCTCACCGTCGGCGCCTGCGGGGAGCGGCCCGCCGAGCGCCTCGAGGTGGTCGTGCTGGCGCAGCACCCCCACGACCGCTTCGCCTTCACCCAAGGCCTGCTCGAGGCCGACGGCTACCTCTACGAGAGCACCGGCCTGGTGGGACGCTCGAGCCTGCGGCAGGTGGAGCTCGCCACCGGCGAGGTGGTGCGCGGGCGCTCGGTGCCGGCCCCCTACTTCGCGGAGGGGCTCGAGCGCGTCGGCGACGAGCTGTGGCAGCTGACCTGGCGCAGCGGGGTGCTGTTCCGCTACGACCTCGAGACGTTCGAGCCCTTGGGCGAGCTGCGCTACGAGGGCGAGGGGTGGGGGCTGTGCTTCGACGGCGAGGCGCTGTGGATGACCGACGGCAGCGCCACCCTGTTCCAGCGCGACCCCGCCACCTTCGAGGTGCGGCGCAGCGTCACGGTCTCGCTCGACGGCAAGCCGCTACCGCGCCTCAACGAGCTCGAGTGCGTCGAGGGCAAGGTCTACGCCAACGTGTGGCTCAGCGACGAGATCGTGCGCATCGACCCGGCCAGCGGGCGCGTCGAGGCGGTGATCGACGCCTCCCCCCTGCGGCGCTCGCTCGGCATCACCGACCGCGACGCCGTGCTCAACGGCATCGCCTACGACGCGGGGAGAGGCGTCTTCTTCGTCACCGGCAAGCTGTGGCCGGCGCTGTTCGAGGTGAGGTTCGAGTAGCCGCTCGGCTCAGTCGGCCGAGCTGCTCGAGGACGCCGAGCTGTCGGCGCTGGCGGGCTTGGAGCGCGAGTCGTTCACGTAGAAACCCGAGCCCTTGAACGCGATCCCGACCGGTTGGATCAGCCGCTTCACCGGCTCGCCGGTCTCAGGGTGCTCGGTGAGGGCCGCCTCCGTCATGCGCTGCTCGATCTCGAAGGTCTCTCCGGTGACCAGGTTGCGGTAGACGTATACGGGCATCTTTCCAGTTCCTCCAGGCGTCGTCGCTAACGGCGCGGCGCCGACCCTAGGGCTCGGCGCCGGCCACGAACATAACACCCTTGGTACGCTTCGGCCATGTCGCAGACTGCATCGCCAGCCACCGTCGCCGTGCTCGGAGCGGGCGCGTGGGGCACGGTCGTCGCGTGGCTGCTGGCGCGCAACGGCCACCACGTGCGGCTCTGGTCGCACCGCGGGGCGCAGGCGCACGCCATCCAGGCGACGCGCGCGAACCCCGACTACCTGCCCGGGCTGGAGCTGCCCCCCACGCTCAGCGCCACGGCCGACCTGGCAGCGGCCCTGCACGGGGTCGAGGCCGCCTTCGTGGCGGTGCCGTCGCGCGCGGTACGCGGCCTGGCCGAGGCGCTGGCGCGGCTGGGTTACGTCGGGCCCGTCGTCAGCTGCACCAAGGGCCTCGAGGTGGGCAGCCTCAAGCGCGTCAGCGAGGTGCTGGCCGAGCAGCTGCCGGGCGCGGCGCTCGCCGCGCTCTCGGGCCCCAACCTCGCCTCCGAGATCGCCCTGGGCCTGCCCGCCGCCACCACCGTCGCCAGCCGCGACGTCCGGCTGGCGCAGCGCGTGCAGCGCCTGCTGCAGCAGCCCACCTTCCGCGTCTACACGAGCCCCGACGTGGCCGGGGTCGAGGCCGGCGGGGCGCTGAAGAACGTCATCGCGCTGGCGGCCGGCATCAGCGACGGCCTCGGCCTCGGCGACAACGCCCGCGCCTCGCTCATCACGCGCGGCCTCGCCGAGCTGGTGCGCCTCGGGGTCGCCCTCGGCGGCGACACGCGCACCTTCTACGGCCTGGCCGGCTTGGGCGACCTGGTGGCCACCTGCGCGAGCGACCGCTCCCGCAACCACCAGGCCGGCGTGCGCCTGGCGCACGGCGCCACCCTCGAGGAGCTCGAGGCCAGCCAGCTCACGGCCGAGGGCATCCCGACCGTGAAGGCCGTGGCCGAGAGCGAGCTGGCCGCGAGCGTCGAGCTGCCCATCAGCCAGCAGGTGTACCGCGTGGTCTTCGAACGCAAGGACCCGCGAGCGGGCATAGTGGACCTCATGACCAGAGCCGAGAGGGCCGAATGGAACTGACGCCCGCCCCGGAGGGGAACGCATGACCGCCATCGCCGCCTACGACCTGACCAAGCGCTACGGCGGCGTCGCCGCCGTGTCCGACGTGGCCTTCGAGATCGCCAGCGGCGAGATCGTCGGCTTCGTCGGCCCCAACGGCGCCGGCAAGACGACCACCCTGCGCATGCTGGCCGGCCTGGTGCGCCCGAGCTCGGGGCGCGCCACCGTGCTGGGGCAGCCGG
>JAAYYF010000094.1 GCA_012515535.1 Deinococcales bacterium
GCCGGCTCCGTCCCTCACCGGATGGTAGGGGCTATCGACGTCGACCACGACGCAAGCGTCATAGCGACCGCCTACGCGTCCACCACGATCGTGCCCCCGGCGCTCACGCCCAGGACGGCGAAAGAGGTTAAGGCCTTGCCACCCAACTCATCGTGGGCCGAGGCCCCTCTAACCATGGGGGCGCATCATTCAGGCGTCGGCGCAAGACCATCCGCCGTTCGGAGGAGGTGAGTAACCGGCTTCGCAGAGGCGAGGCGCCGTACGGCGCCAACACGTCGAAGGACCACGCGTAACCCGGAAGCGCTCCAACGACAGGACACGACAGCAACGGAACTCGGATCGAGTAGGAGGAACCGTATGACCTCAGTACGATCGATGCTAGGCAGCAACCGTTCCATGATCGGCTTCGCCCTCGCAGCGCTCCTCACGCTAGGGCTAGCGCTCTTCGCGGTCGCCAACGCGCAGGAAGGCGAGGCCGGCACGGAGACGGACACCGCCACCGAGATGCCGATGGCTGCCGGCGAGACCGTCACGCAGGTGATGGTTGCCAACTCGGCCGACTACGGCGACTACCTGACGGACGCCAACGGCCGCGCGATGTACATCTTCCTCAACGACACCAACGGCGTCAGCAACTGCATGGACGACTGCCTCGTGAACTGGCCGCCCGTGCTCGTGGCCCCCGACACGGACCTCGCGAGCCTGAGCCCCGACCTGGACGCCTCGCTGCTGAGCACCCTCGAACGCGAGGACGGCTCCATGCAGCTCGTCTTCAACGGCTGGCCGCTGTACTACTACGTCGGTGACGCCGCCCCTGGCGACGTGACCGGTCATGGCGTGGGCGACGTATGGTACCTGGTGACCCCGATGGGCACGGGCGCCGGCCTCGAGTCCGGCATGCCGGGCGGCGACGCCGCCCCGTAAGCGACCGTAGCAGCGGCGGCTCGAAGACGAGCCGCCACCTCACCGCTGGTAGACCGCGGCCACCGGGACCTCCGGTGGCCGCGGTCGCGTGCGGTGGCAGCGCGCGCGGGCGCGCCGGGCGCCTAGCGGACGAAGCCGAAGTTGTAGTAGGCCTTCACCGCGTCGGGAGCGCTCTCGCGGTCGAGGACGCATACCTTGCCGGTCTCGCTCTCGTGGTCGCAGGGCGCGAGCCGGGCGAAGTCGGGGAAGTCGTAGCGCACTGCCCCCTCCATGCGCACCGGGGTGTCGCGCGCGACCGCCGCGTAGGCGCTCTCGAGCTCGGCCATGTCGTCGCCGTCGGCGATGATCCCGCGTCCGTTGCGGATGACGATGTAGCGTTTCCGCTGGGTGCCGGTGTCCATCCTGCCGCCTCTCCCCCGCCCGCGTGCCGGGCGGGCAACCGGTTCAACGGTAGGCGGCCGCCGTGCGGGGGCCGCGGGGTGGCGTCACAGCCGCGCTAGCGCGGGTCCGGTCGCGCGGGCCCGGTGAAGACGAAGAGCGGCCCCCTACGGGGGGCCGCTCGACGTTCGCGTGGTGCGCCCGAGAAGATTCGAACTCCTGACCTTCTGATCCGTAGTCAGACGCTCTATCCAACTGAGCTACGGGCGCGCGGGTGGCCTCGGGGGCCGTCCGGCCGACCAGTTTAGCACGCTTGGCGGAGGGTGAGGGATTCGAACCCCCGGACGGGTCTCCCCGTCTGCGGTTTTCAAGACCGCCGCCTTCGACCGCTCGGCCAACCCTCCGGACCGGACCGCGAGCAGGGCGAGTATATGAGCGCCCCGCGGAGGTGTCAACGAAGCGGAGCGGCCCCCTACGGGGGGCCGCTCGACGTTCGCGTGGTGCGCCCGAGAAGATTCGAACTCCTGACCTTCTGATCCGTAGTCAGACGCTCTATCCAACTGAGCTACGGGCGCGTGCTGACCGCTCGTGAGCGGTTGGCGGAGAGGGAGGGATTCGAACCCTCGATGGAGGTTTAGGCCCCCATACTCCCTTAGCAGGGGAGCGCCTTCAGCCGCTCGGCCACCTCTCCGTGGGACCTGCCGGCCGGGCGACCGCGGGGCCGCCTGGGCGCCCTCCGGCCGTCCGCCACGGACAGCGTTTGAGGATACACGTGGGCGCGACGGCGTGTCAACGAGGGGCGAACCGCCGGCCCGCCGCGCGGCTACAGCGGGAGGCCCCAGGAGATGTTCTCATCGGGTGTGCCGCACGACCGTTCCACCCCGTCCGCTCCGCACGCGCGCGCCCGCGTGCCCGCCTTCGCCTACCCGGTGGAGCTCGCCACCTGCCGTCGCTGCCCGCGGCTGGCGGCGTGGCGCGAGCAGGTGGCGCGCGAGAAGCGCCGCGCCTACCGAGACGAGGAGTACTGGGGCGCCCCCGTGCCCGGCTTCGGCGACCCCGCCGCCCGCCTGCTGCTGGTGGGCCTGGCGCCCGGGGCGCACGGCTCCAACCGCACCGGCCGCATGTTCACCGGCGACGCCTCCGGCGACTTCCTCTACCCGGCGCTGCACCGGGCGGGCCTCGCCACCTCGGCGGTGGCGCGCTCGCGCGACGACGGCCTCGAGCTCGAGGGGGTGTGGATCACCGCCGCGCTGCGCTGCGTGCCGCCGGGCAACAAGCCGGAGCGGCAGGAGCTCGACGCCTGCCGCGGCTGGCTGGCGCACGACCTGGACCACCTTCCGGACCTGCGCGCCGTGCTGGCGCTCGGACGCATCGGCCACGACGCCGTCCTGAAGGCGTGGCGCGAGCGCGGCCTGCGCACCACGCTGGCCGCGCACCCGTTCGCCCACGGCGCCGTGCACCGCCTCGACGAGCTGCCCGGCGCGGCCGAGGCCGGCGCCCTGCCGCTCGTGGACGCCTACCACGTCAGCTTCCAGAACACGAACACCGGACGCCTCACGCCGGCGATGTTCGACGCGGTGCTGGCGAGAGCCAAGGCGCTGGCGGGGCTGGGCTGAGCCTCAGGGCTCCTCGCTGGCCCCCGCCTCGCCCTCGCGCCCGACGCCGGCGCGCCCGTCTAGCGCCGGGCGGTTGCCGGGCACGCGCTCGGGCGGCTGGTCGGCGGCCCAGCGCGTCTGGCGCATGAGCCCCCGCAGGGCCGCCAGGTCGTGGGCGGTCGGGTGGGCGCGGTCGAGCAGGCCGCGGAACAGGCGCATCACGCCGGGCAGGCGCGGCGCGTCGGTGTAGCCGATGTGCAGCAGCGTCTCGGCCAACTGGGCGTAGAACCCCTCGAGCTGCTCGCGGGCCGCCGGCGCGCCGGCGCGGCCGGGCGTCCCGGCGCCGCCGGGCGTCCCGGCGCGGCCAGGCGCTTCGCCGGGACCGTGGCCGGCCTCGCCGCCGGGCTCGCCCTCGGCCCCCACCGCCCGCTGCCGGGCACCCCACTCGTAGGCCACCACCAGCACGGCCTGCGCCAGGTTGAGCGAGGCGAACTCCAGCGTCGGCACCACCACCTGCCCCTGGCAGCGGGTCAGCTCCTCGTTGCTGAGGCCGTGGTCCTCGGGGCCGAACAGCACCGCCGCGCGCTCGTCCAGCAGCGCCGCGGCGCCGCGCGGGTCGAGCACGCGGTAGTTGTCGGCGGCGCGGGGCCGGGCGCTGGTGCCGAGCACCAGGGTGCGGTCGGCGATCGCGTCCTCGAGACGCTCCACGACGGTGGCGCCGTCGAGCACCTCGGCGGCGTGCGACGCCAGGGCGTAGGCGCGGTGGTCGAGCCGGCAGCGCGGCGCCACCAGCCACAGGTCGCGCAGCCCGAAGTTGAGCATCGCGCGCGCCGCAGAGCCCACGTTGGCCGACTCCTTGGTGCGGACGAGGACGATGCGCGGGCCGTTCACGCGGGCGAGCATAGCAGCGGCGCGCCGGCGCCACGCGCGAACGCCCGCGGGCACGGGACCCGCGGGCGGCTCATCGACGGCACGTCAGCGCCGCTGGCTCAGGCCTCGACCTGCTTCAGCTGGTTGATGCGCCTGGCGAGGCGCGACTTGCGGCGCGCCGCGGCGTTGCGGTGGAGCACCGAGGTCTTGATGGCGCGGTCCACGAGGCCCTGCACGACCTTCTGGTACTTGGCGGCGGCCTCGAAGTCGCCCTTCTCGGCGGCGGCCACGGCCTTCTTGGTGAAGGTGCGGATGGTGCTCTTCTTGGCGCGCGCGGCGGTGCGGCGCTTCTCCGCCTGGCGGTGACGTTTCATCGCGGATGCGTTCTGTGACACGGTTCTCCTCTTGGCTTCCTCGAGCTGCCCCCGCTTCGCGCGGCGGCCGGACTGTCATACGAGACGGCCCGGAGGGCCGTAAGCTTGCCGATGTTAGCACAAGGACGCGTCCGGCTCAAGCGAGCGCGCTCTGCTACATTGGGACCGATGCTCGGCCCGGGCGCCGCCTTCGAACTGCTTACCAGCGTACTGCAGCTACGAGCCGGCTTCGCCCACGCGGTGGTGGGGTCCGTCGCCGCGGTGCGCTTCGCCTTCCTGGTGCTGGTGCTGGCCGGCCTCTCCGAGGCGGCCGGCGAGAGCGTGGTGCTCTTCCTCAACCGCGTCAGGCCACGCTACTTCGCGCGCAGCCTGGTCATCAACGCGCTGATCTTCGCCTTCACCTTCCTGTTCCTGGCCGCCTCCATCTGGCTGGTGGCGCGCTTCGCGTTCCGCGCCGAGGTGGGCCTCACCCCCATCGCCGCCGTGGTGGCCGTGGCGCAGGCGCCGCGCCTGCTGGGCTTCCTGGCCTTCCTCCCCTACTTCGGCCTGCCCGTCTCGGTGCTGCTCTGGACCTGGAGCCTGCTGGCCACCGCCCGCGGCGTGGCGGCGCTGCTCGACCTGGCGCCGTGGCAGGCGGCCGCCACCATCGCGCTCGGCGGCCTGCTGCTGCTGACCATGCAGCGCACCGTGGGGCGGCCGCTGCTGGCGCTGGCGCGGCTGGCGCGCAGGCGCGCCGCCGGCGTCGAGCTCGTCACCGACCGGGCGCGGCTGCGCGAGCTCGTCGACACCGCGCCCGACCCCGGCTTCCACGCGCCGCGCGCCCCCCGCCGGAGGGGCGAGGCGTGATCACGGCGCTGGTGTCCATCGCGCTGCTGGCGCTGGTGGTGTCGCTCCTGCTCTCCCCCATCGAGACCCTCGGCTGGTGGGCCGGGTGGTACGGCCAGGGGCTGGAGGACCCCGGCCCCCCGGCGCCGCCGGAGAACCGGAACGGCGGGCCGGAGCCGAGCCACTTCCTCCTCTACCTGGACGGCATCGCCAACGTGGGGGGCTACCACTACCACGACGTGCAGGCCCTGCTCGACGGCCTCGACGCCGCCCTGCCCCACGCCGTGGTGGTGGGGAGCGTGATGCCCTACTCGGTGCGCGACGTGGCGCTGGTCGCCCCCGAGCGGCCCCTGTCGCGCTGGTGGCGGCGCATGTTCGTCAAGAAGCTGAAGCGCGAGCGCTCGCCGCTGTCGTTCAGCATCAACATCCGCAACCTCTACCAGGTGCTGGTGGCGGCCGACCCGCGCTACGGGCGCATCTTCGGGCGCGGCGAGGCGCAGGTGATGCTCGGCGCCCTGGTGCGCGCCGGCTACCGCCCCGGCAGCGGCGTGCCGCTCACGATCATCGGCTACAGCGGCGGGGTGCAGGTGGGGCTGGCGGCGGCGCCGTTCCTGCGGCGCGCCCTGAACGCCCCGCTGTCGATGATCTCGCTGGCGGGGGTGATGGCGAGCGAGCCCGGGCTCGACCACCTCGACATGATGTACCACCTGCAGAGCTCCACCGACCGCATCCCCTTCTGGGGGCAGCTGCTGTTCCCGGGGCGCTGGCCGGTGGCGCGCGGCTCGCACTGGAACCGCATGCTCTCCTCCGACCGCCTGCGCTTCGTGAACATGGGCCCGATGCGCCACAACGGCCCGGGCAGCTACCTCGACGGCGCCACCGTCAGCTACGGCGAGAGCAACCTGGAGCGCACCACGCGCGTGATCGTCTCGCTGGTGCACGAGATCGAGGCACGCCTCGCCAGCGGCGGCCTCGAGCCGGCGCCGGCGGTGGAGGCCGGGCGCGGCGCCGTGGAGGCGTGAGGCGCCGTGTGGGCCAGCGTTCACGCGTTCTCATCTCGGTGCCCTATACTGGCGTTCGCTTTCCGCTGGCCCTGAGTGACGTCCTGGCTCGTGGTAGGCCAGGAAGGAACACACACTGATGCAAGACAAGCTGAGCTTCGAGACGTTCGGGTTGGACCCGCGCGTCAACGTAGGCGTGCGCGCTGCCGGTTACGAGCAGCCCACCCCCATCCAGGAACAGACCATCGCCGAGGCCATGACCGGCCGTCACGTGCTGGGGCTGGCGCAGACCGGCACCGGCAAGACGGCGGCGTTCGTCCTCCCGATCCTCCACCGCCTGCTCGAGGGCCAGGGCCCGCTGGGCCAGCGCCACCACGGCCGGGGCACCAAGCGCAAGACGCGCGCCCTGGTGGTGGCGCCCACCCGCGAACTGGCGGAGCAGATCAACGACGAGTTCCGCACCCTCGGGCAGGCCACCGGCCTGCGCAGCGCTACCGTGTACGGCGGCGTCGGCTTCCAGCCGCAGATCGAGGCGCTGCGCGGGCGCGCCGACATCATCGTCGCCTGCCCCGGTCGCCTGATCGACCACATGGAGCGCGGCAACGCCGACCTCACCAACGTCGAGGTGCTGGTGCTGGACGAGGCCGACCACATGTTCGACATGGGCTTCCTCCCGCCGGTGCGGCGCATCCTCAAGGCCGTCCCCGACGACGCCCAGCGCCTGCTCTTCTCGGCCACCATGCCCCAGGAGGTGGCGCACCTCGCCGAGGAGATCCTCACGGACCCCCTGCGCGTCGAGATCAGCCGCAAGGCGCCCGCCGAGACCATCGACCACGCCCTCGTGGCCGTCGACGAGAAGGCCAAGACGGCGCTGCTGCTGCACCTGCTGAGGACGCAGGACCACCGCTCCACGCTGGTGTTCACCCGCACCAAGCACCGCGCCAAGAAGCTGGCGCGGGTGCTCGACGAGGCCAACGTCTTCGTGGCCGAGCTGCAGGGCAACCTGTCGCAGCGCCGCCGCCAGGAGGCCCTCGACGGCTTCAAGGACGGCACCTACCACGTGCTGGTCGCCACCGACATCGCCGCGCGCGGCATCGACGTGGCGCGCGTGTCGCACGTGATCAACTTCGACTTCCCGGACACCCCCGAGGCGTACACCCACCGCATCGGCCGCACCGGCCGCGCCCAGCGCAGCGGCAAGGCGCTGACCTTCGTCACCGAGAACGACTTCGGCAACGTGCTGCAGCTCGAGCGCCAGCTGAACATGCGCGTCACGCGCGAGCGCGTCGACGGCTTCGCGGGCCCGGACGAGGCGCTCGAGCGCCTCGGGCCCGGCCACGCCGCCGGCCGCTCGGCTCAGGGGCGCTCGCGCCGCGGTGGGCGACCGGGGGGCCGCAGCGGCGGCTCGCGCGGCGCCAGCCGTGGCCCGGCGCGCGAGGGCGGCCGCGAGGGCGGCGCTCGCGAAGGCGGCGCCCGCGAGGGTAGCCCCCGCGCCGGCGACCGCCAGCCGGCGCACGACGGCGGCCGCCCCAGCGCCCGCGCCGGCGGCGACCGGCCCAACGGCGGCCGCTCGGGTAACCGCCGCCGCCGCCCGTCCCGCCCGCGCCCGGCCGGCGAGCGCGACTGACGCGCTAGGCGTCACGCCCGCACGCTAGGCCCCGGCCCGGTCGGGCTCGGCCACCGTCCGTAGACCCATCAGCGGCCCTCCCCGACAGTAGGGGGAGGGCCGCTGATGCATCCAGCAGAGCACACACCCGCTACCGCGCCGCGCGCGTACGCCCCGAGCCCGCACCAGGCGCGGGTGCTGGCGTTCGTCGAGCAGGGCACCGGCCACGCCGTGGTCGAGGCCACCGCCGGCAGCGGCAAGACCACCACCCTGGTCCAGGTCGCGCGCCTGCTCCCCGAGCACGAGCCCGCCTGCTTCCTCGCCTTCAACCGCGCCACCGCCGCCGAGCTCCGCGCGCGCCTGCCGCCGCACGTGGAGGCCACCACCATCCACGCCCTCGGGCGCGCCACGCTGCTCCGCGGGCTCGCCGGCGCGCGCGGCGTGACGCCCGACGAGGGCAAGTACCGCGCCCTGGCCCTCGCGCTCTTGCGGGAACGCGCCGCGGGCCTCGGCGAGGCCGCCGCGCTGGCCGGTCACCTGGCGCGCCTCGCGGGCTTCGCGCGCCTGGAGCTCACCGACGCGCGCGACCCATCCGCGGTGCAGGCGGTGGCCGAGCGCTACGGGCTCGAGAGCCCCGTCACGGCCGCGCTCACGCCCGCCCTCCACGGCCTGCTGCCCGCGCTGCTCGAGCGCGGCACGGCGGCCGCCCGCGCCGGCCGCGTCGACTTCACCGACATGGTCTACCTGCCGGTCGCGCTGCGGCTCGCGCCGCCGCGCTTCGGCTTCGTGTGCGTCGACGAGGCCCAGGACCTCAGCCCCCTCACGCTGGCGTTCGTGCTGCGCCTGGTGGAGGGCGGCGCCCGCGCGGTGTTCGTCGGCGACCCGCGCCAGGCCATCTACGCCTTCGCCGGCGCCGACCGGCGCTCGCTGGCGCGCGTGGCCGCCGCCACCGGCGCCAGCGTGCTGCCGCTGTCGGTCAGCTTCCGGTGCCCGACCAGGCACGTGGCGCTCGCCCGGCGCTTCTCGCCCGCCATGGAGCCGGCGCCGGGCGCGGCGCTCGGCAGCGTGCGGCTGGCGCCGCTGGGGCGCCTGCCGCGCCTCGCGCGCCCCGGCGACCTGGTGATGTGCCGCGTCAACGGCCCGCTCGTGGAGCTCTGCCTGCGGCTCACCGCCGCTGGCACGCCCGCGCGCGTGCTGGGCGCCGACCTGGCCGGGCCGGTGGTGGCGCTCGCCCGCCGGCTGTTCGCGGGGCGCCTCCCGCCCGACGCGGAGGCGGTGGTGGCGCGCCACGCCGAGGCCGAGGCACGCAGCCTCGAGCAGCGCCTCCTGACCAGCGCGGCGCTCGGCGAGGCGCTGCGCCGCAGCCGGGAGGCGCACCAGGCGCTGGCGCTGCTCCTAGCTAAGCTCGGCGCCGGGCGCCCGCGCAGGCTCGACGACCTCGAGCGCCTGGCGCGCACGCTCCTGGTCGACGACCCGGAGGCGGACGCGGCTCCCACCCCTGGGGTGGTGCTCAGCACGATCCACAAGGCCAAGGGGCGCGAGGCCGAGCGCGTGTTCCTGCTCTTCCCCGAGGAGCTGGCGCCGCGCCCCGATGGCGGCGCCCCGGCCGCGGCAGCGCTCGCGGAGCCGCCTCTCGACGAGGAGGCCGAGGCCAACGTGCTGTTCGTGGCCCTGACCCGCGCCAAGCGCGAGCTGGTGCTGGTGGAGCGCCACCCCGGCGCGGTCGCCGCCCGCGTGGCCGCTCACCGCGCCCAGCGCACCCGCCCCGGCGCCGCCCACGAGCGCGAGCGGCTGCCGGCGCGTTGGAGCGAGGTGCTGGGGCTGGCCGCCCTGATGGCGCGCTCCCCGGAGCCGCGCCTCGCGGTCGGCCGGCGGCGCGCCGCCCCACCGCGCCCCCGGTCCGACCGGCGACGGTGACGGCCGGGGCGGGCGCTATCATCGAGGCATGGCATCCCACGGCGAGTACAAGACCCCCGGCGGCAAGCTCGTCGTCGTCGACCTGGTGGTCGACGACGGCCGCCTGCAGAACGTCGAGGTGAGCGGCGACTTCTTCCTCGAACCGCCCGAGGCGCTCACGGACATCGTGCGGGCGCTCGAGGGCGCCCCGGCCGCGGCCTCGGAGGCGGAGCTCGCCCAGCGCATCCAGGAGCAGCTCCGCCCCGACGCCGAGCTGATCGGCTTCGACGCCGCCTCGGTAGCGGTGGCCGTGCGCCGCGCCGTCACCGACGGGCGCCCCCGGGAGCGCGCATGAGCGACCGCGCCTACGAACCGAACCCCTGGGAGCTGCTGCCGCGCGCCGAGGAGCTCCGGCAGCGCTGGCTCGAGCACGACTGGCAGCTGATCCGCGAGGGCCCGCGCCCTCCCGAGATGCACATGGCGCTCGACGAGGTGCTCACCTACGAGGTGGGCCGCGGGGCGCGCCCGGCCACGCTGCGCATCTGGGAGTGGACGCAGAACGCCGTGATCCTGGGGCGCTTCCAGTCGGTGCGCAACGAGGTCGACCCCGACGGCGCCGCGAAGCACGGCGTCAAGGTGGTGCGCCGCATCACGGGCGGCGGCGCTATGTTCACCGAGCCGCAGAACGCCATCACCTACTCGCTGTACGCGCCCGAGAGCCTGGTGAAGGGCCTGTCGTTCGTCGACTCGTACGCCTTCATGGACGACTGGGTGCTGGAGGCGCTGCGCTCGATGGGCGTCGAGGCGGTCTACAAGCCGATCAACGACATCTCGTCGGCCCAGGGCAAGATCGGCGGCGCCGCCCAGACGCGGCGCGGCGGCGCGGTGCTGCACCACGTGATGGCCGCCTACGACATGAACCCGGCCACGATGCTCGAGGTGCTGCGCATCGGGCGCGAGAAGCTCTCCGACAAGGGCAGCACCAGCGCCAACAAGCGCGTCACGCCGCTGCGCGAGCAGACGCAGATGCCGCGCAGCGCCGTGCTCGACCGCCTGGTCGAGACCTTCGACCGGCGCTACGGCCTCACCGAGGGAGCGATCACCGCCGCCGAGCTCGAGGCCGCCGAGCGGCTGGCGCGCGACAAGTTCCTGTCCGACGACTGGCTCTACCTGCTGCCCTGAAGGGCGCCGGGACGCCGGGTCGGGCCTGGCTGGCGGCGCGGGTGCGCCCCGGCGCGTAGAGGGGCGCTCCAACGCCGCGGCCGCCGCGCCGCCGCGCCCCCGGCGCGGGCGCCGACCACCAAGGGTTAGCCTGGGCGCATGGAACCGAAAGCGGTACCGGCTGCCACGGCCACAGCCGTGAACGAACACGACCCCCACGCCTGGCTCGAGGAGGTCGAGGGCGCGGCGCAGCTCGACTGGGTGCGGGCGCGCAACGCCGAGGCCACCGACGCGCTCGGCAGCGAGCGCTTCGAGCAGCTACGGGCGGGCGTCCTCGAGGTGCTCGACTCCGACGCGCGCATCCCCGAGGTCGTCAAGCGCGGAGAGTACCTCTACGACTTCTGGCGCGACGCCGAGCACCCGCGCGGCGTGTGGCGCCGCACCACCCCGGGCTCGTTCGCCACCCCCGAGCCCGAGTGGGAGGTGCTGCTCGACCTCGACGCGCTTTCCGAGCAGGAGGACGTCAACTGGGTGTGGAAGGGCGCGCAGCTGCTGCCGCCGCGCCACGAGCGCGCGCTCGTGAGCCTGTCGCGCGGCGGCGCCGACGCCACCGAGACGCGCGAGTTCGACCTGGCGACGCGCGCCTTCGTCGAGGGCGGCTTCTTCCACCCCGAGTCGAAGGGCTCCGTGTCGTGGGCCGACACCAGCGGCGACCTGGTGCTCATCGCCAAGGAGTTCGGCCCGGACAGCATGACCACCTCCGGCTACCCGCGCACGCTGCGCCTGTGGCGTCGCGGCACGCCCGTCGCGGAGGCCACCGAGCTGTTCGCCGCCGAGCCCACCGACATGGGCGTGTGGGCCTACCACGACTTCACCGAGGGCTTCGAGCGCACCGTGATCATGCGCGCCGCGGGCTTCTACGAGGCCGACTTCTACCTGCTGCAGGGTCTCACGCCCGTGCGCCTCGAGGTGCCGCGCTCGAGCGAGCCGGTGCTGCACCGCGAGTGGCTGTTCGTCGAGCTGCGCGAGGCGTGGGAGGTGGGCGGCGCGACGCACGCCGCCGGTTCGCTGATCGCCATCGAGCTGGAGCGCTTCCTGGCCGGCGAGCGCCGCTTCGAGACGCTCTTCACCCCGACCGCCACCACCTCGCTGCGGCAGGCGTCCGCCACCCGGAACCACCTGGTGCTCAACGTGCTCGACGACGTCAAGAGCCGCCTGGAGGTCCTCACCCCCACGCCGCAGGGCTGGCGCCGGCGCCCGCTCGAGCTCGGCGCGCTGGGGGCCGCCAGCGAGCCGCTCGACGTGGGCGTGCGCCCGGTCGACGCCGAGCGCGAGGACGCGCTGTGGCTCAGGGTGGAGGGCTTCCTCACCCCCACCACGCTGGCGCGGCTCGACCTCGACGCCGAGGGCGCCGCCACCGTGGCGCCCCTCCGGTCGCTGCCGAGCTTCTTCGACGCGACGGGCATGACGGTCACGCAGCGCTTCGCCACCTCCGACGACGGCACGCGCGTGCCCTACTTCGAGATCGCGCCGGCGCGCGCCGAGGCCGGCCCGGCGCCCACGCTGCTCTACGGCTACGGCGGCTTCGAGATCCCGTTGCTGCCCGCCTACTCCGGGGTCGTGGGGCGCGCCTGGCTCGAGCGCGGTGGGGTGCTGGTGATCGCCAACGTCCGCGGTGGCGGCGAGTACGGCCCGCGCTGGCACCAGGCGGCGCTGCGCGAGAAGCGCCACCGCGCCTACGAGGACTTCGCCGCCGTGGCGCGCGACCTGCTGGCGCGCGGCGTCACCAGCCGCGAGCGCCTGGGCGTGCGCGGCGGCTCGAACGGCGGCCTCCTGGTGGGCAACATGCTGGTGCGCTACCCGGAGCTGTTCGGGGCCGTGGTGTGCCAGGTGCCGCTCCTCGACATGCGGCGCTACTCGAAGCTCCTGGCCGGAGCCTCGTGGATGGCCGAGTACGGCGACCCCGACGACCCGGCCGACTGGGAGTTCGTCCGCACCTTCTCGCCCTACCACCTGCACGAGTCCGGGCGCAGCTACCCGCCGGTGATGTTCACCACCTCCACGCGCGACGACCGCGTGCACCCAGGCCACGCGCGCAAGATGGCGGCGCGCATGCTGGCGGCCGGCGACGACGTCACCTACTACGAGAACATCGAGGGCGGCCACGGCGGCGCCGCGACCAACGAGCAGGCGGCGTTCATGCAGGCGCTGGCCTACGAGTTCCTGTGGCAACGCCTGGGCGGCTGAGGCCGCCAGGCCCCCGGCTGCTGCAAAGGCGGCGAGAAAGTGAGGCGGGGCCGCTATCCTGGTAGCGCGCCCCGCCCGCGCCGTCACGCCGCACCGCAGCCGGTGCGCTGGCACGTTATCCGGACACAGTGGCGGCCGCGTCGTGGCGTCACGCACCAGGCGGTAAGTTCGCCGGACCACAACTGGAGGTAGCCCCATGAGACGACCCCTGATCCTGGCCCTAGCCGCGCTCTTCCTGTCCGGAGCGCTGGCACAGACGAACGTCGTCATGTTCCTCGACCCGCGCGAGCCCCTGGACCTCTACCAGCGCTACGCCGACGCCTTCACGGCCGAGAACCCCGACGTCACCATCAGCTTCGAGACGGGCGGCGCCACCAGCGACCAGCAGCAGCAGTACCTCAACACGGTGCTGAGCGGCCGTTCCGGCGACATCGACGTCTTCCAGATCGACGTCATCCGCCCCGCCACCTTCGCCGCCGCCGGCTGGGCCGAGCCGCTCGACGGCTACTTCGGCAGCGAGCAGGAGATGGAGGCGTACCTGGGCGAGTTCCTGGCCGGCCCCGTGGCCGCCGACACCGTCGACGGCACGCTCTACGCCCTGCCCGCCTACACCGACGCCATGTTCCTCTACTACCGCGCCGACCTGCTGGAGAAGTACGGCTTCGAGCCCCCCACCACCTGGGACGAGCTGCGCGACCAGGCGCTGACGATCCTGGAGGGCGAGGCGGACCCCAACCTGCAGGGCTTCAACTACCAGGGCGCCGCCATCGAGGGCACGGTGTGCACCTTCCTGCAGCCGTTCTGGAGCGCCGGCGGCCAGTGGATGGACGAGAGCGGCAACGTCACCGTCGACACCGAGGCCGGGCGCCGCGCCCTGGAGTGGTACCAGGAGACCCTCGACAGCGGCATCACCAAGCCGAACATCGCCGAGACCGCCACCGACAACTCGCGCCAGGAGTTCCAGGCCGGCCACGTGGTGTTCATGCTCAACTGGAGCTACGCCTGGTCGCACTTCCAGAACGACGACGACTCGACCGTCAAGGGCATGGTCGGCGTGGCGCCGATCCCGGCCTTCGAGGGCGGCGAGAGCTACACCTGCGTCGGCGGCTGGCAGTGGGCGCTGAACCCGTACGGCGCGAACAAGGACGTGGCCTTCCAGGTCATCCAGCACTACTCGAGCCCCGAGTTCCTGCGCGACCTGGCCATCGAGGCCAGCCGCCTGCCGGTGCGTAGCGCGCTCTACCAGGACGAGGCGGTGCTCGAGGCCAACCCGTTCTTCGCCGAGTTCTACGACGTGGTCATCAACGCCCGCCCGCGCCCCGTGACGCCCTTCTACACGGAGGTCTCCGAGGTCATCCGCAGCGCCATGAACGCCTTCCTGGCCGGCACCCTGAGCCTCGACGAGGCCCTGAGCGAGATGCAGATCGGACTCGAAGACGTCGTCGAATGAGGCCCGCTCCCGGGGGGCTCCCAGCTGGTGGAGCCCCCCGTCCACCCGAGGCGGCCCCTTACCGTAGGCCGGGCTTCTGGCAGCGGCTGCGGAGCGGCAACCCCAGCGAGGGGCAGCTCGCCTGGCTGCTGCTGCTGCCGGCGTTGCTGACCCTCGCCCTGGTGATGCTCTACCCGGTCGCGACGGTGCTGTGGCAGAGCCTGCACCTCGAGCGCCTCAACCAGCCGCAGCGCGGCACGCCGTTCGTGGGCCTCGACAACTTCGTGCGCATGCTGTGGGGGCGCGGCGACATGGCCTGGAGCCTCGAGCGGCTCTGGGTGTGGCGCGCCCTGCTGCTGGCGGCGCTGCTGCCGCTCTGGTACGCCGTCAGGCGCCGCGCCCTGAAGCCCGGCCTGGCGCTCTTCTGGACCGCGCTCCTGCTCCTGGTCGCGGGCTGGCTGATGGGCTACCAC
The DNA here is from genome assembly GCA_012515535.1 of Deinococcales bacterium. Taxonomy (GTDB): domain Bacteria; phylum Deinococcota; class Deinococci; order Deinococcales; family Trueperaceae; genus JAAYYF01. The sequence goes on from JAAYYF010000094.1 coordinate 14,780, forward strand.
CCCGCCGAGGGCACGCGCTGGGGCGACCCGCGCTTCTGGAACAGCTTCTCGATCACGCTGCTGCTGATCGCGGTCACGGTCAGCGGCGCCTTCCTGGTGGGCCTGCCGCTGGCGCTGCTCGCCAACGTAAGGCACCCCCTCAAGTGGCTGGTGCGCTTGGGGCTGCTGCTCCCCTGGGCGATGCCGCGCGTGTTCAGCGGACTGGCGTTCGCGTGGCTGTTCCAGTCCGACTACGGCGTGGTGAACGACCTGCTGGGGCGGCTGGGCGTCAACGACCTGCTCAGGGCGGTGCTGCCCGCGCAGTGGATCGGCGAGCGCGGCGTCTTCTGGCTGGCGCGCGACGTGCCCGCCATCGTGGCGGTTTCGGTGGCCATCGTCTGGAAGACCTCCTCGTTCGTGGGCCTGATCCTGCTGGCGGGCCTGCAGTCGATCGACGAGAGCCTCTACGAGGCGGCGCGCATCGATGGCGCCAACGCCTGGCAGCGCTTCTGGCGCGTGACGCTGCCGCTGCTGCGGCCCGCCATCATGGTGGCGCTGATCTTCCGCACCCTCACCGCGGTGCAGACGTTCGACGAGCCGTTCGCCATGACCGGCGGCGGGCCCGGCCGCACCCTCGAGACGCTGGGCATCTACATCTACAAGACCGTCAACGGCCTCGACATCGGCTACGCCGCCGCGCTGGCCGTGGCGCTGTTCTTCGTCTCCACGCTCATCACCGTCTTCTACCTGCGGTGGATCTACACGGACGACTGACCCCATGCCCGATCCCGGCCCCTCCCCCACCCGCCAGGCGCCAGCATGAACGAGACCGGCCAGCGCCGCTCCCGGCTCGCGCGCGTGTTCCTGGCGATCGCCCTCCTGCTCGTGGTCGTCAACGGCTTCTTCCCCTCGGTGTGGCTGTTCCTCACCTCGCTGAAGCGCGACGGCGAGCTCACGCAGCTGCCCATCACCTACCTGCCGCAGGCGCCCACGCTCGACAACTACGTGGCGGTGTTCGAGCGCAACCCGTTCGCGCTCTTCCTGCGCAACTCGTTCGTGGTGTCGATCGCGGCCACGCTCGTGTGCGTGCTGTTCGCCGGCCTGGCCGGCTACGCCCTGGGGCGGCTGCGCCCGCGGGGGCGGCGCGCGATCCTCACGGGCATCGTGATGACCAGCATGTTCCCGTCGTTGGTGCTGCTGGTGCCGCTCTACCGCCTGTTCCGCGGGGTGGAGGTGCCGTGGCTGAGCGGCTTCCTGTTCTTCCCCGACGTGGTCACCACCCCCAACCTGCTGAACAGCTACTGGGCGCTGATCGTCCCGTACGTGGCGCTCAGCCTGCCCATCGCCACCATGATCCTCACGAGCTTCTTCCAGCTGATCCCCGACGACCTGGAGGCCGCCGCCACCGTGGACGGCGCCAGCCGCTTGGGCGCGCTCTTCCGCGTGATCATGCCCCTGTCGGCGCCCGGCATGGTCACGGCGGCGATCATCGTGTTCGTCAACTCCTGGAACGAGTTCCTGCTGGCGCTCACCTTCAACACCGCCGTGGAGATGCGCACCGTGCCGGTGGGCATCACCTTCTACCAGGGGCAGTTCTCGTTCCCCTGGGCGGTGATCTCGGCGGCCGTGACGCTCGGCGTCGTCCCGCTGGTGCTGCTGATCGTGTTCTTCCAGCAGCGCATCATCAGCGGCTTGACCGCCGGCGGGGTCAAGGGGTGAGGGGCGCGATCGCCGCGCGTGACGCGTGACGGCGTGGAACGCGCGCGCCAGGAGCGGTAGTATCGCCCGGACGCGGCCGGCCGGTAGCGCCGGCCCTTCACGGGAGCGCACCACATGGAGAGACCGTCAGGCGAAGGCGTGCGGCACGACCTAGCGAACGGCCCCCTCGGGGTGGTGGTGATCGGCGCCGGCGACCTCGGCTCCCGCCACGCCCAGCACTGGCACGCTGCCGGCGCCCGCGTGGTGGCGGTGTGCGACCCGTGGCTCGAGCGCGCCCGCGAGGTCGCGGCGCTGGTGGGGGCCGAGGCCGCCACCCACCCCGGCGCGCACCTGTCGCGCGACGACGTCCACGTGGTGTCGGTGTGCACCCCGACCTTCCTGCACGAGAGCTACACGGTGGCCGCCATCGAGGCCGGCAAGCACGTGCTGTGCGAGAAACCGGCGGCGCTCACCGTCAGCGCCGCCGAGCGCATGAAGGCCGCGGCGGAGCTGCACGACCGCGAGCTGCGCCTCGGCCTCATGCGCCGCTTCGACCCGGCGCACCACGAGATCCTCCGGCGCCACGCGCTGCTGGGCGGGCCCACGCTGGCGCAGGCCACCATCGTGGCGGGCCTCAGGCCGAAGCGCATGATGCACGACGCGCGCGGCAACGGCGGCCCGGTGATCGACATGTGCTGCCACCTCTTCGACCTGTGGCGCGTGATCTTCGACGGGCAGCCCGAGAGCGTGTCGGCCCATGGCTACACCTTCGCCGAGGGGCGCTCGGAGCTGGCCAGCATCGAGGAGAAGGCGCTCGACAGCGCGCTCTTCACCCTCACCTACCCGGGCGGCCGCGTGGGCCAGGTGCAGATCTCCTGGGGCCTGCCGAGCGGCGTGCAGTACATCGAGCGCCACAGCTACGTGGGCCCCGACGGCCTGCTGATCGTGAACTGGAACAACGGCATGTCGCTCTACCGCGGCCCGCACCCCGAGCACTGGGACGCCCCGGAGCACGACGCCTGGCGCGCGCAGATCGCGCAGTTCTACCGCGAGCTCACCGAGGGCGCGCCGCGCCAGGTGGCCACCATCGACGACGGCATCGACGCGCTGCGCATCTCGCTGGCGGTGCTGCGCTCGGTGGCGGAGCGGCGCGAGGTGCGGCTCGACGAGGAGCTCGAGCGCATCCCGCCGCTCGAGCCCGAGGTGCTCGGGTGAGCCGCGCGCCGGCGCCCGAGGACCGCTGCCGCCTCGCGGCGCTCGGGGGGCCGGGCGCGTGAGGTTCGGGCTGGTCGGCGGCGGGCGCTGGGCGGGCGTGCACCGCGAGGCGCTGGCGGCGGTGGGCGCCGAGCTCGCCGCCGTGCTCGTCGCCAGCCCCGCGTCGGCCGAGCGCGTGAGCCGCGAGTGGGGCGTGCCGGCCACCACCGACCCGGAGCGCTTCTTCGCCGCGGGGTTCGAGGCCGCCATCGTCGCCAGCCCCAACTACCTGCACGCCGAGCACGCCGTGGCCTGCCTGGAGGCTGGGCGCCACGTGCTGGTGGAGAAGCCGATGGCCACCGATCTCGAGGGCTGCGACCGCGTCCTCGCCGCCGCGCGGGCGCACGGGAAGGTGGTGGCGGTAGGCCTCGAGATGCGCGTCTTCGGGCTGTTCGAGCGCGTCAAGCGCCTGCTCGACGAGGGCGCCGTCGGGCGCCCGCTGCACCTGCGCCTCGACCTGTGGCGGCGCCCCTACCGTGCCGGCGCCGGCGGCTGGAAGAGCGACCCCGCCAAGCTCGGCAGCAGCATCCTCGAGGAGCCGATCCACTACCTCGACCTGGCGCGCTGGTACCTGGCGCCCGCGCACGGCGAGCCGCGCGCCGTGGAGGCGTGGGCCACCGAGCGGCCGCAGGCGCCGGCGGCCTGGGAGAACCTCGACGTGCGCCTCGGCTTCGGCGCGGCGCAGGCGTTGGTCACGCGCTCGCTCGCCGCGTGGGGCCACCACGTGAGCCTGCAGCTGGTGGGCGAGGAGGGGGCGCTGCGCGCCGCCTGGGAGGGCGAGATGGACCTCGACCCGAACCCGCGCCAGCGCCTGACGCTCCAGCGCGGGCACGGCCCGGAGGCGACGCTGGAGGAGCTCGAGGTCGCGCCCAGCGGCCACGCCTTCGACGTGCCCCGCCAGGCCGCCGCCTTCGTCGCGGCGGTGCGCACGGGCAGCGCGCCCGCCGCCACCGCCGCCGACGGCCGCGCCTCGGTGGCGCTGTGCCTCGCGGTGGAGCGCGCCCTGGCCACGGGCGGGCGCGTCACGCTCTAGCGGGCGCACGACCGCGGGGCCGCCGCGTCAGACGGCCGTCGGCCCGCCCTCGCCCAGGCGCCTGACCACGCGCGCCGGGTTGCCTACCACCACCGCGCCCGGCGGCACGTCGCGCGTGACGACCGCGCCCGCCCCCACCACCGCGTCGCGCCCGATCGTCACGCCGGGCAGCACGATGGCGCCGCCGCCGAGCCACACGTTGTCCTCGATCACGATGGGCTCGCCGGCCTCCCACTTGGCGCGCCTGAGCTCGGGGTCGAGCGGGTGCGTGGGGGTGAGGAGCTGCACGTTGGGCCCGATCTGCACGTCGTCGCCGATGGTGATGCTCACGACGTCGAGCGCCACCAGGCCGTAGTTGGCGAAGGTGCGCGCGCCCACGCGCAGGTTGCTGCCGTAGTCGACGTAGAGGGGCGGCTTGAGGAAGGCGCCCTCCCCCACGCCGCCCAGCAGCTCGCGCAGCACCGCGGCCGCCCCCTCGGGGTCGTCGGGCCACAGCGCCGCGTAGCGCTTCTGCAGGCGCGCGGCGCGCAGGCTGGCGGCGTTCAGTTCGGGGTCGTCGGCGTTGTACAGGTCGCCGGCGAGCATGCGCTCGCGGGGGCTGCGGTCGTCGCGCTCCGGGTCGCTCATGGCGCCAGCATAGGGCCGCGCGGCGGCCGGACGGTGACGGCTCAGCCCGCGCCGGCCGCGGGCGCCCCCGGCCCCGCGCCGATGCTCGCCCCTGACACGGCGCCGGACCGTGAAGGCGCGTGAGAGCCGGGGGCTTGACGCCCATCCGCGCTTCTGCTAGGCTCTCCGACCTGGGAGCGATGCTCCACCGCCAGGCGGCATGCGCCGGCGGCTTCCGAGGAGGTGGGCGAACATGCGGATGACCAGCTACGCAGCACTGCACGAGCGGTGCCCGGTCGTCGTCGCCCCGCGCCTCGGCCTCGGGCTCACCGCCTGACCTGACACCCGACAACCGACCAGACCCTCGACGACCCGGTCACTACCCTCGACCCCGTCACGTCCCCCTAGCGCCGCCTGCTGGCGGCCGGCAACCCTGAGGCTTCTCCGCGCCACCCTGGGCACCTCCGTGTGCCTGTTCTCGCTCCGTGGAAGGAGGTCGACATGTTCCTGATGCCTTTCGGGCAGATCGTCACGCCGCGCAACGTGCGCGTCAGCCGCGACGAGCGCCTCCGCCGCAACGGCTACGCCGACGGCGAGCGCAAGCCCCGCACTCCCCGCCACTGGGCCAACCGCTGACCGGATCCTCACCGCGCGGGCGGCCTACCACGACGCAGCTCGTACCCATCGGAGGGACGCTGAGATGATCCAACAGAGCTACTCCCTGCACCTCCTCGCCCGGGACCGCGTGAACGACCTCCACCGCGAAGCCGCCGAAGACTCGCTCCGCCGCGCCGCCCGCGCCGAACGGCGCCGCGCCGCGCGCGAAGCCGCCCTCGAAGCGCTGAAGGCCGAGGTGGCCGAGCTGGAACGCCGCGCCACGTACGCCTGGCAGTCGCGCCAGCAGCGCGAAGGCGCGCACGCCTCCGGCTGGCTCCGCGGCGCCCCATGACCCGCCCCGGGCCGCGAGGCCCGACCCCCACCGCCCTAACGCCCCTGGCCGGCATCGCCGCGCGGCCAGGGGCGGTCGCGTGCAGGCGTCCCGGCCGTGCTGGTGGCTCCGCCTCCTGACCCGCCGCTCAGCCTTCGGGTCGCGCCACCAGGCGCGCGACCAGCTCGGGGTGCGTGAGCGGCAGCGTGTGGCCCGCGCCGGGCACGCTCACGAGGGCCGCTCCCGGCAGCCGCTCGCGCGCGCGTCGCATCCCGGCCGCCACCGGGCGCGGCTCCGCCTCGCCGTGCACGAGCGTGACCGGCGCCGTGAGGCGCGCCAAGAGCGGCGCGGCCTCGAAGCTGGCGTTGGCGCGCGTCAGGTTCGCCAGGCTCTCGGGCGTGAGCAGGCTGGCCGTGCCCAGGTAGTCGTCGAAGCGCTCCTCCGGCACGCCCAGCTGCCGCGCCTGCAGGCGCGCGAACCACGGCCTCGCGGCCAGCGGCGCGGCCGCCCGCGCGAGCCAGGCGGTCAGCCCCGCCCCGGGCAGCGGCTCGAGGAGCGAGCTGATCACCACCAGCCGCGCCACGAGCTCGGGCCGCGTCGCTGCCAGCTGCAGCGCGACCTGCCCGCCCAGCGAGAAGCCCGCGAGCGTCACGGCGCCCGCGCCGAACGTCGCCACCACGTCGCGCGCCACGGCGCGGGCGGCCGCCGCCTGGTCGGTGAAGGTCGGGGCGCCGGTCGCGCCGTGGCCGTCCAGCGCCGGCGTCAGCACCTCGTGCCCCTCGGGCAGACGCTCCGCGACCGCGCGCCACATCCACGGCCCCACCCCGCCGCCGTGCAGCAGGACGACGCGGCTCACCGCCTCAGGCCTGCTCCAGCCACGCGCGGGCGGCGGCGTGGTCGGGCAGGAAGCGCACCGCGCTGCCGGCGTTGCTCTCGCGCATGAACGCCGCCAGCGCCTCGCTCGTGCGCGCGGGCGGCGCCCCCACCACGGCGAGCCGCACGCGGTAGTTGACGAACTTCTGCAGCACCTCGCCGGCGAAGCCGCTGCTCAGGTCGAAGAACTCCGGCGGCAGCTGGTCGCTCTCGAGGACCACGCCGTCAGCGCCGGCGAAGGCGGCGTTGCCGACCAGGTCGATGGCGTCCTGCAGGTCCGCGACCGCCACCCCGCCGCCGTCCACGTACGCGATGCGCTTGTCGCCGACCTCCTCGTACCGCAACTCACCGAGTGCCATGCTGCACGGTACACCGCCGCGCGCCCGCGCCGGTTACCGTGACGGCATGGCGAAGCGAGGCGCGCAGCGCCAGGCACCGCAGCCCACCCTCAGCCTCCACGAGGCCGCGCGGCGGATCGGTCTCGAGGCGGCGGAGCTCGCGGACGTGATCCGCGAGGCGGGCGTCGCCCCGGCAGGCCCGGAGGTCGAGTGGCGCCTCGAGGCGCGCGACGTCGACGCCCTGCAGGCCGAGCGCCTGAAGGGCGCGCAGCGCAACCGGCGCGAGCTCGAGAGGCTCGGCGACGCGCTGCCCGAGGAGTGAGGGGCACCCCGCCCGGCTGAGCGTTCGGCCAGGCCAGGACGCGCCTTCCCGTGGACGAGCGTCCCGCGACCTGGTTCCACGAGCCGCGGCCGTTCCGCAGCATCGGCGCCGTCGTATCCTCCCGGCATGGACCTCGAGTTCCGCGGCACCATCTGGCAGTGGCGCGGCCCCGCGCCCCACTACTTCGTCTCGGTGCCGGCGGAGGCCGTGGACGGGCTGCGGGCGGCCGCCCGCCTCGTCAGCTACGGCTGGGGGATGATCCCCGTGCAGGTGCGGCTCGGTGGGACCGAGTGGCGCACCTCCCTGTGGCCCAAGGACGGCGGCTACATCGTGCCGATCAAGGCCGCGGTGCGCCGCGCCGAGGCGGTCGACGAGGGCGACGAGGTGACGGTGAGCCTGGCCGTCGGGCCGTGAGCCGCTAGCCGCCTACGCCTCCTCCGGCGGGTAGGTGACGCGCGTGCCGTCCACGCGCGCGAACGGCGTCAGCGTGTGCGGCGTCGCCTTGGTGGGGCTCATGATGTCGAGCACCCGCACGTCGCGCACCAGCAGCGCGTCGGCGATCAGCGAGCGGTGGCAGCGCCACGGCACGGCCTCGGAGCACATGATGGCCAGGGCGCCGTCGCGCGCCAGCTCGACGAGCGCCTCCACGGCGGCCGCGAACTCGGCGGTCTGCATGTGGTCGGCGAAGCCGCGGAACGACCCGTTGCGCCAGGCGGCGTTCGGGGAGTCCTTGCGCGGCCGCCGTAGCCCGCCGAGCTCGCGGCACCAGCGGTACTCGATCCCCGCCGCCGGGAGCGTCTCGGTCAGCGACTCACGGGCGAAGTGCGGGTAGCGGTGCGACCGCGGCACGGTGCGCACGTCGACCAGCCGCCTCACGCCGTGCGCCTCCAGCAGCCCCACGAGCTCCTCGAGCGTGCGCGTCGAGTGGCCGATCGTGTAGACGGTCGTCTGCGCCATGGCGTCACCCTAGCGGTTCGCGAGGCCGGCCGCGGGCCCCGGTGAGGCCGACCGACGCTACCGCGGGCTCACCAGGTGTCGCCGCCGCCGGGCGGCGGCCACGCGCCCAGCATGCGCCGCAGCAGGATCAGCTGGCCCAGGTGGTGCAGGTCGTGGATGTAGTGAGTCACCACGTTGACGCCGAGCGCCGTGCGCTTGCCCTCGGCGACCGGGCGGTCGAGCTCGGCCTGGTCGCGCGCGATCGAGCGGTAGCGCTCCAGGTTGGCGAGGCAGCGCTCCACCAAGCCGTCCCACTCGGCGGCCGTGACGCTGGGCCAGCCCAGCGCGGCGCTCTCGACGCGCTCGAGCGTCTCGCCGTGGCTGGCGCGGAAGAAGCGGTCCTGCCAGAAGACGATGTGCGCCAGCACCTCGGCAGGGCTGTGCGGGCTGCCGGCGGGCCGCTTCACGGCCTCCTCGCCGCTGAGGCCGGCGAGGGCGCGCTCGAACGGCGTGAAGCCGCCGCGCTGCTCGTCGAGCATGAACTGCACGGCGGCGCTCGACGGGCTCTGGATGAACTCTTCGGGCATGCGGTAGTTATACGCCGCCCACGCGAGGGATGCCGCGACGGCGCGCGGGCCGCGGGGGCGTCGGGCGGCTCAGGCCTCGCGCCCGTCGGCGGCCGCCTCCAGGGCCGCCACGTCGAGCTTGCTCATCGTCAGCATCGCCTCCTGGGCGCGGCGGGCGCGCTCCGGGTCGGGGTCGCTCAGCAGGCGCGGCAGGGCGGTCGGCACCACCTGCCACGACACCCCGAAGCGGTCCTTCAGCCAGCCGCAACGCGACTCCTGGCCGCCCCCTTCGAGCAGGCGCTCCCAGTAGTGGTCGACCTCCGCCTGCGTCTCGCAGCGGATCAGGAACGAGGTGCCGTCGCTGAAGGTGAAGCGCGGGCCGCCGTCGAACGCCTCGAAGCGCACCCCGCCGAGCTCGAACGCCACGCCGGGGCCCTCGCTCGGCAGCAGGCGCCCGTCGGGGAAGACGGAGACGTAGAACTCCGCCGCCTCGCGAGCGCCAGCCTCGAACATCAGGAACGGAACGAGCTTCTGGTCCATGGCCTCTCCTCCGGCGGGGCCGCGTCCCGGCCCCTCGACGTAGGCTACCCGCATGCGCCGCGACCTGCACCGCGTCGGCCCACGCCTGGTGGCGCTCCGCGACCGCGACCGACGCGGCGCGCCTGAGCACCCCACCACACCGCCGTAGCGGGCGCCCGGATAACCTAGCGGAGGGCCAGCCCCGCCCGGAGACACCTTGCTGACGATCGAGAGCCTCACCAAGCGTTACGGCCGTACCCTGGCCGTCGACTCCCTCGACCTCGAGACCCGCCCCGGCGAGGTCCTGGCGCTGCTGGGCCCCAACGGCGCCGGCAAGACCACCACCATCCGCTGCGTCACCGGCCTCGCCAGCCCCACCAGCGGCGCCATCCGCATCGCGGGCCACGACACGCGCCGCGCGCCGCTGGCGGCCAAGGCGGCCACGGGCTTCGTGCCCGACCGCGCCTGGTTCTACCCCAAGGTCACGGCCCGCGAGCTGCTGCGCTACATCGCCGGGGTGCGGCGCCAGCACGACGCCGAGCGCCGCATCGAGGCGCTGCTCGAGCGCTTCCGCCTCGCCGCGCACGCCGACGCGCTCACCGAGAGCTACAGCCACGGCATGCGCCAGCGCCTGGCCTTCTGCGCCGCGCTGCTCGGCGACCCGCAGCTGTTCATCACCGACGAGCCGATGGTGGGCCTCGACGTGCAGGGCCACCGCGACGTCAAGAAGCTGTTCCGCGAGCTGGCGGCGGCCGGCCGCACGGTGATCCTCACCACCCACACGCTGGCGGTGGCCGAGGAGGTGGCCGACCGCATCGCCGTCATCGACCGCGGGCGCCTGATCGCGCTGGGCACCATGGGCGAGCTGCGCGCCCTCACGCACCAGGGCGAGGCCGCCACGCTGGAGGACCTGTTCCTGCACCTCACCGAGGGCCTCGGCGAGGGTGCTGAGGCGGCCTCGGCGCGGGAACCCGCGTGACGCTGGCGGCCCTGCGCCTGCGCGGCGCGCTGCGCTCGCTGGCGGCGCGGCCCGCCTGGCTGGCCGGCTCGCTGCTGCTGCTGACGGCCGTCACCTACGGCGGCTACCGCCTGGTGCGCGCCGGCGTGACGTGGATCTACGCCTACCCGCTCATCGACACCATCGCGCCTGCCGTCACGCAGCGCAGCCTCGAGGGGCTGTTCCTGATGCTGATGGCCGCGGTGCTCTTCTCGGTGCTGGTGGCGAGCATCGGCACGCTCTACGGCTCCGACGACCTGGAGCTGCTGCTGGCCCACCCCACCGACGCCGCGCGCGTGTTCGGCATGAAGGTGCTGGAGCTGTTCGTCAACGCCGCTGGGCTGCCGCTGCTGTTCACGCTGCCGGTGCTGGCGGGCGTGGGGGTGGCGCTGGACGCGCACCCGCTCTACTACCCCGTCAGCGTGCTGGCCGCGGCGGCGCTCTACGCGCTGCCGGTCACGCTCGGCGCGCTGCTGGCGCTGGTGCTGGTGCGCCTCTCCCCCGCCGGCCGCGTGCGCGAGGTGGCCACCGCCGTGAGCATCAGCGCCGCGGCCGCCGCGCTCCTCGGCCTGCGCGCCCTGCGGCCCGAGCAGCTGCTGCGCGTCGACCCGCAGGACACCGCCGCCTTCGAGAGCTTCCTGACGGCGTTCGCGCGCCTCGAGATCGGCTGGCTGCCGCCCGCCTGGGCCACCAACGCCAGCTGGGCGGCCCTCGACGGGCGCCTGCACGCCAGCTTCGCGGCGCTGGTGGGCCTCGGCGGCCTGGGCCTGCTGCTCAGCGGCTCCCTCGCCCACCTGGCCTTCGCGCGCGGCTGGGTGCGCAGCCTCGACACCGCGCCGGCGGCGCGCACCCGCGCCGCGCGCCCCACGCCCGCCTGGGAGCGCTTCCTGACGCGGCGCCTGGGCGCGGTCGGCGCCATCCTCGCGAAGGACGCGCGCGTGTTCGCGCGCGACGTGCAGCAGTGGAGCCAGGTGATCGTGCTGGCGGCGTTGGCAGGGGTCTACTTCGTGAGCCTGGCGGCCATCCCCGTGCCCACCCAGCAGTTCCGCGACGTGATGGGGGCGCTCAACATCGCCTTCGTCAGCTTCATCGTGGCGGGCGTGGCGCTGCGCATAGCCTACCCCACCGTGTCGTACGAGGCCGGCAGCTACTGGCTCGCCCAGGTGCAGCCCCTGCGCAAGCGCAGCCTGGTGCTCGCCAAGTTCCTGTTCACGCTGCCGCTGATGCTGGCGCTGGCCGTCGGGCTCGGGGTGGCGGCGGGCCGCGTGCTCGACCTCAGCCCCACCCTGGCGTTCGGCGCGCCGCTGGCGGCCGGCTTCAGCGCCGTGGGCCTCACGGGCCTGGCGGTGGGCCTGGGGGCGGCGCACCCGCGCTTCCAGTACACCAACCCCAACGAGCTGGCCATGACCCCCGGCGCGCTCACCTTCATGGGGCTGGCGCTGCTCTACGCGACGCTCACCACCCTGCTGCTGGCACGGCCGGCCTGGACGGCGCTGCAGCGCCCCGGCGCGGCCGCCTACTGGACCAGCCCCGAGGGGCTGGCCGTGATCGCCATGCTGACCGCGCTGACGCTGCTGGCGACGGTGCTGCCGCTGTGGCACGGCACCCGCCAGCTGACGCGCTTCGAGGGGTGACCCTGGCGGGCGCGCGCGTCCTTCAGGCCTTCTTGACCACGCTCGACTTCAGCCGCATGCGCCCGAAGCCGTCGACGCGGCAGTCGATGTCGTGCCCGTCGACCGGCTCGACCAGGCGGATGTCGCGCACCTTGGTGCCGGCTTTGATGCCGGAGGCGCTCCCCTTGACCTTCAGGTCGCGCACCACGATCACGCTGTCGCCGTCCGCCAGCACGTTGCCGACGGAGTCGCGCACGACGTCGCCGTCGGACACCGGCTCGTCGGGGTTCCACTCGTGGCCGCACATCGAGCAGGCCAGCAGCTCACCGATCTCGTAGTTGTGCTCGCTGCCGCACTCGGGGCAGAGCGTCTGAACGTTCTCCATGCCCCCATCCTAGGCCGGCCAGCGCGCGGCTAGAGTAGGGGCATGCCGACCGAGCCCGATCTCCCGCCGCACGTGAGCGAGAACCGCCGCTACTGGGACGAGCGCGCCGCCGACTGGGTGGCGGCCGGCGAGCGCGCCTGGGCGCAGCCCGAGCCGAGCTGGGGCATCTGGGGCGTGCCGGAGCCCGAACTCGGCATGCTGCCGGCCTCGATGGCGGGCATGCGCGCCGTGGAGCTGGGCTGCGGCACCGCCTACGTGTCGGGGTGGATGGCCCGGCGCGGCGCCCGCGTTACGGCCATCGACAACTCCGAGCAGCAGCTGGCCACCGCACGCCGCCTGGCGGCGCAGCACGGCGTGGAGCTGGAGCTGGTCCACGGCGACGCCGAGCGCACGCCCTTCGAGAGCGGCGCCTTCGACTTCGCCATCAGCGAGTACGGCGCCGCCATCTGGTGCGACCCCTACGCCTGGGTGCCGGAGGCGCACCGCCTGCTCGCGCCCGGCGGCCGCCTGGTGTTCCTGGGCCACCACCCGCTGGCGGCCGTGTGCAGCCCCGCTGACGGCGGCCCGCTGGTAGAGCGCCTGGTGAACCCGTACTTCGACCTCCACGTGCAGGACTGGACCACGGTCGAGGTCGACCCGGGCGGCGTCGAGTTCAACCTGCCGCTGTCGAAGTGGTTCGCGCTCTTCCGCGAGGTGGGCTTCGAGGTCGAGGACTACCGCGAGCCGCGCCCCGCGTCCCCCACCGCGGGCGAGCGCTTCGCGCAGCCGGCCGCGTGGGCCTACCGCTTCCCCGGCGAGCAGGTGTGGAAGCTGCGCAAGCGCTGAGGCGCCCCCGCGCAGCCGCCGGGGGCGCTGGGGCACGTGGCGCCGCCGGGGCGCCGCCGGGGCGTTGCGGCGGCCGGCGCCGGGCCCCTATCCTGGGTCATGGACCCCGCTGAGAAGATCGAAGGCGCCGGCAGCCTGACCCGCACGGGGAACGGCTACCGGGTCGCGTTCCGCCGCGCCTACGCCCGGCCGCTCGCCGACCTGTGGCAGGCCATCAGCGCGCCGGAGGGCCTCGACAGCTGGTACCCCACGCGCCTGCGCACCGACGGCGTGGTGGGCAACCCGGTCACCGAGACGTTCGAGGGCGAGGAAGGCGTGAGCGAGGAGGCGCCGCCCGGCACCCTCACGGCCTACGAGCCGCCGCACGTGTTCGAGTACCGCGTCGAGGGGCCCGACGAGGCGCCCTACCCCGGGATGCTCGGCGACCAGACGATCCGCATGGAGGCCCGCCCCGGCGAGACGGAAGGCTCGAGCGTGCTCGTGTTCACCCACGACGTCGAGACGCTGCCCAGCGCGCTCGACGTGCTCGGCGGCTGGCACTACTGCCTCGCGAACCTCGGGCGGTACCTCGAGGGCACGCCCGCGCCCACGAGCGAGGACCACGAGCGCTTCCGGCGCTACTACCACGCCACGTACGGCGAGGACGCCTCGTAGCGCGCTCCGCCCGGCGCCCGTAGGCGCGTGCGGCCGCGGCGGCGCGCCTCAGCCGCGGAAGTCGGTGAGCACCGCCTCGAGCGGCAGGCGCCGCTTGCCGGCCGGCACGCTCTCGGCCGTGCCGTAGAAGAAGATGCCCACCACCTCCTCGCCGTCGGCGCCGGGCGCCGCGGTGAGGACGCGGTCGTCATCGCTGTCGTCGGGCTCGGGCGCGTGGCCCAGCAGCGGCCAGAAGCCCTCGTGGCGCCACACGGCGGAGGTCGACCACTTGCTGGCGACCCCGCACGCCCACAGGTGGAGCATGAAGTTCTGCGCGGCGCACGCCACCGCGGCGTAGTCCTCGCGGCGCGTCACGTCGTCGGCGTCCGGCTCCGACCGCACGGTGATGATCACCACGCCCGGCACCGCCGCCCACTGCTCGCGCTTGATGGCCACCTTCTCGGCCGGCGCGCCGTCGCGCGCGAGCATCTCGGCGTTCAGCTCGGCCAGGGCGCGGACGCGCGCGTCGTCGAGCAGGTAGAAGCGCCACGGCTCGGTGTGCTTGTGGTTGGGCGCCCAGCGCGCCGACTCCAGGGCGTCGCGCACCACGGCGTGGTCGGGCAGCGCGCTGCCGGCGAGGCGCGGCTGGCCGACACTGCGGCGCCCCCTCAGGGTCTCGACGACCGCGGAAGGGTCGGGCAGGGGTAGCGGGAGCGAGGTCCGTTCCGTCATGCGGCTCAGACTACCGGCCGGCGCCCGGGCGCGAGCGCCTCGGCGCCGCGACGGCCGCCCGGCGGCCGGTAGCGCCCCGCGAACGCCAGCGCGGCCAGCAGCCCGAGGCCGACGGCGCACGCCAGCGCCACGGTGCTCACGGTCGGCGCCTCGCCCGCCCGCGCCGCGGCCACGCCGCCCAGGCCCCAGCCCACCACCAGCGCGTACGCCCAGTCGCGGCGCGTGAGCAGCGCCAGCAGCCCCAGCACCGCCGCCGCGGCCACCATCACCACGGTGATGGCCACCGCCCGGGCGCCGCCGTCGACGCCGAGGTCGAGCAGGAAGATGGAGGTGTTGGCGATGGTGGCCACCGAGATCCACCCCAGGTAGGCGGCGAACGGCAGGTCGAGGAGCCAGCGCTGCCAGGGCGGCGCGGGGGCGCGCCACAGGTCGGCGCGCAGGTAGAGGGCCACGAGGGTGGCGAGCAGCGCCAGCATCAGGAGCTCGGAGAGGGCGATGGCCAGGCCGTGCCACGCCACGAGCCACAGCGTGTTGAACGCGCAGGAGAGCACGAACAGCGGCCGCACGCGCGCCAGGCGCGCGTCGTCGCGCGCCCGCGGCAGCGCCTGGTAGACCACGAAGGCCGCCAGCAGCAGGTAGATCGCGCCCCACACCGAGAAGGTGTACGGCGCCGGCGTGAAGAGGCTCGGGTAGCCGTCGGAGACGTCGCCGGTGACGCGCCCGAAAAGCGGCAGCAGGTTGGCGAGCGCGTTCATCGCCACCATCACCAGGAACGCGGCCACGCTCGCGGCCTGCCAGAGGCCTGTGCTGGGGCTTGAGGGGTCGGGGCGTGCGGAGGGTCGTGCGGGTTCGGCTCGCATGCCGCATTCTGCGGGTCGGCCGGCGCGCGGCCGGTGCGCGTTGCCGCACGGCCGGCCCGGAAGCGCCGCTCAGCGCAGGCCGGTCAGGGCGGTGAGCGCGTAGACGCGCTCGTCGCGCACCGTGCCGTCGGTGCCCACCGTGAAGTTGGCGAGCACCCCCTCGAGCGCGAAGCCGCACCGCTCGGCGACGGCGGCGCTGGCGAGGTTGCGGTCGTCGCAGCGGATCTCGACGCGCTTGGCGCCCAGGCGCTCGAACGCCGTGCGCGTGAGGGCGCGCACGGCGTCGCTCACGTAGCCGCGCCCGGTGGCGCTGCTGCGCAGCCAGTAGCCGATCTCGAAGCGCGGCACGCTCCACTTGATGCGATGCAGGCCGGTCGCGCCGAGGAAGCGGCCCGTGCCGGGCTCGAACATGTGGTAGCGGAGGTCCTCGC
>JAAYYF010000095.1 GCA_012515535.1 Deinococcales bacterium
CCTTGCCGGGCGCCTGGCCCTTGTCCTCGGCGCCGGCGGCCTTCTCGGCGCGGCGCGTCTCGGGCTCGGTGACGGCGCGCTTGCCGGAGCGACGCGCGCCCTCCTTGGCGTCCTTGGCGCCCTTCGCCCCCTTGGCGCCGCCCAGGGCGCGCTTGCCGCCGCGGCCGACGCGCGTCTCGACGGCCACGCCCTCGGCCACGCCCTGCGCCGGGGTCTTGAGCACCTTCGGCGGCCGCGTGTCGGCGGGGCGCTCCTCGGGCTCGACCTCCGGCAGCTCCATGCCGGCGGGGATGAGGTCGATCTGCCGCTGCGTGGGGTTGGCCGACATGATCTTCACCTCGACGCGGTCGCCGAGGCGGTAGCGCTTGCGCGTGTGCTTGCCCATCAGCATCAGGGCGTCCTCGAGGTAGAGGTAGTAGTCGTCCTCGAGGTGGCTGACGTGCATCAGCCCCTCCACGCCGTTGGGCAGCTCCAGGAACACCCCGAAGTTGGTGACGCCCACCACGGTGGCCGTGAAGGTGGCGCCGATCTGCTCCTTGGCCCAGCGCGCGTGGAAGTAGCGGGTCAGGTCGCGCTCGGCCTCCTCCGCCACGCGCTCGCGCTCGCTGACGTACTCGGCGAGGCGCGGGAAGTCGGTGCGCATGCGCTCCTTGAGCGTGGGCGACAGGCGGTGCTGCAGCATGGCGCGCACGGCGCGGTGCACCACCAGGTCGGGGTAGCGGCGGATGGGGCTGGTGAAGTGCAGGTAGCTGTCGAACGCCAGCCCGTAGTGGCCCAGGTCCTCGCTCGAGTACTTGGCCTGCTTGAGGCTCCGCAGCAGCAGCGTGTTGACGAGCTGCGACTCGGGCTTGCCGGCCGCGGCGCGCAGGATGGCCTGCAGGTCCTGGGGGCTGGTGTGCTCCAGGTCGAGGGTGTAGCCGAGCTTGCCCAGCGACTTCTGCAGCGCCGCGATCTTCTCCTTGCTGGGGTCCTCGTGGATGCGGAACAGCGCCGGGATGTCGCGGCGCGTGAGCTCCTGCGCCACCAGGCGGTTGGCCAGCAGCATCAGCTCCTCGATCAGCTGGCGCGCCGAGTCGGAGCGCACGGGCGTGACGTGCAGCGTGCCCTCCTCGTCGACGTCGACCTTGGCCTCGGTGAAGCTGAAGTCGAGGGCGCCCGCGTCGATGCGCGCCTTGCGCAGCTCCTGGGTGAGGTTCAAGAGCACCTTGACGTCGCGCTCGAGCTTGCGCTTGCCCTGCGGCAGGCGGCCGCCGTCGGCGAACGCCTGCACCTGCTCGTAGGTCAGGCGCGCGTCCGACTGGATGACGGTCTCCTTGAACCTGAAGCCCTTCACCACCCCGTCGCGGGTGATGTCGACCAGCACCGACAGCGCCAGGCGCGCCTTGCCCTCCTCCAGCGAGCAGATGCCGTTGGAGAGCTCCTCGGGGAGCATCGGCAGCACGCGCCCGGGGAGGTAGACGCTGGTGGCGCGCTCCACCGCCTCCTTGTCGAGCGAGGTGCCCTCGGCGACGTAGTAGCTGACGTCGGCGATGTGCACGCCCACGCGCAGCATGCCGTCGCGGGTGCTGTCGAGGCGCTCGACGGAGACGGCGTCGTCGAAGTCCTTGGCGTCCTCGCCGTCGATGGTGAAGGTGTTGACCTTGCGGTAGTCGGTGCGCCCGGCCATCATCTCGGCGGTCACCTCGTCGGGCACCGCCTTGGCCTCGGCCATCGTGTCGGGGTCGAACTCGGCCTTGAGGCCGTACTTGACGATGACGGCGCGCGTCTCGACCTCGGGGTCGTCGGAGTCGCCGAGGAACTCGACGACCTCGCCGAACGGCTCCTTCTCGCCCGACACCTCGGGCCACACCATGCGCACGACGATGCGCGAGCCGCCCTCGAGCTTGCCCACCGACTCGGGGGTGAGCAGGATGCGCTCGCGCAGCCGCACGCTGTCGGGGCGCAGGATGGCGTAGCCGCGCGCGTACTCCAGGGTGCCGACCACCTGGTCGTAGCCGCGCTCCACGATGCGGACGATCTCGCCGCTGGGGCGGTCGTCGTCGCCCTTCTGGGGGTTGGGGCGGGCGATGACGCGGTCGGTGTCCCAGGCGCCGCCCAGCCGGTCGGCGGGGATGAACAGGTCCTTGCCGCCGGCGTCGGGGATCACGAAGCCGTACCCGCCGGAGGCCACCTGCAGCCGGCCGACCACCAGGTTCATCTCCTCGGGCAGGCCGTAGGTGCGGCGCCGCGTGCGCACGAGCTCGCCGCGGTCGACCAGGTCGGCCAGCACGGCGCGGAGGCTGCCGCGGTCGTCGAGCTTGAGGCGGCGCTGGATGTCTTGGACGTGCCAGGGGCGTTCCGGATGGTCGTGGAAGAAACGCAGCACCTGGTCTGAATCGATATCTGGCATCTCGTCAAGTGTAGCGCGGCGCCTCACTCATGCCGGGTGACGACGGGCGGAGGCGGGCTGCCGTGGCCGCGGAGCGCGACGGAACCCGCGTCGGGGACGCGCTTCAGGCCACGCGCGCGATCTCGCCCTCGGCCAGCGCCGCCAGCGCGCTGCGGGCGGGCGAGGGCGGGAAGCCCTCCAGCGCCGCCAGCGCCGCCTCGGCCTCGGCGGTGATGCGCTCGCGCGCCAGGTGGTGCGCGCCGTGGCGCCTGACCAGCTCGGCCATGCGCTCCACGTCGCCGGGCTGCGCGGCGCGCCGCTCGAGGATGGCGCGCGCCTCCTCCACCCCGGCGTCGAGCAGCAGCACCAGCACGGCGTAGGTGGCCTTCCCCTCGCGCAGGTCGCCGCCGACCGGCTTGCCGAGCGTGGCGGGGTCGCCGAGGAGGTCGAGGTAGTCGTCCTGCATCTGGAAGGCACGCCCGTAGGCCATGGCGAAGCGCTCCAGCGCCTCGAGCGCCGCGGCGTCGGCGCCGGCCAGCAGGCCCACGCCGGCGCAGGCGGCGGCCAGCAGCGCGGCGGTCTTGCCCTCGATGACGCGGCGGTAGTTGTCGAAGGAGTAGTCGGCCAGCGAGGCGACCTGGAACTGCAGCACCTCGCCCTCGCAGATGGCGGCGGCGGTCTCGGCCATCAGGCGCGTGAAGTCGGCGGAGCCCGTGCGCGCCAGCAGGCCCAGCACGCGCGCCAGCATGAAGTCGCCGGACATCACGCTCACCACGTTGCCGTAGCGCCGGAAGGCGGCCTCGCTGCCGCGGCGGGTGTCGGCGTCGTCGATGAGGTCGTCGTGCAGCAGCGAGGCCGAGTGCAGCAGCTCCACCGCCAACGCGACCTGCATGGTGGCCTCGTCGTCGGCGTCCAGCAGCTTGCCGGTGAGGAACGCCAGCGCCGGGCGCAGGCGCTTGCCGCCGGCGGCCACCAGGTCCTCGCCGATGGCCTCGATGAAGGCGACGTCGGAGCGGAGCTCGGCGGGGAGGCGCTCCTCGAAGCGGCGCAGGTCGGCGGCGATCAGGTCGAACATCCCGCCCAACTATAACCGCGGCGCCCTAGGCCTCCGGCGCGCCCTCCGCGGTCGCGGCGCGGCTCAGTCGTCGGCGGTGAGGGCCTCGGCCTCGGCGGCCGGTTCGGGGTTCAGGTAGTACGCCAGGCGCTTGAGGCCCGCCACGAAGTCGACCGACTCCACGTGGCCGGGCGGCGCCACCGCGATGGCGGTGGGGGCGAAGTTGAGGATGCCGGGGATCTTGGCGCGCTCGATGGCGCGGGCGGCGTCCTCGGCTGCCTCACCGGGCACCGTGAGCAGCGCGATGTCGAGCTCGAGCTGGCGCGCGCGCTCCGGCATCTCGGCCATGGGGTAGACGGGCAGGAGCTCGTTCGTGGGGTCGACCTTGCGCGGGTCGACGTCGAAGCCGCAGCGCAGCGCGAAGTTGGAGCTCTCGAAGTAAGGGTAGCGGGCGATCGCCTTGCCCAGGTGGCCCATGCCCACGATGGACACGTTCCACGGGCGCGTGAGGCCCAGGATGCTGCTCAGCTCGCGCCGCAGGATCGGCACCGTGTAGCCGCGCCCGCGCGTGCCGGAGGCGTGGTCGTGGCCGCGGTCGCTGGCGCCGCCGTTGCGCCCCTGGCGCTGGTTCTCGCGCACGTGCACCAGGTCCTTGCGCACCTGGTGGGCGGAGACGCGC
>JAAYYF010000096.1 GCA_012515535.1 Deinococcales bacterium
ACGGCCGCCGCCGCCAGCGACTCGCCCTCCTCCACCTGGCCGCCGGGCATCTCCCAGCCGCGCCGTGGTCCGCGGATCAGCAGCACCTGGTGGGCGTCGTCGAGGACGACGGCGGCCGCGGAGACGATGTGCCGGGGCGCGTTCATGGAAGGCTCCGCATGGCTGAGCATGTTACGTCATATGTGTAACATGCTCAAGCCCCTCATGGAACGTCGACGAGGGGGCCGCGCCCGGGCGCGGCTCGCCTCAACCCTCCAGCCGGTGCAGGCCGGCGGGCCGCAGCGTCACGGTGAACGTCGAGCCCTCCCCCACCGCCGTCTCCACGCCGAGCTCGTGGCCCAGGCGCCGGCAGATCTCCGCCGCCAGGAAGAGCCCCATGCCGGTCGACGCCTGCGTGCGGCGCCCGTTGGCGCCGGTGAAGAAGCGCTCGAAGACCCGCGGCACGTCCTCGGGCGGGATGCCCATGCCCTCGTCGGCCACGCTCAGGCTCGCCGCGCCGCCCCCCAGCGCGCGCGCCTCCACCCGCACGCGGCCGCCGCGCGGGCTGTACTTGATGGCGTTGGTGAGCAGCTGCCGCAGCACCACCGCCAGCCACTTCGGGTCGCTCTCCACCGTCATCGGCCCGTCCGGCGCCAGCACGCTCGGGTAGACGCCGTGGCGGATCCAGCTGGCCTTGATGCCGTTGACGCCCGCCCGGGCTAGGTCGGCGAGGTCGACCTGCGTGGGCTTGAGGTCGAGCTCGAAGCGTTCCAGGCGCGCGCTGGTGAGCATCAGCTCGAGGCCGTGCGCCAGGTGGTCGACCTCCTCGGCGACGCTGCGCCAGGCGTCGCTGTCGTCCTGCTGCTCCGCCGTCAGCTCCAAGACCGCCAGGGGCGTCTTCATCTGGTGCACCCAGAGGTCGACGAAGCTGCGGTGCTGCTCGGCGCTGCGGCGGTGCTCCTGCAGGGCGCCCAGCGCTTGGCGCTGCGCGCGGGCCATGAGCTCCGCGAAGGCGCGCTGCTCGCGCGTCTTGGCGGGCGGCAGGGGCGCGGCGCCGAGCTCGACGCCCTCGGGCGCCTCCAGGCGCCGCGCCACCGCCCGGCGGAAGGGGCGCTGCCGGCGGTGGTCCACCGCCAGCAGGGCGGCGGTGGCGACCGCGCCGAGCAGCACGATGTAGGCCGCGTCGCCCAGGCTCAGCGGCGCGACGCCCAGGTGCACCACCAGGAGCAGGAACAGGAGCGCCACGGCGAAGCCCGCCAGCAGCGGCAGGCGGTCGAGCAGGTAGTCGCGCGGGCTCATGCGCGGCCGCCGGGCGGCTCGAGGCGGTAGCCCTCGCCGCGCACCGTGCGCACCGCCTCCTCGAGACCGAGCTCGGCGAGCTTGCGCCGGAGGCGGTTGACGTTGACGGTCAGCGTGTTGTCGTCGACGAACTCCGCGTCGTCCCACAGGGCTACCAGCAGCGTGTCGCGCCGCACCACGCGTCCGCCGGCGCGCAGCAGCGCCTCGAGCAGCTGACCCTCGTTGCGGCTCAGCTCGACGTCGCGCCCGGCGTAGGTGGCCTGGAGGCGGCGCGCGTCGTAGCGCAGCCCGCCGGCCGCGAGGGCGCTCTCCTCGGCGCCGGTGGCGTACTCGCCGTAGGCGCGGCGCAGCGCGCCGCGCACCTTGGCGGTCACCAGATCGAGGTTGAACGGCTTGACGATGTAGTCGTCGCCGCCGTTGTCGATGGCCATCACCTGGTCCATCTCGCCGCCGCGGGCCGAGATGAAGATGATCGGTGCGTTCGACACCGTGCGGAACTGCCGGCACCAGTAGAAGCCGTCGTACCAGGGCAGGTTGATGTCGAGGAGCACCAGGTCGGGATCGACCGTCAGGAACTCGGTCTTCAGGTCGTCGAAGCGCGTGGCGCGCACGACGTCGTAGCCGTAGCGCTCCAGGTGCGCGGCCACCATAGCAGCCAGTTTCGGTTCGTCCTCTACCAGGAACAGCTTGTGCATCGAGCGATGTCCTCACGGGGAGCCCCGCGTGCGCGGGGCTCCTGCTCGACCAGCCTAGCGAAACGCGGGTGCAACGTGCGTGAGCCCCGGTCGCGCGAGCCGCGTGGCAGCGGGAAGCTCGCGCCCTGACCGCTCGCTCCACGGCTCAGGGCCCCTACTCGGTAGGGGCCCTGGCTTCCCGCCTGGACGTGGCGTCGCGCGAGCTCGCGCCAGCCGTTCGGGCGACACGCCCTCAGGCCACCTGTCGCTTCGCCTCCTCCTCGAACTGCGAGTTGTACAGCCTCGCGTACACCCCGCCGAGCGCCAGCAGCTCCTCGTGCGTGCCGCGCTCCACGATGCGCCCCTCCTCCATCACCAGGATGAGGTCGGCGCCGACGATGGTGGAGAGGCGGTGGGCGATCACGAAGCTCGTGCGGTTGCCTCGCAAGGCCGCCATCGCCTGCTGCAGCAGCAGCTCGGTGCGCGTGTCGACGGAGCTGGTGGCCTCGTCGAGGATCAGCAGCGCCGGGTCGGCGAGGAAGGCGCGCGCGATGGTGATGAGCTGCTTCTCGCCGGCGCTCACGTTGCTGCCCTCGTCGTCGATGATCGTGTCGTAGCCGTCGGGGAGGCTGTGGACGAAGCGGTCGACGAAGGCGGCGCGGGCGGCGGCGAGGACCTCCTCCTCGCTGGCGCCGGGGCGGCCGTAGGCGATGTTGTCGCGGATGGTGCCCTTGAACAGCCAGGTGTCCTGCAGCACCATGCCGAGGTTCGAGCGCAGCTCGGCGCGCGGCACGTCGGCGATGTCGACGCCGTCGAGGGTGATGCGGCCCTCGTCGAGCTCGTAGAAGCGCATCAGCAGGTTCACCAGCGTGGTCTTGCCCGCGCCGGTGGGCCCCACGATCGCCACCGTCTGGCCGGGCTCGGCCACCAGCGACAGGCCCTCGATGAGCGGCCGGTCGGGGTCGTAGCGGAACGAGACGTCCTCGAACGTGACGCGCCCGCGCAGCGGCCGCGGCAGCTCGGTGCGCGACTCGTCGGGCAGCTGCTCCTCGGCGTCCATCAGCTCGAACACGCGCTCGGCGGAGGCCACCCCCGACTGCAGCATGTTCACCATCGAGGCGATCTGGGTGACGGGCTGCGAGAACTGCCGCGAGTACTGGATGAACGCCTGCACCGCGCCCAGGGTGATGGTGCCGTTGGCGACGCGCAGGCCGCCGATCACCGCCACCAGCGCGTAGCTGACGTTGCCGATGAACATGGCCGCCGGCATGATCAGGCCCGAGAGGAACTGGGCGCGGAAGCCCGCCTCGTAGAGGGCATGGTTCTCCTGCTCGAACAGCTCCTGCACCTCGCGCTGGCGCCCGAAGACCTTGACGAGCGCGTGACCGGTGTACGCCTCCTCGATGCGCGAGTTGAGCGTGCCGGTGCGGCGCCACTGCTCCACGAACTGCTTGCCGGAGCGGCTCATCACCATGGTGGCCACCACCATGGTCACCGGGATGCTCACGAGCGCCACCAGGGTGAGGACCGGCGAGATGCTGACCATCATGATCAGCACGAACACCACCGTGAGCAGCGAGCTGAGCAGCTGGCTCATGGTCTGCTGCAGGCTCTGCGACACGTTGTCGATGTCGTTGGTGACGCGGCTGAGGAGCTCGCCGCGCGGCTGGCGGTCGAAGTAGGCGAGCGGCAGGCGGTTGAGCTTCTCCTCCACCGCCTGGCGCATGCCGAACACGGTGGACTGCACCACGTCGTTCAGCAGGTAGCCCTGCAGGTACTGCAGCAGCGAGGAGCCCACGTAGATGAGCATGACGATCAGCAGCACCTCGCCGACGGCGCCGAAGTCGACGCCTTGGCCGGGCACGAGGTCGACGCCCATGAGCATGTCGGCGATCTGCCCCTGGCCCGCGGCGCGCGCGCCGGCGATGGCCTCCTCGCGGGTGATGCCGGCCGGGAACAGCTTGCCGATCACGCCGGCGAAGATCAGGTCGGTGGCGCGGCCCAGCACGCGCGGGCCGATGGCCGCCAGCGCCACGCCGAGCACGCCCGCCACCAGCAGGAAGACCACGCGCACGCGTTGCGGCGCCAGCAGCCCCAGCAGGCGCCTGACGGACGGGCCGAAGTTGGTGGCCTTCTGCCCCACCATGCCGCCGCCGTGCGGCCCGCCGGGGGCGCGCACGCGCTCGGTCTGCTGCATGACCTTGGGCGCGCCGCCGCTGGCGGGGCGAGCGCCCGCGCCGGGGGTCCGCTCGCGCGCGCTCATGCCGCCACCTGCTGCTGCGACTCGACGATCTCCTGGTAGGTGGGCGAGGTGGCGAGCAGCTCCTCGTGGGTGCCCTTGCCCACCACGCGGCCGTCCTCGAGCACCACGATGAGGTCGGCGTCGACGATGGTGGCCACGCGTTGCGCCACGATCAGCACGGCGGCGCCCTGCGTCTCGGGCGCCAGGGCGCGCCGCAGGCGCGCGTCGGTAGCGACGTCGAGGGCCGAGAACGAGTCGTCGAACAGGTAGACGGAGGGCTTCTTCACCAGGGCGCGGGCGATGGCGAGGCGCTGGCGCTGCCCGCCCGAGACGTTGGTGCCCCCCTGGGCGATCTCGGCCTCCAGGCCGCCCGGCATGGCCTCCACGAAGTCGCGCGCCTGCGCCACCTCGAGCGCGTGCCACATCTCCGCCTCGGTGGCGTCGGGCTTGCCGTAGCGCAGGTTGCTTGCCACGGTGCCGCTGAACAGGAACGCCTTCTGCGGCACGAGCGCGAGGCTCGCCCACAGGGCGTCGGGGTCGTACTCGCGCACGTCGACGCCGCCCAGGCGGACGCTGCCGCCGGTGACGTCGAAGAGGCGCGGCACCAGGCTCACCAGCGTGGTCTTGCCCGCGCCGGTGGAGCCGATGACGGCGACGGTCTGGCCCGGCTCGACCGTGAAGCTCACCCCGTCGAGCACCGGGTGGCTGGCGCCAGGGTAGCTGAAGGTCACGCGGTCGAACTCGACGCGGCCGCGACCGGCTGCCGCGCGCACGCCGTCGGCGGGCGGCAGCACGCTGGGCTCGGTGTCGAGCACCTCGCCGATGCGGTCGGCGGAGACGTTGGCGCGCGGCAGCAGCATCAGCAGCATGGTCGACATGAGCATCGCCACCAGGATCTGGATCAGGTAGCTGAGGTAGGCGGTCAGGGAGCCGATCTCCATCTGGCCGGCGTCGATGCGCAGGCCACCGAACCAGATGACGGCCACGGTGGAGAGGTTGAGCACCAGCCCCACCAGCGGGAACAGGCCCGCCATCCAGCGGCCGACGAACAGCGTGACGTCGGTGAGCTCGGCGTTCGCCTTCGCGAAGCGCTCGGCCTCGTACGGCTCGCGCACGAAGGCGCGGATCACGCGGATGCCACCGATCTGCTCCCGCATCACCTGGTTTACGCGGTCGATGCGCTTCTGCATCTGCTGGAAGCCGGGCACCACGCGCCAGAGCATCAGCCCCACGGAGGCGGCCAGCACCGGCACCGCCACGGCCACCAACCACGACAGGCCCACGTCCTCGCGCAGCGCCATGATCACACCGCCCACCATCATGATCGGGGTGGTGACCAGCATCGCGAAGGTCATGTACAGGAGCGTCTGCACCTGCATGACGTCGTTGGTGTTGCGGGTCAGCAACGAGGGAGCGCCGAAGCGGGCGACCTCGCGCGCCGAGAAGGAGCTGACGTGGTGGAAGATGGCCGAGCGCAGGTCGCGCCCGTAGGCCATGGCGGTGCGCGCGCCCAGGTAGACGGCGGCGATGGTGCACGCCACCTGCACCAGGGAGACGAGCAGCATGACGCCGCCCTGCTCGAGGATGTAGCGGGTGTTGCCGAGCACGATGCCGCGGTCGATGATGTCGGCGTTGATGCTCGGGAGCAGCAGCGAGGCGATGGTGGCGACGAACTGCAGCGCCACGATCACCCAGATGGTCGCGCGGTACGGCCGCGTGTACTGTGCCAGTAACCTGAGAAGCATCGGCCCTCCTGCCAGCCGGGGCGCGCACGAGCGGCACTGGTCGCGTGTCTCGTTGCGCTCGCCGGAAGCCATGATGATAGCGGATGCACCACCGGGTGGGTAGCTCTCCGCCGATGCCCTGGCCTGAAGGCGCCTCCCCGGCCGCCGGCGCAGCTCGGCTACGGCGTCGCCTACGGCGGCGCGCCGCAGCCGAGCTGCACGGGCGTCTCACACGGCGACCAGACGCAGCGGTACCTGCGGCACGCCGTGGCGCCGCCGCAGCTCGCGGAGCTCCCGCTGCGACCGGAGGGTGGCGCGTGGGAGCTACGCGGCCGCGAGCCGCTGCCCAGCACGCTGGGCGCCGACCCGACCAGCTGGAGCGGTCTCCTGCATCACGTCTCGGACCCGGCGAACCCGACGGTCATCGGGTGGTTCGAGCTGTGGCGCCCCGGTACTGGGCCCAGACCCTCGCGGGCGCGCCTGGCTAGGCGCCGCTCACGGCACGCGCCGCTCGGCCACCATCACGCGGTCGCGGTTGCCGATCGTGAACAGCTGGTAGATGCCCGAGAGCGCCACCAGGACGTAGACGATGCGCGAGAAGGCGGTCACGTCGCCGAAGCGCGTGCCCGCGATGGCGGCGACCAGGTCGAACTCGAACAGCCCGACCAGGCCCCAGTTGAGCGCACCGATGATGACCAGTACGCGGGTGATCACGTTGAGCGTGTTCATGCGGTCCTCCCCTTCCTCCTGCTTCCTCGGCCGATTCTAGGGGCCGCGGCCGACGCGCCCCGGTACGCTCGTCGCAGGCCCCCTCGCCCGCGGCGGGCGGTGGCCGAGCCGGCGCTCGCGAGCGCGTGGCCTCGCCGGCGAGGCCGTCACGCCCGGGCGCCGGTGGCCCCCCCCCTACCATGCGGTGCCGTCCGGCCGTGCGCCGGGCCCCTCGCCCCAGCCCGAAGGAGGCACCCCATGAGCAAGCTCGCATCGTTCGACGACCTGATCCAGACGGAAGTGCAGGACCTCTACAGCGCCGAGCAGCAGTTCCTCGAAGCGCTACCCTCGGTCGCCGAGGCGATCACCGACGACGAGCTGCGCGACGCCATCGAGCAGCACGCCACCGTGACCCAGCGGCAGATCGAGCGCCTGGAGGAGATCGCCCGCCTGCTGGGCGTGACGCTCGACGGCGAGAAGTGCATCGCCGCGGAGGCGCTGATCGAGGAGGGCCGCAAGCTGATGCAGGCCGGCGGCGACCCCATGGTCCTCGACGCCGCCCTGATCGGCGCGGCCCAGCGCATGGAGCACCACGAGATCGCCGGCTACGGCACGCTGGCCGCCCTGGCCAACCGCATCGGCAACAGCGCGGCCGCGCGGCTGGCCGCCGAGACGCTCGCCGAGGAGCGCGGCGCCGACGAGCTGCTCACCGAGATCGCCGAGCGCTCGGTGAACGACGCCGCCGCCAGCTGAGCTCGCCTCCCCACCGAGCAACGAGCGGGCGCCCGACGCGCACCCTCGGGCGCCCGCCCTCGCGCGCAGCGCCGTCGCTCACGCGCGCGTGACGGCCTCTCGCCGGCCCCCGCCCGCCCCGTGCCACGCTCTGGCATGGCCCTACCCTCCCCCGACGTGCGCTCGCGGCAGGCCCGCCGGCCGCCGCCTCCCCTCCCCCTCGAGCCCGAAGCCGCCGCGGCGGCCGCCCGGTTGCGGTACGTCAGCGACGAGCAGCCCGGCTACCGGCGCCGGCGGCGCGGGAAGGGGTTCAGCTACCACGCCTCGGACGGCGCGCTCGTGACCGACGAGCGCGTGCGCGCCCGCATCGACGCCCTCGCCATCCCGCCGGCATGGCAGGAGGTGTGGATCTGCCCCCTGCCGAACGGCCACATCCAGGCGACGGGGCGCGACGACGCGGGCCGGAAGCAGTACGTCTACCACCCGCGCTGGGTCGAGCTGCGCGACGCGGTCAAGTTCGCCTCGCTGGTGGAGTTCGGGCACGCCCTCCCGCGGCTGCGCCGCCGCGTGGCGCGCGACGTGCGCGCGGAGGGCCCGGGGCCCGCCAAGCTCGTGGCAGCCGCCGTGCGCATGCTCGACCGCACGCTCGTGCGCGTCGGCAACCCCAGCTACGCGCGCGCCAACGGCTCGTACGGCGTGACCACCCTGCGCGACCGGCACGTGCGGCTGCTGGACGACGAGATCGCCATCAGCTTCCGGGGCAAGTCGGGCGAGAAGCACGCGCTGTCGCTCGTGGACGCCGAGCTCGCCGAGCTGTTCCGCGAGCGCCAGGAGCTGCCGGGCTACGAGCTGTTCCGCTACCGCGACGCCGACGGCGTCGTGCGCAGCATCGGCTCCGAGGAGGTCAACGACTACCTGCGGGCGGTGACCGGCACCGAGCTGACCGCCAAGGAGTTCCGCACCTGGGGCGCTAGCGTGATCGCCGCCGAGGCGCTGGCCGCGGTCGCGCTCGCGCCCGACGCCAGCGCGCGCCAGCGCGAGCGGGCCGCCGCGGCGGCGGTCGAGCGCGCGGCGACGGCGCTCGGCAACACCCCCAGCGTCTGCCGGCGGGCGTACGTCCACCCGCGGCTGCTCACGAGCTTCCTGGAGGGCGCGTTCGCGGGCGCGTACCGCGAGGCGCTGGCGGCGGCGCGCGCGAGGCGCCCCCGCGAGCTGCGGCTCCACGAAGCGGCCACGCTCCGCTTCCTGGAGCGAGGCGAGGCGGGACCGCCTCAAGGCACCACCGGCTGAGCTCGGGGGAGCTATCATCCTCTGACGTGGTCTGCGCCTGGGGGGGCCGGCGCGGGCTGCTCCCGTTATGAACAGGCCCTTCCCCCACCTCGACAGCTCCGATGAAGGCCGCACGCGCCTCCTGCTCGCCACGCAGAACCGCATCCTCGAGAGGATCGCGCGGGGGGCGGAGCTCCAGGAGGTCCTGACGCGCGTCATGGAGTTCATGGACGCGCACCTGAGCGGCGTGCGTACCTCGGTGCTGCTGCTCGAGCCCGGCGGCGCGCGCCTGCGGAGCGTGCCCGCCCCCACCCTGCCGACCGCCTACACCGACGCCATCGACGGGCTGCTCGTGGGGCCCGGCATGGGCAGCTGCGGCTCGGCGGCGTACCACGGCCGCGAGGTGGTGACGCGCGACATCGCGGCCGACCCCCACTGGACCGGCTACCACGAGGTCGCGCTGGCGCACGGCCTGCGCGCCTGCTGGTCGCTGCCGCTGTCGAGCCCGGCCGGGGACGTGGTGGGCACCTTCGCCCTCTACTACCCGGAGCCGCACGAGCCCACCCAGGAGGAGCGCGAGTTCGCCCAGGTCGCCGCGCACCTGGCCGAGGTGGCCGTGTCGAGCTGGAACGCCCGCCAGGAGCTGCGCTCGCGCGAGCGGCACCTGAGGCGCATGGCGGAGTTCCGCCGCAGCGTGCTGCGGGTCATGGAGGGCGCCCTGCTGGGCGAGGCCGACGACCTGTACCAGCAGCTGCTCGACAACGCCGTGGCCTCCATCCAGGGCGCGCAGGCGGGCTCGCTGCTCGTGCGCGACCCCGACGACCGCTTCCGCTTCGCCGCCGTCAACGGCTTCGACCTGCGCGAGCTCTCGGCGGTGCGGCTCACGGCCGACGGGGTGGGCTTCGGGGCCGGCCTGCGCGGCGGGGAGCCGCAGGTGGTCACCGACCTGAAGCGCGACCCGGGGCTGACGCCCGAGGAGGCGCGGGTGATGCGCGAGCACGGCCGCGACGCCGAGATCAAGTCGGTGCTGGTGGTGCCGATCGTGGTGGACGACGTCGAGGTGGCGTACCTGACGCTCGACAACTTCGAGAGCACCGAGGTCTTCACGGCCGAGGCGGTCGAGACCGCGCGCGTCTACGCCGGGTACGCGGCGCTGCTCCTGAAGCGCTCCGCGCTCGAGGAGCGCCTGCACCGGCTGGCGCACGAGGACAGCTTGACGGGCCTGCCGAACCGCGCCGGCTTCGGCGTGCTGCTGCGCGACGCGCTGGCCGCCGCGGGACGCGCCAAGCTCGAGGTGGCGGTGCTGTTCCTGGACCTCGACAACCTCAAGCCGGTCAACGACACCCTCGGGCACTGGGCGGGCGACGAGGTGCTGAAGGTGGTGGCCCGGCGGCTGGCGACCGCCGTGGGCGAGGACGCGGTGCTGGCGCGCATCGGTGGCGACGAGTTCACCGTGCTGTTGACGCGCCCGGCGGTGCGCGACGCCGTGCGGCTGGTGGCGCAGCGCGCGATGGCGGCGCTGGAGCCGCCGATCCCGGTCGGTGCCAACGTGGCGCACGTGGGCCTCAGCGTGGGCGTGAGCGTCTACCCGCGCGACGGCACGACCCCCGAGAGCCTCACGCGCCGCGCCGACATGGCCATGCACCACGCCAAGGTCCACGCGCTCAGCGAGCCGGTGTTCTTCAGACCCCACATGGAGCACGCCCCGCGGCAGCGGCTGCTGCTCGACGAGCGCTTGCGGCGCGCGCTGGCGAACGACGAGATCACGGTGCACTACCAGCCGCGCGTCGACGTGACCAGCGGGCGCGTGGTCTGCCTGGAGGCGTTGGTGCGCTGGCAGGACCCGGAGCGCGGCCTCGTGACGCCGGGCAGCTTCGTGCCCCTGGCCGAGCGCAGCAACCTGATCATCCCGCTGGGCCAGCGGGTGCTGGAGCTCGCCACGCGGCAGGTGAAGCGCTGGCGCGCCGGGGGGCACGGCGACCTGCGGGTGTCGGTGAACCTCAGCGCGCGGCAGGTGGCGCAGCCCGGCGTGGTCGACGAGGTGGCGGCGGCGCTGGCCGACGCCGGGCTCGAGCCGGCCGCGCTCGAGGTCGAGGTGGTGGAGCGCGTGGCGATGACCGACGTCGAGGGGAGCCGGCGCAAGCTGCGCGCGCTGAAGGAGATGGGCGTGCGGGTGGCGCTCGACGACTTCGGCACGGGCTACTCGAGCCTCGCCTACCTGCGGACGTTCCCCATCGACACGCTGAAGGTGGACCGCTCCTTCCTGGCGGCGCTCCGGGCGCCGGAGCCCGACGCCGGCGACGCGGCCCTGTTCGAGGCGATCGTGTCCCTCGGCAGGAGCTTCGGGTTGGACGTCGTGGCGGAGGGCGTGGAGACCGCCGAGGAGTGGGCGGTGGTGCGGGAGCTGGGCTGCGACCAGGCGCAGGGCTTCTACATCTGCCCGCCGGTGCCGGCCGAGCGGCTCGCGCCGCTGCTGGCGCGTCAGGCCGCCGGCGCGCCGCTGCTGCCGAGCGTGAACGGCTGACCGCGTCGCGAGCGCGCCGGGCGACCCGTGCGTGCTGGCCGCCCGGCGCGCTCGCGTCTCAGGGGGTCAGAGGACCTTGCTGCGCAGCCAGGCCGACACGAACTCGGCCAGCACCACCAGCACCAGGATGGCGATGAGGATGGCCGACACGGTGGTCCACGCGAACAGGTCGATGGAGCCCTGCAGCAGCAGGCCGATGCCGCCGGCGCCCACCAGCCCGAGCACGGTCGACTCGCGGATGTTGATGTCCCAGCGCAGGACGGTCACGGCGAAGAAGGCCGGCAGCACCTGGGGCACGATGCCGTAGAGGAGCACCTTGCCGCGCCCGGCGCCCGTGGCCTGGATGGCCTCGACCTGGGCGGGGTCGATCTCCTCGATGGCTTCGGAGATGAGCTTGCCGATGAAGCCGATGGAGCGCACCGCGATGGCCGCCACGCCGGCGACAGCGCCGGGGCCGAAGATGGCCACGAACAGCAGCGCCCAGATGATGGTGTTCACCGAGCGCGACGCCACCAGCACGAAGCGGCCCACCCACACCAGCACGGGGTGCGGCGAGGTGTTGCGCGCGGAGATGTAGGCCGCCGGCACGGCGAAGACGAGCGCCAGGAGCGTCGCCAGGGTGGCGATGTTGACGGTCTCGAGCAGCACCCGGACGATCTCGCCGACGCGGCGCCAGTCGGGCGGGTACATGCGCCTCAGCAGGTCGGCGACCTGCTCGGGGGCGTCCCACACCCAGGGCCAGAAGATGTCGAGGTCGCGCACCGACCAGACGAGCACGGCCACGGTGGCCAGGTAGGCGAGGTAGCGCCCGAGGCGCTGCCACGGGGTGAAGCGCCGCCACCTGTAGCCGCGGAGCTCCTGCAGGGTCGGGTCGGAGGTCACGAGACCTGGCTCCTCAGGCGCCCGCTCACCGCTTCGCTGACCAGGATGATGGCGATGATCAGCAGCAGGATGGCGAGGGCGAAGTCGTAGTCGAAGCGCTTGAAGGCGTTCATGAGGGTGCCGCCGATGCCGCCGGCGCCCACCACCCCCACCACCGCCGAGGCGCGCAGGTTGCTGTCGAACTGGTAGATGCTGAGGCCCACCTGGCGTGGCAGGATCTGGGGGAACACGGCGTAGAGCAGCACCTTGAGGCCGCCGGCGCCGGTGGCGCGCATGGCCTCGACCTGGCCCTCGTCGATCTCCTCGATGGCCTCGGCCAGCAGCTTGCCGACGAAGCCGATCGAGTAGACCATCAGCGTCAGAACGCCCGCGAAGGGGCCGAAGCCCACGGCCTTGACGAACAGGATGGCCACGATCACGGGGTGGAAGCTGCGCGCCACGATGATCAGGCCGCGGCCGACCAGGTAGACGGCGCGGGGCACGAGGTTGCGCGCGGCCAGCAGGGCGGCCGGCACGCTGATGAGGATGCCCAGCGCGGTGGCGAAGATCGCGATCTGGATGCTCTCGACGAAGCCGTTGACGATCAGGTTGCGCCGGCTGAAGTCGGGGGGCCAGGCGCGGCTGAAGATGTCGGCCGCGCGCGGGAGGCCCTGGGCGACGCGGTCCCAGCTGATGGACAGCGTCGAGACGGCCCACATCAGGTAGCCCACGCTCAGGAGCAGCAGGCCCCAGCGCAGCCAGGGGTTCTGGATGAAGGCGGGCCGGACCCAGCGGTAGCCGGCGGGCGAGCCGGTGGTGTCGGTGCGTTGCACGGCTCAGACCCGTTCCAGGCGCCGCCCGCCGGGCCGGGCCGCGGCCTCCGCGCCCTCGTCGGGGGCGTTCCAGTCCTTGCCGCCGTAGATCAGGTCGAGGGCGGCGTCGTCGAGCTGGTCGGGGCTGCCGTCGAACACGATCTGCCCGTAGCGCAGGCCGACGATGCGGTCGGCGTAGGTGCGCGCCTGCTCGACGTTGTGGATGTTGATCAGCACCGGCAGGTGCATCTCGTCGGAGAGCTGGCGCGTGAGCTCCATGATCTGCTCGCTGGTGCGCGGGTCGAGCGAGGCGGTGGGCTCGTCGGCCAGCAGCACCGACGGCTCCTGCATGAGGGCGCGCACGACGCCGACCCGCTGGCGCTGGCCGCCCGACAGGTCGGAGGCGCGCTGGTTGACGAACCCCTCCATGCCCACGCGCTTCAGCAGCGCGTAGGCGCGGTCGATGTCGGCCTGCGGGTAGGCGCGCGTGGCCGCCTGGAAGAGGTTGACGTAACCGAGGCGCCCGGAGAGGACGTTCTCCATCACCGTGAGGCGGTCCACGAGGTTGAACCCCTGGAAGATCATGCCGATGGAGCGCCGCGCGCTGCGCAGCTGCGCGCCCTTGAGCTTGGTGAGGTCGGTGCCGTTCAGGACGATGGAGCCCGAGGTGGGCTCGATGAGGCGGTTGATGCAGCGGAGCAGCGTGCTCTTGCCGGCCCCGGAGGAGCCGATGATGGCGGTGATGCCGCTGCCCTCTACGGCGAGGTCGAGCCCGCGCAACACGGGCTCGCCCTTGCCATAGCTCTTGACGAGTCTCTCGATCTTCAGGTTCAACGTGCTTCCTGCTGCCTTGTGGCTGGAGGCCTGTGGCCGCGCTCAGTCGGTGAGGCCGGCCGGGGTGTACTCCACGCCGTTGAACGCCTGGATCTCGCGGATGACCGACCAGTCGTCCTGGTAGTTGATGGGCACGAACTTGCTGACGCCCTCGAACTCCTCGCCCAGCGCGGTGCCGGCGAAGTCGAAGGTGAAGAACGCTTCCTTGATCTTCTCGACCAGGTCGGGGTGGAGGTTGTAGACGTAGTTGTACGAGGTGGTGGGGAAGCGGTTGGTCTCGTAGATGATGCGCACCTCGTTGGGGTCGTAGAGCCCGCGGGCGGCCATGCGCTCGACCACCTCGGAGGCCACGGGGGCGGCGTCGTAGTCGCCGGCCACCACGCCCAGCAGCGAGTTGTCGTGGCTGCCCGAGAAGCGGATCTCGTAGTCCTCGCCCGGCACCACGCCGAGGCCCGGGAAGAGCGCCTCGGGCGCCTGGTGGCCGGAGTTCGAGGTCGGCGAGGTGTGCGCCACGACCTTGCCCTTGAGGTCGGTGATCTCCTGGATGTCGCTGTCGGCGCGCACGTAGAGCTGCAGGGTGTAACCGAAGTTGCCCTCGTCGTTGCCCATGATGGCGAACGGCACGGCGCCGGCGAGGTTCACGGCGAACGGCGTGGGGCCGGTCGAGAAGCCCGCCAGGTGCAGGCGGCCCGAGCGCATGGCCTCGACCTGGGCCGAGTTGGACTGCACGGCGAAGAAGCGCACGTTCTTACCGGTCACCTCGGCGAGGTGCTCGAGGAACGGGTCCCAGATGTCCTCGTAGATGGCGGGGTCCTCGACGGGGGTGTAGGCGAAGACCAGCGTGTCGGGGTTCACCCACTGGGCGGGATCGGTGGGGGCGTCCGCCACCAGGTCGCCGTCGGTGTCGCAGAACATCGCGTCGAGCTGGCCGCGTTCGCAGCCCTGCGCCGAGGCGGTGGTGAAGAGGAGCGCGAGCGCCGTGATCAGCAGGGTGCTGGCACGGAAGCGGACGAAGAGCTGCCGAAGGCTGGACATCTGACCCTCCTCGCGTCTCCTCGCGCTGCAGGGCGCGGCTTCAGGGCCGCACCTCTACGGGAGCAGGGCCGACGAAGATCGCCGACTGCTGGGAGACGCCTTTTCGTGTTGCGGCGAAGTTAGCATCGGCTCGTAACGATGTCAACCACGCTCGCACGGATGTAAAGCGAGCCCGCCCGCCTCGCGGACCGCCTGATGGTCGCGCCGAGTTGACGCGTCCGGCTCGCGGTGCTAGATTCGCTTACATCTGTTCATGAGCCCCGCACGTTCGTACCGAGGAACGTAAGCCGATGCCGCCCACCGACACACGCACAGCCACGACCGCCCGCCCCACGCGCGGCTTCGCCTTCGACCTCGACGGCACCGTCTACCTGGGCGACGCCCTGCTGCCCGGCGCTCTCGAGCTGATCGGGGCGCTGGCCGAGCGCGGCGTGCCGTACGTCTTCGCCACCAACAACTCCTCGGTGCCCGGCAGCGTTTACGTCGAGCGCCTCACGCGCCTCGGGCTGCCGGCGGGCCGCGAGCACGTCGTCACCTCGAACGACGCCGCCGTGCAGCACCTCAGGAGCGCCGGCCTCGCGCGCCCCTACCTGCTGGCGCCCCCCGCGGTGCACGCCGAGTACGCCGAGCAGGGCATCGAGCACGAGATCGAGGAGCCCGACTGCGTGCTGCTGGCGTTCGACACCACGCTCGACTACGAGAAGATCCGCACCGCCGCCCACCTGATCCGCGCCGGCGTGCCGTACCTAGCCACCCACCCCGACCCCGTCTGCCCCACCCCGCGTGGCGGCGAGCCCGACGTGGGGTCGTTCATGGCCATGTTCGAGACCGCCACCGGCCTGCGCCCCACGGTGCTGGGCAAGCCGCACGGCGGCATGGCGCGCCTGGTGACGGAGCGCCTCGGGCTGCCGGCCGACGGGGTGGCGTTCGTGGGCGACCGGCTCGAGACCGACATCCGCATGGCCCGCGACCACGGCTTCCTGGGGGTGCTCACCCTCACGGGGGTCACGAGCCGCGAGCAGCTCGCGAGCAGCGACCTCTCCCCCGACCTGGTGGTCGACGGGCTCGTCGAGCTGCTGGCGCACCTGCCCGCGGCGCCCGCGCGCGCCGGCGCCGCGGGCTGACGGGAGGGAGCCCGTGGAGGCCCTGAGGCTCGAGAACCGCGAGACGTTCGAGGACGCCCTCAAGGTGGCGCGCATGTACTACCACCTGGGCCTGACCACCACCCAGATCGCCGCCCAGCTGGGGCTGGCGCGCCCCACCGTCTCGCGCCTGCTGACGTGGGCGCGCAACCACGGCCTGGTGGAGTTCCGCATCATCGACCACCGCGAGCTGCAGCTGCAGCTCGAGAGCGCCATCGAGCAGCGCTACGGCCTGCGCGACGTGAAGGTCGTGCCCACGCACCCCGACGCCACCATCGGCGAGCGGCAGGAGGCCGTGTCGCGCTTCACGGCGCACTACCTGAACAGCATCGTCGGCGACGCCTCCACGCTCGCCATCGCCTGGGGCGCCACCACCGCCAGCATCGCCGAGCGCCTCGTCCCCAAGCCGCTGCCCGACGTGGACGTGGTGCAGCTGACCGGCGCCGGCAACAACGACGGCGGCCACGGCCTCACCGACGCCGCCAACATCATCGGGCTGTTCGCCGCCAACTACCAGGCGAGCGGCCACCTGCTGCCGATGCCCGCCTACTTCGACGACCCGGCCACCAAGGAGGCGATGTTCCGCGAGCGCGTGGTGCAGCGCGTGAGCAGCCTGGCGGCGCAGGCGGACATCGTGCTCTACAGCATCGGTACGCCCGACGCGAAGTCGTACATCTACCAGGCGGGTTACGTCGCCGACGCCGAGCTGACCGCGCTGCGCAAGGACGGCGTGGTGGGCGACATCGCCACGGTCTTCTTCCGCGCCGACGGCAGCTGGCGCGACATCCCACAGAACCGGCGCTCGACCGGCCCGGACCTGGACGGCCTCAAGAACCACCCGTACGCCGTCTGCGTGATCGCCGGGGCCAGCAAGCTCGAGGCGCTCAGGGGTGCCTTGCGGGGAGGTTTCATGAACACGCTGATCATCGACGAGGGCACGGCGCGCCGCCTGCTGGCGGCGCCGGAGGGCCGACCGTGAGCTGGCGCCAGCGGGCGCTCGAGCGGCTCGGAGGCGAGCGCTTCCACGTGCTGGTGATCGGCGGCGGCGCCACCGGCGCCGGCATCGCGCTCGACGCGGCCGCCCGCGGGCTCGATGTGGCGCTGGTGGAGGCGCAGGACTTCGCCGAAGGCACCAGCAGCCGCAGCACCAAGCTGCTGCACGGCGGCGTGCGCTACCTGGAGGCGGCCGTCAAGAAGCTCGACGGCGGCCAGCTGCGCCTGGTGCGCAGCGCGCTGCACGAGCGGCGCACGCTCCTCGACATCGCGCCGCACCTCACGCGGCGCGTGCCGCTGCTCACGCCGCTGTACCAGTGGTGGGAGGCGCCCTACTACCTCACGGGCCTGAAGCTGTACGACCTGCTGTCGGGCGGGCGCTTCCGCATCGGCGCCAGCACCTTCCTCTCCCCCGACCGCACCGTGGAGCTCGTGCCCGAGCTGAAGCGCGAGGGCCTCAAGGGCTCGGTGCGCTACTTCGACGGCCAGTTCGACGACGCGCGCATGGTGATCGCCATCCTCAGGCGCGCCGCCGCCGAGGGCGCCGTGGTCGTCAACCACGCCGCCGTGACGGCGCTGCGGAAGCAGGGCGG
>JAAYYF010000097.1 GCA_012515535.1 Deinococcales bacterium
CCGCTGAAGTCGCTGTCCGACATGCTCAAGGGCAAGCAGGGCCGCTTCCGGCAGAACCTGCTGGGCAAGCGCGTCGACTACTCCGGCCGCTCGGTCATCGTCGTCGGCCCGCAGCTGCAGCTGCACCAGTGCGGCGTGCCCAAGCGCATGGCGCTCGAGCTGTTCAAGCCGTTCCTGTTCAAGAAGCTCGAGGAGCGCGGCATCGTCAGCAACATCAAGAGCGCCCGCAAGATGCTCGAGCGCTACCGCGACGCCCGCGACGAGGTGTGGGACGCCCTCGAAGAGGTCATCAAGGACCGCGTGGTGCTCCTCAACCGCGCCCCGACGCTCCACCGCCTCGGCATCCAGGCGTTCGAGCCGGTGCTCGTGGAGGGCCAGGCCATCCAGCTGCACCCGCTGGTGTGCGAGGCGTTCAACGCCGACTTCGACGGCGACCAGATGGCGATCCACGTGCCGCTGTCGGTCTACGCCCAGGCCGAGGCGCGCCTGCAGATGCTGTCGAGCCACAACCTGCTGTCGCCGGCGCACGGCAACCCCAACGTGCAGGCCACCCGCGACATCATCCTGGGCCTCTACGTGCTCACCCAGCTGCACACCGGCCACCGCGGCATCGGCGCCGAGTTCGCCAGCGAGCAGGAGGCCATCGACGCCTACGAGGCCGGCAAGGTCGACCTCAACTCGACCATCACCGTGGCCGGCAAGGAGACAAGCGTCGGCCGCCTGATGTACCGCTTCGGCAGCGTCGACGAGGCCCTGCTGGCGGTCGAGCAGCACCTGATCGACATGCAGGACGTCGTCACGGCGCGCGTCGACGGCGAGATCGTCGAGACCAGCCCCGGCCGCCTGCTCTTCGCCCGCATGGTGAAGGAGACCCTCGAGGCCGGCGGTGAGGTGCCCAAGGACCTGCTGCGCTACGACACCGTCTACGAGCGCGGCGCGCTGCGCGACCTGGTGCTCGAGAGCTACAAGCGCCTCGGCGTCGAGCGCACCGCGGCGCTGCTCGACGGCCTCAAGCAGTACGGCTTCGAGCTCTCGACCACCTCGGGCATCACCATCGGCATCGACGACGTGGCCATCCCGCCGAAGAAGGCCGAGCTGCTCGCCGAGGCGCAGCAGAAGCTCGAGAAGATCAACGCCGCCTTCAGCCGCGGCTTCCTCAACGAGGACGAGCGCTACCAGCAGGTGGTGCGCCTCTGGAACGACACCACCGAGGAGGTCAAGGACGCGGTCTTCGAGAACTTCTCGGAGAACATGCCGTTCAACCCGCTCTTCGTCATGGCGCAGTCGGGCGCCCGTGGCAACCCGCAGCAGATCCGCCAGCTGGCGGGCATGCGCGGCCTGATGGCCAGCCCGTCGGGCGAGACCATCGAGCTGCCCATCCGCGCGAACTTCCGCGAGGGCCTCGACGTGCTCGAGTACTTCATCTCGACGCACGGCGCCCGTAAGGGCGGCGCCGACACCGCGCTGCGTACCGCCGACTCCGGCTACCTGACCCGCAAGCTGGTCGACGTGGCCCACGAGGTCGTGGTGCGCGAGGACGACTGCGGCACCGCCGACTACGAGACCGTGCAGCTCTACGAGGGCGGCCGCGCGCGTCCCAAGGGCCAGCTGGAGATGAGCCTCTACGGCCGCCGCCTGGCCTTGGACGTGGAGCTCGGCGACGTGACGCTGGCGGCCGGCGCCCTCCTCTACAAGGAGGACGTGACGGCGATCTACAACGCCATGAAGGCCTTCCCGGAGCTCACCGAGGTGGCCGTGCGCAGCCCGCTGGCGTGCCAGACGCGCGCCGGCGTGTGCCGCAAGTGCTACGGCCTCGACATGTCGATGATGCGCGAGGTCAGCCTCGGCGAGGCCGTGGGCGTCATCGCCGCCGAGTCGATCGGCGAGCCGGGCACCCAGCTCACCATGCGCACCTTCCACACCGGCGGCATCGCCACCGGCGGCGACATCACGCAGGGCCTCCCGCGCGTGATCGAGCTGGTGGAGGCGCGCAAGCCCAAGGTCAAGGCCACCATCTCGGAGCTCGACGGCGTCGTCGCGCTCACCGAGGACGAGGACCGCGACCGCCTGGTCATCACCGTCACCTCCGAGGACGGCGAGTTCAGCCGCGCCTACAAGGTCGACCGCAACGTGCGCCTGCTGGTGCGCGACGGCGACCGCGTCGAGGCCGGCCAGCCCCTCACCCGCGGTAGCATCAACCCCCACGACCTGCTCGAGTCGCGCGGCCCCGAGGCCGTGCAGGCCTACCTGGTCGACGAGGTCCAGAAGGTCTACCGCGGCCAGGGCGTGAGCGTGCACGACAAGCACATCGAGGTGATCGTGCGCCAGATGCTCAAGTACGTCGAGATCCTCGACTCCGGCGACAGCCCCTACCTCGAGGGCCAGACGGTGGAGCGCTTCGACGTCGAGGAGGTCAACGACCGCCTCCTCGCCGAGGGCAAGGCGCCCGCCAGCTGGAAGCCGCTGCTGCTGGGCATCACCAAGGCGTCGCTGTCGACGAAGAGCTGGCTGTCGGCCGCCTCGTTCCAGCACACCACCCACGTCCTCACCGAGGCCGCCCTCGCTGGCAAGGCCGACGACCTGGTGGGCATGAAGGAGAACGTCATCCTCGGCCGCCTCGTCCCCGCCGGCACCGGCCTCGCCGCCATCCGCAGCACGCGCGTCGCCGACGTGCGCACGCTGGAGAAGGTCAAGGAGGCGCCCGCGCGCGTGGCCGAGCCCGCCGCCGTCAGCCGCCCCGCCGCCGACCAGCCCGCGGCCGGCGAGCCCGCCAGCTGAGGCCCGCCGCGGCCTAGGTGGGCCCCGCGCCCACCGCCGGAAGGTCGACCGCCCGCACCGTCACTGGTGCGGGCGGTCGGCGTTTCGGGTTACCTTCGGGTCGATGATCGTGGCCATCGACCCGGGCCGGAACGTGGGGGTCGCCTTCGTGGCGGACGACGGGCGCCTGCTCGCGCGCCGCATCCTGGAGCCCGCCGCGCTGGCCGACCTCGAGGTGCCCGAAGGCGCCCGCCTGCTGGTGGGCGACGGCACCGGCAGCGAGGCCGTGGTGGCCCTCCTCGAGCGTCGCGGCCTGGCGCCGGAGATGGTGCCCGAGGCCGGCACCAGCCTCGAGGCGCGCGCGCTCTACTTCCAAGCGAACGAGCCGCGCGGCTTGGCGCGGCTCGTGCCGGTCGGGTTGCGGGTCCCGCCGGGGCTGATCGACGACTACGCGGCGTACGCGATCGCCCTGCGGTGGTTGCGGGAGCGGGCCGGGTGAGGCCGCGCTCGGGCGCCTGCGCGCCCGGAGGTCAGTTGAGGCCGTCCTCCTCGCCCACGCCCATGAGGGCGCGCGCTTCGTCTTCGGTGATCTCGAGGACGGCGCTGATCTCGCCGGCCAGGAGGCGGATGGCGCGCCGGTAGGCCTGGCGGTCGAGGTCGGGCAGGCCGCGCTCGAGGTCCCAGCGGCGCAGCTCGCTGGCCAGGGTGGCGATCTGGTACGGGTCGCCGGTGGTGAGCAGGTCGGTCACCTTGCGGTGGCGCGCCGCCCACTGCTTGGGCAGCGTGATGCGGCCGTTCTGCAGGCGCTCGAGGACGCTCTGCACCTCCTCCTTGGTGAGCGCGGGGCGCAGGCCGGTGCCCTGCGGGGCGCTGACCGGCACGTACGCCTTGGAGGTGCCGTTGGGGAACTCCACCTGGTAGTACTGCTGGTTGGTGCCGCCGACCATGCGCATGGTGGTGCCGGCGACCATCCCGACGCCGTACGGGGGCAGGACGACGCGATCGCCCATCTTGAACGTCTTACCCTGGTCTTTCAAAATCAACCGCTCCCTTCGAACCGAGGCGCACTGGCTACGGCGCGACGCACGGACGCGCCTCAGCTGCTGGTTGAAAACGATCTGTTGGGGGTTTCCGCTCGTGCCGGTCGGGGAAGAGAGGGGGATCCACCTGGCACGTGCACGTATCACATGGTAGCAGATAACGTGCGATTTTGCACGCCCTAGTTGCTTCCGGATGGAACCTTCTCAGCCGCTCGCGGGCTCGCGCGTGGAGCGCAGGGTCACCAGCACGCCGAGTAGCAGGACGCCCGCGCCCACCAGCGTGAGCGCCGAGGGCACCTCGCCGAAGAGCAGCAGCGCGAACAGCCCCGAGCCGATCGGCTCCAGCAGCAGGGCGGTGGCCACCAGGGTGGGGTCGAGGTGCTTGGCCGCGAAGTTGATGCCGGTGTGGCCGATCAGCTGCGGCACCAGCGCCAGCAGCGCCACCCAGGCGAAGGTGGCAGCCGGGTAGGCGAGGTACGCCTGGCCGAACAGCGCCGGCAGCGGCAGCAGCAGCAGGGCGGCCACCGCGTAGGCCGTGCCGGCGTAGGCGTCGAGCCCCACGCCGCTGCGCTGCACCACCCGCCCCAGCAGGATGTAGCCGGCGCCCGCCACCGCCCCCAGCAGCGCCAGGCCGT
The DNA here is from genome assembly GCA_012515535.1 of Deinococcales bacterium. Lineage (GTDB taxonomy): Bacteria > Deinococcota > Deinococci > Deinococcales > Trueperaceae > JAAYYF01. The sequence continues at coordinate 4,433 of JAAYYF010000097.1, forward strand.
CGCCCAGCAGCGGCTCGGTGCCGCCCGCGAGGTCGCCGAAGCCGATGGTGGCGGCGCCGGCCACCGCCAGCAGCACGCCGGTGAGGAGGCCCAGCGAGGGGGCGGTGCCGAGGAACAGCCAGGCCAGGAGCGCCATCCACAGCGGCGAGGTGGAGGCGAGGCTGACGCTGGCGGCCACCGAGGTGAACGACAGCGACGAGATCCAGGCCGCGAAGTGCAGCGCCAGCAGCGCCCCCGCCGCGAGGGTGAGGCGCAGGCTGCGGCCGGTCAGGGGCGTGCGCCTGAGGCCGCGCAGCGTCACGGGCAGCATCACCAGCGCGGCGATGGCCATGCGGTAGAGCGCCACCACCACCCCGGGCGCGTTCGCGAGGCGGATGTAGATGGCCGCCAGGCTCACGGCCACCAGCGCGACGCTCAGCACCAGCCACACGCGCCGGGGGCTGACGCCGGCGGTCGGCGCGGTGCCGGCGGGGGAGCGGGGCAGGGCGCTCACGTGAGGAGGCTCACGGCAGGGCGCTCACGGGCGGTAGCGGCGCCCGGGCCTCAGGCGCGCGCGAAGCGCCACGCCGCCACCAGCCAGCCACCGATCATGGCGGCCCCGCCCACGGGCGCGATCGCGCCGAGGAAGGCCGGGCCGCCGGCGACCAGCAGGTAGAGGCTGCCGCAGAACACCAGGCAGCCCAGCAGGACGGCCAGCGCCGCCCGCGGCGCGCCGCGCCCCTGGCGCGCGAACAGGCTCAGGAGCATGAGGCCGAGGCCCTGGTAGACCTGGTAGCGCACGGCGGTCTCGAAGGTGTTCAGGCGCGCCGGGGTCACGAGGTCCTGCAGCGTATGCGCCCCGAACGCCCCGAGCGCCACCCCGAGCCCGACCAGCAGGGCGCCCCAAGCGGCGGTGGCGCGCGCCGACAGGCCGTCGGCCAGCCGCGTGGGGTGCTCCTCGAAGGTGGTGGGAGAGGTCGCGTCCATAGACGCGTCCAGCTTCGCCCGCCGGGGGGCCCGGCGTCAAAGGGCGGCGGGTGGGTGCATCCGTGGTCGGAGCGCTGGCGCCGCCGGGCGCGGTACGGACGCCCCGGGCGCGCGGGGGCGGCACGGTAGGCTGGCGCGGGAGCCACGCGATGACCGATTTCCCGTCCGACTTCACGTGGGGTGTCTCGACCTCCGCCTACCAGATCGAGGGGGCGCCCGCCGCCGGCGGCAAGGGCGAGTCGATCTGGGACCGCTTCGCGCACCGGCCCGGCAACGTCGCGGACGGCAGCACCGGCGACGTGGCCACCGACCACTACCACCGCTTCCCCGAGGACGTGGCGCTGCTGGCCGAGCTCGGGGTGCAGGCGTACCGCTTCTCGGTGTCGTGGCCGCGGCTGCTGCCCGAGGGGCGCGGGCGCGTGGCCGCCAAGGGCCTCGAGTTCTACGACCGCCTGCTCGACCTGCTGGTGGCCAACGGCGTGCGCCCCTGGCTCTGCCTCTACCACTGGGACCTGCCGCAGGCGCTGCAGGACCGGGGCGGCTGGACGGCGCGCGACACCGCGTACTACTTCGCGGACTACGCCGAGCTGGTGGCCGAGCGCCTGGGCGACCGCGTCGACACCTTCCTCATGCTCAACGAGCCCAACGTCCACGCGCTGCTCGGCCACCTCGCCGGGCAGCACGCCCCCGGCCTCAGCGGCCTGTCTGACTACCTGGCCGCGGTGCACCACCAGAACCTGGCGGTCGCCGCGGGCGTGGAGCGCCTGCGCGAGATGGGCGCCTGGCGCCTCGGCACCGTCGTCAACCTCCAGCCGATCGAGGCGGCCAGCGACAGCGAGGACGACCGCGCCGCTGCCGCGCTGGCGGACGCGGCCTACAACCGCGCGAGCCTCGACCCGCTGTTCAGTGGCGCCTACCCGGCGGCGCTGGCGCCGCTCATGGAGGCGGTGGTCCGGGGCGACGACCTGCAGGCGCTGCGCCGGCCGCTCGACCTGCTGGGCGTGAACCACTACACCGTGCAGACGGTGGCGGCGGGGGAGGGACCGATCGGCCTGCGGGTGGTCGAGCCGCCGCCCGGCAGCGAGGTCACGGCCATGGGGTGGCGCGTGGCGCCCGAGGCCCTCACGCGGCAGCTGCTGGAGCTGAAGGAGCGCTACGGCAACCCGCCGGTGGTGGTCACCGAGAACGGCGCCGCCTACCCCGACCCGCCGCCCGTGCGCGGCCGCGTCGACGACCGCCCGCGCGTCGACTACCTGCGCCGCTACCTGCAGGCCACCGCCGAGGCCATCGCGCAGGGCTGCGACGTGCGCGGCTACTTCGTGTGGACGCTCGTCGACAACTTCGAGTGGGCGGAAGGGTTCACCCAGCGCTTCGGCATCGTGCATCTGGACCGCGAGACGCTGAGGCGCACGCCGAAGGAGTCGTTCCGCTTCTACCAGCGCGTGGTGGCGGGCGGGAGGCTGCCGGACTGAGGGACGGCCTCAGCGGCCGCCCGAGCTGCCCCCGCCCCCGCCGCCGCCACCGCCCGACACCGAGCCGCCGGACGACGCCGACGCCGACGCCGCGCTGAGCGCGCTGCTGAGGGAGCTGATAGAGCTGGACAGGCCCGCGAGGTTGGAGACGTTGGCGTGGCTCCCGGTGGCGCCCAGCCAGGTGGCGCTCCGCACCATGGCGGCCTCGTCGGCCCCGGCGAGCGGCGCGGCGCGCTGCAAGGTCTTCAGGTAGTTCTGCGCCACGCCCATGGCGGCCGCGTAGGCGTAGTAGACGTCCCAAAGCCGGAAGAAGTCGAGGGGCGCGTCTTTCATGCGCGTGTAGTCGGTGAGGGTGCGCTTGAAGCCGCGCCACTCGGCGACCTCCTGGGCGATCTCGGGGCGCCAGGACGGGAGCGCGATCAGCGCTACCACCGCGAGCCCGCCGATCAGGACCGCGCCCACGATCATCAGCGCCACGGCGTCCTTGTCGAGCACGAGGGCGAGCGCGCCGGGCACCAGGGCCGCGACCGCGGCGATGCCCGCCCAACGGCGCGCCTCCCGCCGGCTCTCCTCGGTGGTCAGCTCGCCGCCGCGTTGCTCGAGGAGCCAGTCGCGCACGCGCTTGCCCCAGCCGGGGAGGAAGCCGGAAGCGTGCTTCTCGGAGAACCGCTTGAGCTTCTCGTGGGTGAGCAGCTCCTCGTTGGCGCCGGCGGCGCGTCGGAGGTACCGCAGGACGTCGGCCTCGAACGGCAAGAGGTCGTCGCGAGGCTCGGTGGTGCTCAGCCGGATGTCGACCTTCCTGCCGCGCCTGGGTTCGAACACGCCGTACCCGCGCCGCATCAGGTCCATGATCGTGGCGTGGAAGGCCGGGCCCATCGACGACGAGGCGAAGTGCTGCTGCATGATGGCGGTTACCGCCGCCGGTGGCAGCTCGGTGGGCGGCTCGAACGGGTACCGCATGCTCTCGACGCGTGGCTCGCGGCCGACGCGCCGGTGCACGCGTAGCAGCTGCACCGCCAGCGCCACGAACAGCGTCAGCGGCACCAGCGCCCACCACGGGCTGCGGCGCGCCTGCATGCCGGTCTCGACGCCCGCGATCCTCGCCTCGTCCTCGAGGAGGCGCTCGAAGCCGGGCGTGCGGCCCTGGAGCGTGAACAACGCGGGGTCCATGAGGTAGCGGATCTCGACCCCGTCGCCCGACGGCACGCGGTCGAAGGCGACGCTCAGCGCGCTACGGTCGTCGCTCAAGGTCACGCGCGGTTGCTCCGGGTTCCCGAAGCGGTGGACGTACGCGTCGTACGGAGCCGACATGGGGCCGGGAGCGCGCACGGTGAGCTGGTACCCGCGCACCGGCGGGTGATCGGCTTCCAGGACCTCCCAGTACCACTGCACCACGTCGCTGTAGGCGTCCACCGTGCCCTCGAGCAGGTAGACGAAGCGCACGCGGCGCTCCGCGACGCGGCGTTCGCCCTCGACGACGAGCTCGGTGCCCCCGTCGCACCGCTGCGTGAACGCGCGGGCTGGCGGACCGGAGCTGACGGCGCCCGAGCCCTCTAGCAGCGTCACCCGCTGGCCGCGCGTCAGCGCGAGGCAGATGAACGCCTGGCCGAAGTCCTCGTCGGTCCAGAGCGTGCGCGTGTCGTCGACCAGCACGCTGCCGTCTGGGCGGATCTCCACCTGCTGCACGACGTCGCGCCACTGGTAGCTCTGGGCGGCGGCGTGCGCGCAGGCGAGCAGCGTCAGCAGCGCCAGCGCCCAGCGGCGCAGC
>JAAYYF010000098.1 GCA_012515535.1 Deinococcales bacterium
CAGCGCCACCCCGAGGAAGGCGAGCGCGATCTGGACGAGGGTGCCGGTGGGCACCGCGGCGATGGCGCCGTCGATGAAGCGCCGCAGCAGCTGCGGCACCAGCACCTGCAGGCCCGTGGCGGCGAGCAGCAGGAGCGTCATCAGGGCGGTCATGCCCTTCTGCGGCGCCAGGTAGCGCACGAGGATGCCGAGCAGGCCGCTCGGTTCGGGGCGGCGCAGGCTCCGGGGGTCGTTCAGGGTGGTCGAGGTCATGTCACGCTCGCGTTTCGTGGTTCGGGGCGGGGGCGCCCGCTGCTCGGGGTCGGTGGCCGGTTCGGTCGCGGGAGCGGTGGGACCACGAGAGAACGACCGTGGTCCGCTTCGGGGAAGCTGCCCACGGTCGTCGACGCTTACAGCGCGTTTTCGTTCAGTACGACCTCACGGCAGACCTCTCCCCAGGTACGGCGGCGGCGAGCGGGATCAGCCCCCACGCGCGCACGCGGTTCTGGCGGATGGTACGGAGGTCTGCCATGTCGGATGAGACTCTAGCGGGCGGCGTGGGGCCTGTCAAGCGCTTCCGCCCGGGGCGCTCGCGGGACGCGCCGGCGGCGGCGGTAGGCGCCGCGTAGACTGTGGCCGTGCGCCGCAACCCCCTCGCCCACCTGGCCGGCGGCGTCGCCACGCTCTACCTGACGGCCTTCCTGCTCGTGCCCCTGGGCGTGATCCTCGCCCGCGGCCTGCTGCCGGGAGGCGGCGCGCCCTTCGGCGCGGCCTTCACGGCGACGCTCTCCGACGGCTACTACCTCGAGCGCCTCGCGTTCACCTTCGGGCAGGCGCTGCTCTCCACGTTGCTGACGGTGGCGCTGGGCCTGCCCACCGCGCTGCTGTTCGCCCGCTACCGCTTCCGCGGCAAGCGCGCCCTGACGGCCGCCTTCACGGTGCCGTTCGTGATGCCCACCGTGGTGGCCGGCATCGGCTTCCTGGCGCTGGTGGGGCCGCGCGGGGTGCTGGGGGTCGACCTGCGGAACACGCTCGCGCTGGTGCTGCTGGCGCACGTGTTCTACAACTTCGCGGTGGTGGCGCGGCTGGTCGCCAGCTTCCTCGAGGGCGTGGCGCCGCGGCTGGAGGAGGCGGCCGCCACCCTCGGGGCGGGGCGCTGGCGCACGCTGCTGCGGGTGACCTTGCCGTTGGCGCTGCCCGCCACCCTGGCCTCGGCCGTGCTGGTGTTCGTCTTCTGCTTCACCAGCTTCGGGGTGGTCCTGATCCTGGCGCCGGCGGCGCCCTTCGCGACCCTGGAGGTCGAGATCTACCGCCTCACCGCGCGCCTGCTGCAGCTCGACGCCGCGGCGGTGCTGGTGGTGGTGCAGCTCGTGGTGATCGGCCTCGCCTCGTTCGTGTACACCCGCCTGCAGGAGCGCCTGGCCGTGAGCGTGACGCCGGGCAGCGCCGAGCGCGCGCCCTCGCCGGGCGTGCGCGCGCTCCTGTCGCTCGACCTGCTGCTCGCGGGCGGCCTGGTGCTGGCGCCGCTGCTGGCGCTGACGCTGCAGGCGCTCACCGCCCCGAGCGGCGCCTTCCCCTCGCTGGCCAGCTTCCAGGCGCTGCAGGGCGCCACCGCCAGCGTCGGCTTCGCGTCGCTGCAGCGCTCGCTCGCGAACTCGCTGCTGTTCGCGTGCCTCAGCACGCTGCTGGCGCTGGTGGTCGGCTTCCTGTTCGCCTACGCCGTGGCGCGCGGCGGCTGGCGCGCGCTCGACCAGGCGAGCCTGCTGCCGCTCGCCACCAGCCCGATCACGCTGGCGTTCGGCTACCTCCTCGCCTACCCCGCGCTGGTGACGTCGTTCTGGGGCATCCCGCTGGCGCACGCGCTGCTCGCCTTCCCGTTCGTGGCGCGCACGCTGCTGCCGGCCATGCGCGCCCTGCCGCCCGGGCAGCTGGAGGCGGCGGCCACGCTGGGGGCGTCGCCGGGCCGCGCCCTGTGGCGCGTGGAGCTGCCGCTGCTGCGCCCGGCGCTCGTCACGGCGGCGGCGTTCGCCTTCGCCATCTCCATGGGCGAGTTCGGGGCGACGCTGCTGCTGGTGCGCAGCGAGTACGCCACCCTGCCCGTGGCGATCTACGACCGCCTCGGCCGCCCCGGGGCGGCGATGTACGGCCAGGCGCTGGCGCTGGCGGTGGTGCTGATGCTGCTCACCGCCCTGGTGATGCTGCTGCTGCAGCGCCGCGGCCGCAGCGAGTTCTGAGCCCGCGCCCGTCGCTGCCCGGAAGCGGGGAGCGCGACGGGCGCGGGTATGATGCCGGCGTCATGCCGCCCGCCCTGCGCCCGTTCCGTGACCCGCGCCCCGCCGAGGGCGCGGGCGTGGGCGCACCCCCGGCCGCGGAGGCGCGGGCGTGAGCCTGGAGCTGCGCGGCCTCGCCAAGCGCTACGGGCCGGTGGTGGCCGTCGCCGGGGTGAGCCTGAGCATCGGCGCCGACGAGACGCTGGCGCTGCTGGGCCCGAGCGGCTGCGGCAAGAGCACGCTCCTGCGGCTGATCGCCGGCCTCGAGCGCCCCGACGCCGGGCGCCTGCTGCTGGCCGGCCGCGACGTGACCGACCTGCCGCCGCAGCGCCGCGACGTGGGCATGGTGTTCCAGGCCTACGCGCTCTTCCCTCACCTCGACGTGGCAGGCAACGTGGCGTTCGGGCTGGTGGAGGCGCGCGTGCCGCCCGCCGAGCAGCGCCGCCGAGTCGCGGAGCTGCTCGCGCTGGTGGGTCTCGCCGGGCTGGAGGCGCGCCGCGTCGACCACCTGTCGGGCGGCCAGCAGCAGCGCGTGGCGCTCGCGCGGGCGCTGGCGCCCGACCCGGCGCTGCTGCTCCTCGACGAGCCGCTCTCGAACCTCGACGAGCAGCTGAGGGCGACGCTCAAGGAGGAGCTGCGGCGCCTGCTGGGCACGCTGGGCAAGCGCGCCGTCTACGTGACCCACGACCAGACCGAGGCGTTCACGCTCGCCGACCGCGTGGCGCTCATGCGCGCCGGGCGCATCGTGCAGGTCGGGAGCCCCGAGGAGCTCCTGGAGCGCCCGGTCAGCGGCTGGGCCGCGCGCTTCCTGGGCCACGAGAACGTCTACGCCTCCGAGGCGGCGCGCGGCGCACCGCTCGCCGCCGGGCCCGGCGAGGCGCTGTTCCGCGCCGACCTGGCGCGCCTGCTGCCCGCCGACGACGCCACGCCCGGGAGCGTGGAGGCGGTGGTGGAGGGCGCGGTACGCGAGGGGCTGGAGCGGCGCCTGACCTTACGGGTGCCCGCCTGGGGCGTGACCGTGACCTGGCGCGGCTTCGACCGCGAGCTGCCGGCCGCCCCCTCGCGCGGCGGCCGCGTGCGGCTGCTGGCGCCCGCGGGCGCCTGGCGCCGGCTGCCCGGCGAGGCCCCAGCGGGGGGCGACGCGTGAGCGGCGGGACCGACCGCGCCGCCGGCGCGCCGTCCGCGCGCGCCGCGCTGGTGCTGGCCGGCGGCACGCTGCCGCTGCCGCGGCTGCTGCCCGCCGTGCTCGCCGACGCGGCGCCCGTGGTCGCGGCCGACGGCGGCCTGGCGCACGCCCGCACCCTGGGCCTGACGCCCGACCTGCTGGTGGGCGACCTCGACAGCGTGAGCCCCAGCGCGCTGGCGGCGTTCCCGGGGATCGCCACCGAGACGCACCCGCGCGACAAGGACGAGCTCGACCTCGAGCTGGCCCTGCGGGTGGCGCTGCGCGCCGGCGCCACCGAGGTGCGCGTGCTGGGCGCCTTCGGCTCGCGCCTCGACCAGGGGCTGGCAGCGCTGCTCATCGCCGCGCGCCACGCCACGAGCGGCGTGCGCGTGGCGCTCTACGGCGGGCACCACGAGGCGCACGTAACGGCCGCCGGCGGCACCGCGCGCGTGGAGCTGCCCGCCGGCACCACCGTGAGCCTCCTGGCGCTGGAGGCGGGCACCGAGGTGACGAGCCGCGGGGTGGCGTACCCCCTCGAGCGCCAGCCCCTCCCCTACGGCACCGGCCTGGGCGTCTCCAACCGCGCCGAGGCCGCGGGGGCGACCAGCGCGCGCGTGGAGCTGCACGTGCACGCGGGCAGCGCCGCGCTGCTGGTGGAGCACGACCCGGGCGCCACCGACCCCAAGGCGGCCATCTGGGGCACGCAGGCGCAGCGCGTGGCGGAGGCGCTGGCCGCCGCCGACCCCGACCTCGCCGAGCTCATCACGCGCGTGGCCTACGACGAGGTGTTCGCGCGCCCCGCCCTCGACCTCCGCACGCGCGAGCTGCTGGCGGTGGCGCTGCTCGCCAGCCTGGGCGCCACCGACCAGCTGCCCACCCACCTGCGCGGCGCCCTGCTGGTGGGCGCTTCCGAGGAGGAGCTGCGCGAGACGCTGATCCACGCGTCCATGTTCGTGGGCTTCCCGCGCGCCCTGGCGGCGATGCGCGAGCTGCAGCGCTTCCTCGAGCGACGCGGCTGACGCCCGCGCGGGCGGCCCGCACCGCCGCCGCACGGCCGGCCCGGTCGCCGCTCCGGCGCGCCCGCCCCGTAGCCGCCGCGCGCGCCTGCGGGCGAACCTGGAGGACACACCGCCTTCCGGACCGATGTCATAGTGAGGGCATCGCCCTGGCGCCGCGCGCCGGGCCAAGCCGCTCACGCCCAACATCCGGGGAACCGCGCCCCTGACGCACCGACCACGCGCCAGCCGGGCCGGACGGCCCGGGGAGGGCTGGGCAGAACACCCAGCGAAGGAGCAGGACCATCTCAGACGAACAGAAGAAGCCACTGCCGCTGACGACCGCTGCCGGTGCACCGGTCGCCGACAACGACAACGCCATGACCGCCGGGCCCCGCGGTCCGATGCTCCTCCAGGACGTGTGGTTCCTCGAGAAGCTCGCCCACTTCAGCCGCGAGGTCATCCCCGAGCGCCGCATGCACGCCAAGGGCTCGGGCGCCTGGGGCAAGTTCACCGTCACCAACGACATCACCCGCTACAGCAAGGCGGCCGTGTTCTCGCAGGTGGGCAAGGAGACGGAGGTGTTCGCGCGCTTCTCGACCGTGGCCGGTGAGCGCGGCGCCGCCGACGCCGAGCGCGACATCCGCGGCTTCGCGGTGCGCTTCTACACCGAGGAGGGCAACTGGGACGTGGTGGGCAACAACACGCCCGTGTTCTTCCACCGCGACCCGCACCACTTCCCCGACCTGAACCGTGCCGTGAAGCGCGACCCGCGCACCAACATGCGCTCGGCGCAGAACAACTGGGACTTCTGGACGAGCCTGCCCGAGGCGCTGCACCAGGTGACCATCGTGATGTCCGACCGCGGCATCCCGGCCAGCTACCGCCACATGCACGGCTTCGGCTCGCACACCTTCTCGTTCGTGAACGCGCAGAACGAGCGCTTCTGGGTGAAGTTCCACTTCCGCACCCAGCAGGGCATCAAGAACCTCACCGACGCCGAGGCCGCGGCCATCGTCGCCACCGACCGCGAGTCGTCGCAGCGCGACCTGTTCGAGGCCATCGAGCGCGGCGAGTTCCCGCGCTGGACGCTCTACGTCCAGGTCATGCCCGAGGCCGAGGCGGCCGACTACCGCTTCCACCCCTTCGACCTCACCAAGGTCTGGTCGAAGAAGGACTACCCGCTGATCGAGGTCGGGGTGCTCGAGCTCAACCGCAACCCCGACAACTACTTCGCCGACGTCGAGCAGGTGGCCTTCACCCCGGCGAACGTGGTGCCGGGCATCGGCTTCTCCCCCGACCGCATGCTGCAGGGCCGGCTCTTCTCGTACGGCGACGCGGCGCGCTACCGCGTGGGCGTCAACCACCACCAGATCCCCGTGAACCAGCCGCGCGCCGCCAAGGTGGTCAACTCCTACCACCGCGACGGCCAGATGCGCGTCGACGGCAACCACGGCGGCGTCCCCGGCTACACCCCCAACAGCTACGGCAACTGGGAGGCGCAGCCCGAGTACGCCGAGCCGGCGCTGGCGCTGTCCGGCACCGCCGACCGCCACGACTACCGCGCCGACGACGACAACTACTTCGAGCAGCCCGGCGACCTGTTCCGCCTGATGAGCGACGACGAGAAGCGCCGCCTGTTCGCCAACACGGCGCGGGCCATCGACGGCGCCACGCAGCAGGTCATCGATCGCCACGTCCACCACTGCACCCAGGCCGACCCCGCCTACGGCGCCGGGGTGCGCGCGGCCATCGAGGCCCTCAGGGCCGGCAAGCTCGACGAGTTCGAGGCGAGCTACGACGTGAGCGGCCGCCAGGAGGCGCTGGCCTGAGGCCGTTACGCCACGCGGTTAGCTAGCACCGGGAGGCCCGGGCGCAGGTCGCGCCCGGGCCTCCCTCTCGCGCTGGCTCCGCGCCGGCCGCCGGGCTACTCGAGCAGGTGCGCGCGGCCGAACATCGCCGCGGTGGCGCGGGCGCTGGGGGTGCCGGCGTCGAGGTCGGCGCCCGCCTCGCGTAGCGCCACCACCACCTCGTCCTCGCCCTTGAAGAGCGCCCCGGCGATCGGCGACTGGTCACGGGCGTTGCGCAGGTCGACGTCGGCGCCGAGCGCCACCAGGCGCTCCACGGCCTCCAGGCGGCCGTGGTAGGCGGCCAGCATCAGCATGGTGTTCCCCTGCTCGTCCTGCACGTCGACCGGCAGGCCGCGCGTGACCAGCTCCTCCAGCTCGTCGGCGCGCCCCTGGCGCGCCAGCTCCATGGCCATCTCCACCACCGCGCGGGTCTGTTCCTCGGGAAGCGGCTCCATGAGGCGATGATAGGCCCCGGGCGGCCCGGCGCGGCGCGGTCACGCGTCACCCGACCGGGTAGCATCGGGGCCATGAACGCTGAGACCGTCCGCGCCCGCCTGCAGGCGCTCGGCCTGCCCGCCGGCGGCTACGTGCTCCACTCCAGCGCCTCGCTCGTGCTGCGCGGCGTGCTCGACGAGGCCGGCGACGTCGACGTGGTGTGCGGCGCCGACGCCTGGCGCGTCGCGCTCGGCCTGGTGGAGGCCGGCGCCGCCACCCTCGACCTGGGGCGCCACGACCTGCGCGTGAGCGTCGGCGACGACGCCGAGCTCTACGACGGCTGGTTCGGCGAGCCCGGCGACGCCGTGGTGGCGCGCGCCGAGCTGGTGGCGGGCGTGCCGTGCGCGCCGCTGGCCGAGGTGGTCGCCTTCAAGGAGCGCCTGGGGCGCCCCAAGGACCACGTGCACCTGGCCGCCATCCGCCGCTTCCAGGAGCGGCAGCGCGGTTGACCCCCGCGGGGGCGCCTGCTAGACTTCCGCGCATGACGCAGCGCCAGGTCAATCTCGATTCGGATACGAGGCGGCTTCGGGCGTAGGCGTCGTAACGGTTCAGTGTACCGACCCCCCGAAGCGCATCGGCTTCGGGGGGTTCTTACTTTTCTCGGGCGCCACGCCCAGGAGGCACAGATGACGAGCAGCGAAGCGGTCGGCAGCGGTCCTACCCCCATCACCAGCAGCAGCGACGCGGGGCGCGTGCTGGTGCGCGACCTCGCGCGCTACGACGGCCGCGAGGTGACGCTGCAGGGCTGGATCCTCACGCGCCGCGACCTGGGCGGCGTGCGCTTCCTGGTGCTGCGTGACCGCAGCGGCGTGGCGCAGGTGGTGCTCTCCGGCATCGAGGTGCCGCTGCACGAGAGCGCCGTGCGCGTGACCGGCACGGTGGTGGCGCACGCCAAGGCGCCGGGCGGCTACGAGGTCAGGGCGAGCGCCCTCGAGACCGTCAGCGAGGCCACGGCGCCCCCGCCGGTCGAGCTCTCCAAGGAGGACCGCACCGCCAACCCCGACACGCTGCTGGCCTACCGCCACGTCACGGTGCGCAGCCCCCGCACGCGCGCGGTGCTGAAGGTGCAGGCCGAGCTGGTGCGCGCCTTCCGCGCCTTCCTCGACGCGCGCGACTTCACCGAGGTCTACACGCCCAAGCTCGTGTCGGCGGGCGCCGAGGGCGGCGCCAACCTGTTCGAGGTCGACTACTACGGCAAGCGCGCCTACCTGGCCCAGTCGCCGCAGCTCTACAAGCAGATCATGGTCGGCGTGTTCGAGCGCGTCTACGAGACGGCGCCCGTCTACCGCGCCGAGAAGAGCCACACGAGCCGGCACCTGGCCGAGTACCTGTCGCTCGACGTCGAGCTCGGCTTCATCGAGAGCGAGGCCGAGGTGATGGACCTCGAGGAGGCGCTGCTGCGGAGCATGTTCGCCAGCGTGCGCGAGCGCTGCGGCGCCGAGCTGGCGGCGCTCGGCGCGGCGGTGCCCGCCCTCGACGCGCCCGTCCCGCGCCTCCCGCTGCTGGAGGCGCGCGCGCTGGTGGCCGAGCGGTACGGCCACGTCAGCGGCGGCAAGGACCTCGACCCCGAGGCGGAGCGGCTGCTGGGGCGCTGGGCGCTGGAGGAGCACGGCTCCGACCTCGTGTTCGTGACGCGCTTCCCGCAGGCGGCGCGCCCGTTCTACACCTACCCCGAGGCGGACGGCCTCACGCGCGGCTTCGACCTGCTGTTCCGCGGCGTCGAGATCACCTCGGGCGGGCAGCGCGTGCACCGCGAGGAGGTGCTGGTCGAGGAGCTCGTCAAGCGTGGCATGGAGCCGGCCGACTTCGCCGACTACCTGCAGGTGTTCCGCCACGGCATGCCGCCCCACGGCGGCTTCGCCATCGGCGCCGAGCGCCTCACCGCGCTGCTGCTGGGGATCACCAACGTGCGCTTCGCGCGCGCCTTCCCGCGCGACGAGCAGCGCCTGCGCCCGTGAGGGGCGCAGGCGCCTAGCCCGCCCCGGCGCGGCTCAGTCGGCCTGCAGCAGGTCGACCACGCCCGCCGCGAAGAGCGCCACCGCCACCTCCAGCCCCGCCTCGTCGATGTCGAAGCGGGGGTGGTGGTGGGCGAACGCGGTCTCCTCGCCGCCGCGCGTACCCACGAAGAAGTAGCAGCCCTTGGCCTGCTCGAGCCACAGCGCCATGTCGTCGCCGCCCATGATCGGCGTCATCTCGCGCACGTTCTCCGGCCCCAGCAGCTCGCGCGCCACGCGCCGGAAGCGCTCGGTGGCGGCGGCGTCGTTGACCACCGCCGGCGTGCCCTCGAACCACTCGTGCGCCAGGCCGCAGCCGAGGCTGCGTGTGGTGAGCTCGGCCACCTCCAGCAGGCGGGCGCGGAGGCGCTGGCGCGTGCCCGCGTCGAAGGTCCTGAGCGTGCCCTTCAGCTCGACCTCCTCGGGGATGATGTTGTAGGCGGTGCCGGCGTGGACGCTGGTGATGGTGACCACCGAGCGGTCGAGCGGGTCGGTCTCCCGGGACACGAGCGTCTGCAGCGCCGTCACCAGCTGGGCGGCTGCCACGATGGGGTCGACGCACAGGTGCGGGTAGGCGGCGTGGCCGCCGCGCCCGCGCACCAGCAGGCGGAACGAGTCGGTGGCCGCCATCACCGGCCCCTCGGCCACGCTGACGGTGCCCACCGGCTCGCTGCTCGAGAGGTGCAGGCCCAGCACGTGGTCCACCGTGAGCCCCTCGAGGGCGCCGTCGTCGAGCATGGCGCGGGCGCCCCGCACGATCTCCTCGGCGGGCTGGAACACGAACAGCACCCGCCCCGCCAGCTGCGCGCGCCGCGACACCAGGACCTCGGCCACGCTCAGCAGCACGGCGGTGTGCCCGTCGTGGCCGCAGGCGTGCATCTTGCCGGCCACGGTGGAGCGGTAGTCGACCTGCTTCTCCTCGGGCACCGGCAGCGCGTCGATGTCGGCGCGCGCCAGCACCGTGGGCCCGGGGCGCCCGGTGTCGAGCAGCGCCACCACGCCGGTGCGGCCCACGCCCACGCGCGGCTCGAGGCCGAGCTCGCGCAGACGTCGCGCCACCACTCCCATGGTGCGGTGCTCCTCGAAGGCGATCTCGGGGTGTCGGTGCAGGTCGCGGCGCACGGCCACGGTGCGCTCCTGCAGGGCGGCGGCCTGTTCGGCGATGGACGGCATGGGTCGCTCCTAGACGTTGACGCTGCGCCCTCAAGGCGCGAGGGTGCCCACGCTCGACGCGCGGACACCCTCGCGGTACGCGTGGGCGGCGAGGTCAGGTTAACTCCGCGGCGGCCTCCTCGGTACCGGCTGCGGCGGAGACGGCCTCGGTGGCCGGCGCCGGCGCGGCTGCGGCCGCCGGGGTCACGGCCGCGGCGGCCTTGCGGCCCAGCTCGCGGAACTTGTCGCTGGCGCCCTCGAGCTTCGCCACCCACTCGGCGTTCGGCTCCATGTCCTCGGTGGCGCGGTGGTAGGCCAGCAGCGTGGCGGCGAGCGACACGGCGTCGGAGAGGGCCAGCTTCAGCATCCAGGCGCCGATCAGCGCGGCGATGCCGAGCGCCGGCCCCAGGGCGGGCGCCACGGCGGCGATGCCCAGCGCCGGGAGGCCCAGCAGGACGAGGAACAGCACGAACTCGGCGTAGCTGAGCAGCGCCAGCACCACGGCGTTGGCGAGGATGGGCTTCCAGGCCTGGGCGTACAGCACCACGCCATCGCGCGCCACGCTCCACACGTTCTGCTCGCGCTTGGCGTAGGCGCGCGACAGGATCGCCTCGTCGACGTACGTGGTGCTCATGGTGGCCACGCGCTCGAGGAACTTGCCGAGCGAGTCGACGCCGGGCACCGGCAGGATCGAGGCGATGCGCGTGAAGGTGCGCACCACGAACTTGACCACGCCGTCGACCAGCAGCCCCACCCCGAACAGGATGGAGGTGTCGGCGAAGCGGCTCATCACCTGCTGGCGGCCGTACGCCAGCTGGCCGGTGGCGGGTCCGCGGCCGGTGGTGATGAACTCGGTCATCACGGCCGTATGCGCCGCGCGCAGCAGGTGGAACCAGTACTTGCCGGCCAGGTCCACCACCCAGAAGGCGCCGCCCAGGGCCACGAGGAACACCACGAAGCCGAGCGGCGCCCACAGCTGGCCCAGGAGCCAGCCGATGCCGAAGAACACGGCGGCGTAGACGCCCAGGCCGAGGCCCAGGACGAGGTAGCTGCCGAGGCGCACCCACACGATCGGCAGGGTCTTGAGGACGAGGCCGATGGCCTCACCTAGGTAGATCTTGGGCATCCTTGGAACGTCCCTTCGTTACGTCTCTGACGTGCTGAGATGCCCTAGTGTGCGGCCAGGACGCGCGCGCGGGTGTGAAGTCCCTTATGTCGGGGCGCGCTCAGGCCGGCGGCAGGTCGAACAGCGGCGTGTCGCGCGCCTCCTTCAGCACCACATGGCAGGCGCGGCAGCGTGGCTCGTAGCTCTCGGCCGCCCCCACCAGCACGGTGGGGTCGTCGTAGTGGGCGGGCTTGCCGTGGATGAGGCGCTGGGTGCGCGTGGCCGCCCGCCCGCAGCGGCAGATGGCGGTGAGCTTCTCGACCACCTCGGCCCGCGCGATCAGCTGCGGCATCGGGCCGAACGGCTCGCCGCGGAAGTCGAGGTCGAGGCCGGCCACGATCACGCGCTTGCCGGCGTCGGCCAGGCGCTCCACCACCTCCACCACGCCGTCGTCGAGGAACTGCGCCTCGTCGACCGCCACCACCTGCGTGTCCGGCTCGACCGCCTCCAGTAGCTGCGCGGCGCTCGCCACCGGCTGCGCCTCGAGCGTGCGGCCCGCGTGCGACGCCACCGCCAGCGCGGCGTAGCGGTCGTCGATGGCGTGCTTGAACGCCTGCACCCGCTGCTTCGCGATGATCGCGCGCGTGACGCGCCGGATGAGCTCCTCGCTCTTCCCGCTGAACATCGGCCCCACGATCAGTTCCACCCAGCCCCCGCCGAATCGATGACCCAACATCGGGCCATGCTACCGGACCCGGGGGCGCCCGACCGGATGCTACGCTCGCGGGATGAACCGCATGCACGGGACCACCATCGTCGCGGTCAGCCGGGGCGGCACCACCGCCATCGCTGGCGACGGCCAGGTCACCCTCGGAGAGACGATCGTCAAGCGCGGCGCCGTCAAGGTGCGCCCCCTCGCCGACGGCACGGTGCTCACCGGCTTCGCCGGCGCCGTGAGCGACGCCTTCACGCTCCTCGAGAAGTTCGAGGGCTACCTCGACAGCACCAAGGGGAACCTGCTGCGCGCCGCCGTGGAGACGGTGAAGGAGTGGCGCACCGACCGCGCGCTGCGCAACCTCGAGGCGATGCTGATCGTCGCCGACGCCGACCAGATCCTCACCCTGTCGGGCGCCGGCGACGTGATCGCGCCCGACGAGCCGGTGGCGGCCGTGGGCTCCGGCGGCGCCTACGCGCAGGCGGCGGCGCTGGCGCTGCTGCGCCACACCGACATGGGGGCCGAGGAGATCGCCCGGCGCGCGCTCCTGATCGCCGCCGAGATCGACATCTACACCAGCGGCAACGCCACCGTCCTCACGGTCGGCGGCCAGGACGACGTCGACGCGGGCGAAGGCGAGCCGGAGGTGCAGCCATGAGCAGCGAGCTGTTAGCGCGCAACGTGGAGATGACGCCCATCGAGATCGTCGAGGAGCTCGACCGGCACATCATCGGCCAGAGCAAGGCCAAGCGCATGGTGGCGGTGGCGCTGCGCAACCACTACCGGCGGCGCCGGCTGCCGCCCGAGATCCAGCGCGAGGTGACGCCCAAGAACATCCTCATGATCGGCCCCACGGGCGTGGGCAAGACCGAGATCGCGCGGCGCCTCGCCAAGCTGGCCGGCGCGCCGTTCCTCAAGGTCGAGGCCACCAAGTTCACCGAGGTGGGCTACGTGGGCCGCGACGTCGACTCCATCGTCCGCGACCTGGTGCACGCCGCCGCCGCCATGGTGGAGGCCGAGAAGAAGGAGGCGGTGATGGGGCGCGCCCGCGCCGCCGCCGAGGAGCGCCTGCTCGACGTGCTGCTGCCCGGCGGCAGCGGCGAGAGCCGCGAGCGCATGCGGGCGCTGCTGCGCCAGGGCGAGCTCGACGAGCGCGTGGTCGAGATCGAGGTGACGGACGAGCCGCCCGGCGCCGTGCCCCTGCCCGGCATGGAGGAGGCGGGCCTGAACCTGCAGGAGATGTTCAAGCGCTTCATGCCCGAGAAGCGCACGCGCCGCAAGGCGAGCGTGCGCGACGCCCGGCGCATCCTCGAGAACGAGGAGGCCGACCGCCTCATCGACCATGACGAGGTGACCCACGAGGCCGTGGAGCGCGCCGAGAACCTGGGCATCGTGTTCATCGACGAGATCGACAAGGTGGCCGGCAACGACCGCATGGGCTCGGGCGACGTTTCGGGCGAGGGCGTGCAGCGCGACCTGCTGCCGATCGTGGAGGGCACCCAGGTCAACACGCGCTACGGCCCGGTGCGCACCGACCACGTGCTGTTCATCGCGGCGGGCGCCTTCTCCGTCGCCAAGCCGTCCGACCTGATCCCCGAGCTGCAGGGGCGCTTCCCCATCCGCGTGGAGCTCGAGGAGCTCACCGCCACCGACTTCCAGCGCATCCTCACCCAGCCGAAGTTCGCGCTCACCAAGCAGTACACCGAGCTGCTGGCCGTCGACGGCACCAAGCTCGAGTTCGACGAGAGCGGCATCGTCGCGCTCGCCGAGTACGCCGAGCGCGTGAACACCGAGGTCGAGGACATCGGCGCGCGCCGCCTCCACACCGTGCTCGAGACGGTGCTGGAGGACATCGCCTTCGGCACGAACCTGGGCCGCGTGGTGATCGACGGCGAGATGGTCAGGCGCAAGCTCGAGGGCATCGTCGAGGACGAGGACCTCAGCCGCTACGTGCTGTAGCCGCCCCGCGGTCGGGCAGCGCGTGGCGCTCGAAGAAGCGCCAGATCAGCTCGGAGGCGTCGAAGTCGGTGTTGACGAGCCCGGCCACCTGGGGCGGCAGCGCGCCCGGGTGGCCGGGCCAGTTGTGGCCGCCGCCCAGCACCGCCACCAGCACCAGCTCCACGCCCGGCGGGCAGCCCTGCAGCTCCAGCACGCGCGCCTCGGTGCCCGGCGAGCCGCCCAGCACGGGCAGCGCCTGGGAGTCGACCTCCACCGTGCACCCCAGGCGGTCGACCCAGAACGCCACCGTCTGCTCCACGCTCGCCAGCACCGTGACGGGCCCCTGCGGCGTCTGCTGCACGACGCCGTTCCACGGCACCGCCGCGTCGTGGGTGCCGTGCACGAACATGATCGAGGTGGGGTGGCGCTCGCGGCACACGCCCGGTTGCCCGCCGTAGCCCGCCGCGCCCACGCTGGCGAACGCCGCGAAGACGTCGGTGGCCTGGCAGGCGAGCAGCTGCGCCATGAAGCCGCCGTTGGAGAAGCCCGTGGCGTACACGCGCGCCGCGTCGACGGGGTGCTCGGCGGCGATGGCCGCCACCAGCGCCTCGAGGAACGCCACGTCGTCGGCGGGCAGGTCGTAGCCGGGAACGCCGGCGACGTAGTTCCACTGCCCGTCCACCCCGCTCGGGAACGCGACGATGAAGCCGAAGCGGTCGGCCACCTCCGCGAAGCCCGTCAGCTGCGCCATCTGCGGCCCGCTGCCGCCGCGGCCGTGCAGCACCAGCACCAGCGGGGCCGGCTCGCTTAGGCCCTCGGGCACGTGCAGCAGGTACTCGCGCTGCAAGCCTCCGTGCTCCAAGGTGGCGAGCTGGGCGCCGGCGGCGCCTGCGAGGAGGAGCGCCAGCAGCGCCGTCAGGAGGGGCGCGGCGCGGTGCCCGACGCGCCGGGCATCGCCGCGTGGCGGGCGGGCGGCGGCGCGCCGGGGGCGCGGCGCCGGACCTGCGGGGTGCGTCGTCGGTGTCATGCCCCATCTTGGGGCACGGGGCGCGCTAGCGCGAGTGCCGTCGCGACGCGGCGCGCGTTGCGGGCCTCAGAGGTCCCAGAAGCGCAGCTCGCCCGGCGCGAAGCCCGGGTCGCTGCGGCGCGCGAACTCGTGGAGGCCGTCGAGGTCGGGCGGCGTCAGGTAGTAGCGGAAGTTCTCCAGGTAGCGCTGCACCGCCTCGTGTGGCAGGCCGAGCTTGGCGGCCTCGGCGCGCGACACGGCCGCCAGCTCGCCCAGGCCGCGGTAGCGCGCGGCCCGGAAGCGCCGCACCAGCTCCTGCGAGGGCGGCCGCCCCTCGTGCGACGCCCACACCGCGAACGTGAACGGCAGGCGCGTGAGGCGGTACCAGGCCTCGCCCAGGTCGGTGACGTGCAGCCCGGGGTCGCGGGCGCTGACCCCGCTGATGCCGCGGCCGCGCGGCCCGCCGTCGCGCGGCGGGGCGTGCTCCACGGCCGCCTGCAGGGCGGCGTCGCCGATCAGCAGCGCCGCGTCGGCGTCCGCCAGCATCGCCTCCAGGCTGCCCTGGGTGGGCGCCAGCTCGGCCGTCATGCCGTCGGCGGCCAGCAGCACGCGCAGCAGCTCCACGCTGGTGGCCGACTGGGGCGTCACGGCGACGCGGCACCCCGCCAGCTCCCGCCAGCCGGGCCGGTGGAAGAGCATCACGCTGTAGACGGGCCCCAGGGTGGCGATGGAGAAGTCGGGCAGCGCCCGGTAGCGCTCGCGGTGGCGCACGAACTCGATGGACGACACCAGCGTGAGGTCGATGTCGCCGGCCGCCAGCGCGGCGTTCAGCTCGGTGGGCACGCCGTAGACGAACTCGGCTGTGCCGCCGTGGCTGGGCCACGGCTCGAGCCCCCAGTTGAGGGGCGCCACGTTGGTGAACGACACGATGCCGAGGCGCTCGGGCCTCATGCGAAGACCTTGAGCTCCTCGTACAGCGCGTCGCGCCGCACCGGCACGCGGCCGGCGTCCTTCACCAGGCGCACGAGCTCCTCCTCGGTCATGCCCTTCTCGGTCACGGCGCCGCTGGCGTGCGCGATGCGCTCGTCCTTGATGGTGCCGTCGATGTCGGAGATGCCGGCCGAGAGGGCCACCTGGGTGAGCTCGGGCGTGATCATGATCCAGTAGCCCTTGATGTGCGGGAAGTTGTCGAGCACCAGGCGCGCCACCGCCAGGTTGCGCAGGTCGTCGACGCCGGTGGTGTGGCGCGTGCCGAGCTCCTTGGCCAGCTGGTTGTTGTCGGGCTGGAACGCCAGCGGGATGAACGACAGGAAGCCGCCCGTCTCGTCCTGCTGCTGCCGCAAGCGCAGCATGTGGTCGAGGCGCTCCTCGAGGGTCTCGATGTGGCCGTAGAGCATGGTGGCGTTGGTGGGCAGGCCCAGCTCGTGGGCGGTGCGGTGCACCTCGAGCCACCCCTCGGCCGTGACCTTGGCGCGCGCGATCTGCTTGCGCACGCGCTCGGCGAAGATCTCGGCGCCGCCGCCGGGCAGCGCCACCAGCCCCGCCTCCTTGAGCTGCTCGAGCACCTCGCGGTAGGTCAGGCGCGGGCGGGTGATCTTGGTGAAGTGGTGGATCTCGGCGGCGGTCCAGGCCTTCACCTGCGCGCCGGGGTAGCGCTCGGTGAGGCCGCGCACCAGGTCGAGGTAGTACTGCCACTCGCGCTTGGGGTGGTGGCCCGAGCTGATGTGGATCTCGGTGAGGTCGGGGTGCCAGTACCGGTCGACGTACTCCCACACCTGCGGCAGGTCGTAGTCCCAGACGCCGTCCTCGCCGAAGCGGCGCTGGAAGCCGCAGAAGGTGCAGCCGACGTAGCAGATGTTCGTCTGGCTGAGCCGCAGCGAGTGCACGTAGTACGCCTTGGCGCCCACCTTGCGGCGGCGCACCAGGTCGGCGAGGCGCATGAGGCCCGGCAGGTCGGGGGTGCGGAACAGCACCAGGCCGTCCTCGAGGGTGAGGCGCTTGCCCTCGAGCACCTTGTCGGCGATGGGCTGCAGCGCCGGGTCGCGTAGCGGGAGGTCGTTCAACGAGGCCACGACCGGCTCGGCCGTGGCCTGCGTGGACGTCGTGTCGTACGTCCTCATCATCGTTCGAGTCTAGCA
>JAAYYF010000099.1 GCA_012515535.1 Deinococcales bacterium
CTGGTCGTCACCATGGTGAGCGACACGCCCGACGTGCAGGCCGTGGTGCTGGGCGAGCAGGGCGCCGCCCTGGGCATGGAGCGCGGCAGCGTGCTCGTCGACATGAGCACCATCGCGCCCGCCACCACCCGCCGCATCGCGGCGGCGCTGGCCGAGCACGGCGTGGCGATGCTCGACGCGCCGGTGTCGGGCGGCAGCGAGGGCGCGGAGCGCGGCACGCTGTCGATCATGGTGGGCGGCGAGGCCGCGGCGCTGGAGCGGGCGCGCCCGGCGCTGGAGGTGCTGGGCACCACCATCACGCACGTGGGGCCGTCGGGCGCCGGGCAGGTGGCCAAGGCGGTGAACCAGACCATCATCGCCGGCACCTACGCCGCCGTGGCGGAGGGGATGGCGCTGGCGCTGGCGGCCGGCATCGACGTCGAGGCGGCGCTGCGGGCGCTGGGCGGCGGCGCCGCCGGCTCATGGGTGCTGGAGAACCGCGCCCGCAACATGGTGGAGGGGAGCTACCCGCTGGGCTTCCGCACGCGCCTGCACCGCAAGGACCTCGGGCTGGCGCTGGCGGCGGCGCGCGAGCTGGGCGTCAGCCTGCCGGTGGCGGCGTACGTGGAGCAGCTCGAGACCAGCCTGGTGAAGCGCGGCTACGGCGACGAGGACGTGTCGAACATCGCGCGCGTGGTGCGCGAGCAGGCGGGCCTCGACTGAGGTGCGGCTAGCCGGGCGCGGCGGTCGGCGCCCGCGCCACCACCCAGAGGCGCTCGGCGTAGGGGCCCGGCGCGCCGCCGTCGGGGTGGCGCGACACCTCGACGACCTCCAGGCCGGCGGCGCTCAGCAGGCGCCGCACGGCGTCGGCGTCGTAGCCGCGCTCGTGGTGCACCTCGGTGAACGCCCCCTGCGGGGTGTCGCAGTACGCCTCCACGCGCGCCAGGCCGGTGGCCTCGTCGAAGCTGTGCTCCCAGCGGTAGTAGACGTCGTCGGCCAGACCCGCCGCCACGCCGCCCTCCCACAGGCCGCGCAGGCCCACCGGGGTGTTCACGTCGAAGACGAAGACGCCGCCCGGCTCCAGGTGGGCGCGCACGCGCCGCGCCATGGCGAGGAACGCCTCGTCGGTCAGCAGGTTGTTGAGCGAGTCGAACACCGAGTAGACGAGCGCGTAGCGGCCGGGCAGCTCGAAGCTGGTGAAGTCGCCCCGGTGGAAGGTCACGCCCGGCAGCTTGCGGCGCGCCACCGCCAGCATCTCCTCGCTGCCGTCGAGCCCCTCCACCTGCAGCCCGAGCCCCACCAGCGGGCGCGTGGCGTTGCCGGTGCCACAGCCCAGGTCGAGCACGCGCCCGCCGGCGAACCCCTGCTCGGCGGCGGCCTGCAGCACGAAGCTGACCCACTCGTCGTACTCGATGTCGGCCATGATGCTGTCGTAGACGCGCGCGAGCGCGGTGAAGGGGGCGGGGTCGGGCTGGGGGTCGGGCACGGAGCCGGGCTCGGGGGCGCGCTCCGGCTCGGGCCCGGGGGCGGGCGCGCGGTCCAGCTCGGTATCGGGCGTGGCGTCGGTGTCGGGCTCGTGGGCGGGCACGGCGCGATGATACCGCCGCGCCCTCCGCGCGCTAGGTGCGCGGAGGGCGCGGTGCCTAGGGCCGCCCGGCTCCGGCCGCCCTCCCGGCGCCCGGCGCGCGGCGGTCGGCTAGCTTGGCGTCGGGACCGCCGGACGCCGTCCCTCACCCTCCCCCGCTGGGGCCGGCGTCCGCGCCTCCCACCTCGAGGACCAGCTTGCCGATGGTGCGGTTCTCGCGCATCCGCTCGTGCGCCTCGTTCACCCGCTCCCACGGGACCACGGCGTCGATCACGGGCTTCAGCTCGCCCGACGCCACCGCCTCCCCGAAGCGCTCCAGGAACGCCTCCTTGATGCGCACCTTCTCCTCGAGGGGCCGGCTGCGCAGGGTCGAGCCGATCAGGCGCGCGCGCTTGCCCATCAGCTGCCGCAGGTCCAGCTCCGCCCGGCGCCCGCCCAGCGTGGCGATGACCACCAGGCGCCCGCCGGTGGCCAGGAGGTCCAGGTTGGCCGCGAAGTAGCTCTCCCCCACCATGTCGAGGACCACGTCCACCGCGCCGAGCTCGCGCTTCACCACGTCGCGGAACGGTTCGCCGTGGCGGTCGAGCGCCAGGTCGGCGCCCAGGCGCCGGCACACGTCCACCTTCTCGGGGCCGCCCGCGGTGGTCACCACGGTGGCGCCCGCCAGCTTCGCCTGCTTGATGGCCGCCGTGCCCACCCCGCTCGCGCCGCCGTGGATCAGCACGCGCTCGCCCGGCTGGAGGCGCGCCTCCAGGAACAGGTTGAGGAAGGCGGTGAGAGCGGTCTCCGGGAAAGCGGCCGCCTCCGCGAAGCTCCAGCCGTGGGGCAGCTCGATGAGCATGCTGGCCGGCACGGCCACGCGCTCGGCGTAGCCGCCGCCGGCCAGCAGCGCGCAGGCGGCCAGGCCCAGCCCCGCCTCCACGCCGGGCCCCAGCTCGACCACCTGCCCGGCGGCCTCCAGGCCGAGGACGCTCGACTCGCCCGGGGGTGGCGGGTAGTGGCCCGCCAGCTGCGACAGGTCGGCGCGGTTGACGCCGGCGGCGCGCACCTCGAGCAGCACCTCGCCGGGGCGCAGGGGCGGCACGGCCGTGGTGGTCGGCGCCAGGCGTCCGGAGGCGTCCGGCAGCAGGGCGGTCATGGTCTGGCTCATGCGGTCATGCTAGCCGCAGGACGTGTCGAGGGCCCATGCAACTGGTAGCGTGTGGCCATGATCGGCGTCGACCTGGGCACCACGAACGTACGCGTCCACCTGAAGGGCAAGGGGGTACTGCTGCGCGAGCCGGCCGTCATCGCGGTCGTCAAGGGCACCACCGAGGTGAAGGCCGTGGGCCAGGAGGCCTACCGCATGCTCGGGCGCACCCCGGGCAACATCACCGCCGTGCGCCCCATGGCCGACGGCGTCATCGCCGACTACACCCTCACAGAGAAGATGCTGAAGGCGTTCATCAGCAAGGTGCTCACCGGTCCCGGGCGCTTCATCCGGCCCAACATCATGGTGTGCATCCCGTCGGGCATCACCGACGTCGAGCGCCGCGCCGTGGTGCAGGCCGTGCGCGAGGTCGGTGCCCGCAAGTGCTACCTGATCGAGGAGACGGTGGCGGCGGCCATCGGCGCCGGCATCGCCATCGCCGAGCCGGTGGGCTCGATGATCATCGACGTCGGCGGCGGCACCACCGACCTGGCGATCATCAGCCTGGGCGGCATCGTGGTCTCCGAGAGCCTGCGCATCGCTGGCAACACCTTCGACCGCGACATCATGGCGTACGTCAAGGCCAAGCACAACCTGCTCATCGGCGACCGCACCGCCGAGCAGATCAAGCGCGAGGTCGGCGCCGCCAAGATCGTCACCGACGACGACCGCCGCAGCATCGAGGTGCGCGGCCGCGACCTGATCGACGGCATGCCCAAGAGCGTCACCGTCACCACCGAGGACATCGTCACGGCGCTGGCGCCGTCGCTCAAGAAGATCGCCGACGGCATGGTGAGCGTGCTCGAGCAGGCGCCGCCCGAGCTGGTCTCGGACGTCATCGAGCGCGGCATCGTCATGACCGGCGGCGGCGCGCTGCTGCGCAACCTCGACGCCTACCTGGGCGACGTCACCTCGATCCCCGTGGGCGTGGCCGCCGAGGCGGCCGACTGCGTGGTGCTAGGCACCGCCCAGGCGCTCGACATGGTGCACGTGCTGAAGGACGCCTACTTCGACGAGGTGCGTCACTGAGCCGGCGCGTCCGGCTCCTCGAACGCCTCGCTGGCCGCCACGCGGCCTAGCCGCCCGGTCAGCAGGAAGCCCAGCCCGTAGGCGAACAGCGTCAGCGCCAGCAGCAGGAACAGCGGCGGCCCGCTCTGCCCGGTGGCCAGCGCCAACGACAGGAACCACGCCGACGACGCCAGCAGCACCCCCGTGACCAGCGCGCCGTGCAGCGCCGCACGCCGCGCGCCGGCGCCGCCCTTCACGGCGCCGAGGCGCGCCGTGGCGAACGTGATCACCGGCAGCTGCAGCAGCGCCAGCCCCACCAGCACCCAGGCCAGGAGCGAGCTGGGGCTGCGCGTGACGCCGCCCGCCAGCAGCACCACCAGCACGCCCACCAGCACCGCCGCCGCCACCTGGCCCATGAAGGCCAGCACGTAGGCGGCGCGCAGGAAGGCGGCCGCGCCCCCGACCGTGAGGCTGGGGGCGCGTAGGTAGTGCCTGATGGGCGCGCTCAAGCGCCCGGCGCGGGTTCCCTCGGTCCGGCTCAGCGCTCCGCGTGCTCCTCGACGGTGTTGCGCACCAGGAAGTTGCTGAAAGCGAAGAAGAAGCCCGTGAAGATGGTGATGCCGATCATCACTAGGACCGCGTTGCGAATGATGACGATGAAAGTGTCCACCGTTCCCTCCGTAGGCCAGAGTGTAACCCAACCGCGCCGCGCGGCGCAGGTGCGTGGGACGCGTGGCGCCGAGCCAGCGCCGGCGGCGGCCGCGCCCTGCCACCGGCCGCCTCAGTCGCTGGTGAGGGACGGCGCCGCGCTCGCGAGCGCGTCCTGGCGCGTGGAGCGCGCGAAGCGCGTGGTGAGCAGCAGCGCCGCCACCGCCAGGCCGGCGACCATGCCGAACCAGAGCCCGCGCGGCCCGACGCCCAGCACGTAGGCCAGGACCACGCCCGAGGACAGGCCCACCAGCCAGTAGGCCACGAGCGTCAGCAGCATCGGCACGCGCGTGTCCTTGAGGCCGCGCAGCGCGCCGGCCGCGGCCACCTGCATGCCGTCGACCAGCTGGAACATGGCGGCGATGGCGAGGAAGCCTGCGGCGTAGCGGATCAGCTCGGTGTTGATGGGGTCGGCCACGTCGACGTAGAGGCCGATCACGAAGCGCGAGGCGAGCCAGAACAGGAGCGCCGTCAGGCACATGAACCCCGTGGCGAGGCCGATGCCCAGCGTGCCGGCGCGCCGCACGCCGGCGGGGTCGCCGCGCCCCGCCGCCTGCCCCACGAGCACGCCGGTGGCGGTGGCGATGCCGAGCGGGATCATGAAGGTCATCGACGCCGACTGCATGGCGATCTGGTGCCCCGCCAGCACGGCGTCGCCGAAGCCGCCCATCAGGAAGCTGATGGTGCTGAACAGCCCCACCTCGAGCCCCAGCGTCACCGAGATGGGCCAGCCCACGCGCACGATCTCGCGCAGCACCGTGGGGTCGGGACGCCCGAAGCCGCGGAACGGCGCCTGGCCGCGGTAGCGGGCGCGTGCCAGCAGCGCGGCGCCGGCGAACAGCGCCAGGTAGACCGAGGCGGTGGCGTAGCCGGTGCCGACCACGCCCAGCGCCGGCAGCCCGTAGCGGCCGAAGATCAGGGCGTCGTTGAGGAAGACGTTCAGCCCCACGCCGGCTAGCGCCAGGTAGAGGATCGGGCGCGCGTCGCCCTGGCCCTCGAAGTAGCCGCGCAGCGCCATGAAGCCGAGCGCGAACGGCATCCCCAGGGCCACCGCCCGCAGGTAGCCGCCGGCGAGCTCCACCGCCCCCGCCGGCAGGCCCGCCGCCCGGAGCAGCGGCTCCACCAGGAACATCACCGCCATGCCGGGCACCGCCAGCGCCAGCGCCAGCAGCAGCCCCTGGCGCGCCACCCGCGCCGGCTCCCCCGCGCGCCGCGCGCCCACCGCCTGCGCCACCAGCGGCGACACCGAGAGCAGCACCGCCATCAGGATCACGTAGAGGGTCGAGAAGGTGGTGGCGCCGAGCGCCAGGCCGGCCAGGGCCGTGGGGCCCAGGCGGCCCACCATCAGCGTGTCGACGAAGCCCATGGCGTTCTGCGCCAGCTGCGCCACCGCCAGCGGCAGCGCCAGCGTGACCAGCTTGCGGACGTCGACCCCGAGCCCAGGCACGGCGCTCAACATACAGCTTCCCCCGGTTGGTATCGTGCCCGCATGCGCGCGCTGATCGCTCTGGTGGTGGTCCTGCTCCTGGCCGGAGCGGGCGTGTTCGCGTACCTCTCGCTCAACGCGGCTCCGAAGGAGACGCCCCGCCCCGACCTGTTCGTGGCGCTCGAGAGCCGCGACCCGGTGGCGGTGGCCGCCGCCCTCGAGGGCGGCGCCGAGCTGCACGTGCGCAACGCCGCCGGCCTCACGCCGCTGATGGCCGCGGTCGGCGCCGGCGCCGAGCCGGCGCTGCTGGAGACGCTCCTCGCCGCGGGCGCCGCGCTCGACGAGCAGGCGGCCAGCGGCACGACGGCGCTGATGCTCGCCGCCAGCAGCGGCACGCCCGCCCAGGTCGTCCACCTGCTCAACGCCGGTGCCGACCCCACCCTCACCGACCTCGAGGGCCGCACCGCCGCCGACCTGGCGCGCGGCAACCCGCAGGTGCGCACCTCGGGCGCCTTCCCGCGGCTGCTCGAGGCCGCCGCCGGGCCGTTCGTGAAGGGCTGGCCGACCGGCTACGTGGTGCCCGTGGAGGGCGCCACCATCAGCTCGCGGCGCAGCCACCTGCCGGGGGCGCCGCGCGCCTACCGCAACGGCACCCACGAGGGCTTCGACTTCTACTCGGGCACCGTGAGCGTGCCCATCGAGTACGGCACCCCCATCAACGCCGTGGCCGACGGCGTGGTGGTCCGCGCCGACCACGGCTACGTCGAGCACACGCTCGAGGAGTACGAGGCCCTGATCGCGCAGGCGGCGCGCGCCCTCGACACCCCGCCCGAGGTCCTCGACGCCCTGCGCGGGCGGCAGGTGTGGATCCGCCACGCGGGCGGCTTCGTGACGCGCTACGCCCACCTGGCGGCCGTGGCCGAGGGCGTGGTGGAGGGCGCCACCGTGCGCCAGGGCGACATCGTGGGCACCACCGGCAACTCCGGCACCCTCGAGGCGGCGCAGGGCACGCAGGACGACCCGCACCCGCACGTCGAGGTGTGGCGCGCCGACGGCGTCTTCCTAGGCGCGGGCATGGAGCCCGAGCAGATCTGGCAGCTGGCGGGGCAGGTGTTCGGGCAGGCGGCGCTGCCGCCGTACCACGACTGAGACGAAGCGCCGCCGGGTGGCGGCCTCCTCACCCTCCCTGCGCGCTCCACCCGAACGGCCTCGGGCTGGCGGCCGAGGCCCCGGGCTCACCAGGGCAGGTTGAAGCCCCCGTGGTTGGCGCTGCGGTAGTACGCCTCGATCTCGTCGGCGATGGTGCTCACGTCGTCGACGACCTTGAACAGGTGCAGGTCGTGCTCCGAGATGGTGCCGTGGCGTAGCAGCGTGCCCTGCAGCCACTGCAGCAGCCCGCGCCAGTACTCGACGCCGATCAGGTAGACGGGGAACGGCTTGATCTTGTGGGTCTGGATGAGCGTCAGCGCCTCGAACAGCTCGTCGAGGGTGCCGAAGCCGCCCGGGAAGATCACGAACGCCGTGGAGTACTTGACGAGCATCACCTTGCGCACGAAGAAGTACTTGAAGTCAACGGAGTCGGTCAGGTACGGGTTGGGCGCCTGCTCGTGCGGCAGGTCGATGTTGAGGCCCACGCTGCGCCCCTCGACGTCGATGGCGCCGCGGTTGGCGGCCTCCATGATGCCGGGGCCGCCGCCGGTGAGGATGGTGTAGCCCTGCCGCGCCAGGTCGGCGGCCAGCTCGCGCGCCTTGCGGTAGACCTCGGTGTCCTCCTTGAGGCGCGCCGAGCCGAACACCGTCACGGCCTTTCCGACGTCGGCCAGCTCCTCGAACCCCTGGACGAACTCGCCCAGGATGCGGAACATGCGCCACGAGTCCTCGGCGAGGGCGTCGATGACGTACTGCTTCTCGATACCGTTCATCCCGTCAGCCTACCGCGCTGGGCGTGGCGCGCGAGGCGCGCTGGTTCACGCCTCGCGCACCGCCTCGAGCCAGGCGAGCAGCCCGTCGAGGTCGGGCGCCACCACGTCGGCACCGGCGGCGGCCAGCGCCTCGGCCCTGCCCGAGCCCCACGTCACGGCGTAGGTGGCCAGCCCGGCGGCGCGGCCCGCGCGGACGTCGGCCACCGTGTCGCCCACCATGACCACCCCGGCGCCGCCGACGGCCGCGAGGGCGCGCTCGATCACGTCGGGCGCCGGCTTGGCCGGGATGCCGTCGGTGCCCTGCACGTGCTCGAGGTGCGGGCGCAGGCCCACGGCGTCCACCAGCGCGTCGGCCATGGCGCCGCGCTTGGTGGTGGCCACCACGCGCGCGTAGCCGCGGAGCGCTAGCGCCCCGAGGAGCTCCACCACGCCCGGGAACGGCGCGGTGTGGTCGGTGAAGTGCAGCGGGTAGTGGGCGCGGTAGGCGCTCGCCAGCCGGTCGACGTGCTGGCCGGGGGCGAAGGCGGCGTACATCTCCTCGAGCGGGCGGCCGATGAGCGCCACCACGTCGGCGCGCGGCGGGCGCGGCAGGCCCACGGCGTCGAAGGCGTGGAGGAAGCTGTCGACGATGTCACGCTGCGAGTCGACGAGCGTGCCGTCGAGGTCGAAGACGATGGCCGGGGCGCGGTGCATGCCTCGAGTATCGCACCGCGCCCGGGCGGCGCCGCCTCAGTAGCGCAGGTAGGCGACCGTGACGCCGTGGCCGCCCTCGTAGGGCACGGCGTCCTCGTAGCGCTCCACCAGCTTCTCGCCCTTGAGGTAGTTGCGCACCGCGTCGCGTAGGGCGCCCGTGCCCTTGCCGTGCAGCAGGCGCACGCTCTCGACCTTCAGCGAGTGCGCCTCCAGCACGAAGTCGCGCACCTGCTCGAGCGCCTCCTCCACGCGCGCGCCACGGATGTTCAGCTCGCGGTCGAAGGCGACGGGGGCGGCCACGTGCGTCTGGCGCGACGTGGCCTTGGGCTGGCCCAGCGGCTTCACGTCGCGCTTCGGCACCTCGACCTTGAGCAGGCCGAGCTGCACCAGCAGGGCGTTGCCGCGCTGCTCGATCACCTGCCCCTCGGCGCCGTAGCTCTCGACGCGCACGCGCGCGCCGGGGGCGAAGGGGTCCTCCTGGCGCTCGGCGCGGCGCTTCTCGCGCTGCGGCCGCACGGGGCGGGCGCCGCCCGGCTCGCTGGCCGCCACCTGACGCGCCTGGCGCCTGAGCGCCTGGATCTCCTCCAGCGCCTTCGAGCGCTGCGCCGGGTCCTGCTGCGCCACGCGCCTCAGGCGCGCCGCTTGCTGCAGGGTCTCCTGCAGCAGCTCGTCGGCCTTCTCGGCGGCGGCCTTGATCAGCTCCTGCTCCCGGCCCCGCAGCATCTCGATCTGCTCGCGCAGCAGCCGCGCCTCGGCCACGGCGCGCTCGTTGGCGGCGCGCGCCTCGCCGAGCTCCTCCTCCAGCTGCTCGCGCTGCCGCTCCAGGGTGGCGAGGAGCGCTTCCAGGCGCTCGCCCTCCGGCCCCAGCAGCTCGGCGGCGCGCGCCAACAGCCCCTCGGGCAGGCCCAGGCGCTCGGCGATGGCGAGCGCGTAGCTGCGCCCGGGCTGGCCCACGATCAGCTGGTAGGTGGGCTGCAGCCGCTCGACGTCGAAGCGCATGGCGGCGTTGCTCACGCCCTCGGTCTCGCTGGCGAACACCTTCAGCGGCGCCAGGTGGGTGGTGACCAGGCCGCGCGCCCCGCCCGCCAGCACGCGCTCGAGGATGGCCTGCGACAGCGCCGCCCCCTCGTCGGGGTCGGTGCCCGAGCCGAGCTCGTCGATTAGCACCAGGGTGCGCTCGTCGGCGCGCTCCACGATGGCCTTGAGGTTGCGCAGGTGGCCCGCGTAGGTGCTGAGGCTGGCCTCGATGCTCTGCTCGTCGCCGATGTCGACCAGCAGCGCGTTCACGCGCGGCAGCAGCGGCGGCTGCTCGCCGCCCGCGGCGACGAACAGCCCGCACTGCGCCATCACCGCGGCCAGCCCCAGCGTCTTGATGAGCACGGTCTTGCCGCCGGCGTTGGGGCCCGTCACGATCAGCAGCCGGCGCTCGGCGTCCAGCTCGATGTCGTTGGGCACGCAACCCTCGATGAGCGGGTGGCGCGCCTGCAGCAGGCGCACGCGGCCGCGCTCGTCGAAGAGCGGGCGGCGCAGGCGCCACTCCTTCGCCAGGCGCGCGCTGGCGTTCACCAGGTCGAGCTCGGCCACCACCTCGAGGCTCTCGTCGACGCGCGGCTCGTCGGCCAAGCGGCGCCCGAGGGCCAGGAGGACGCGCCGCACCTCGTCGCGCTCCTCCATCTCGAGCAGCGCCAGCTCGTTGTTGAGCTCGACCACGCCGGCGGGCTCGACGAACACGGTGGCGCCCGAGTCGGAGCGGTCGAGCGCCAGCCCCGGCACGCGCGACTGCAGGTGCGCCTTCACGGGGATCACGTAGCGGTCGCGCCGTAGGGTGATGATGGGGTCCTGCACGTAGTCGGCGTAGCTCTCGAGCAGGCGCGTCAGGCGGTCGCGGATGCGGCCGCGCAGCGGGTTGAGGCGCCTTCTGATGTCGGCCAGCTTGGGGGTGGCGTCGTCGCGCACGTTGCCGTCGGGGTCGAGCTGCTCGCGCACCAGGCGCAGCACGCCGTCGAAGGAGCCGATGCCCAACGCCACCTGGGTGAGCGCCGGCCGCTCGGAGGCCACGATGGCGCGCCGCAGCGTGGCGGCCGCGTCCAGGGTGTAGGCGATGGAGAGGATCTCGCTGCCCTCGAGCAGGTTGCCCTCGCGGACGCGCCGCAGCATCGGCCGCACGTCCTCGATGCCGCCCAGCGCCAGGTCGCCGCCCGTGACGATCTCCTCGACGCGCTCCAGCGCGGCCTCCGCCTCCGCCACGCTGGCGAAGGGCGCCAGGGTGCGGGCGCGCTCCATGCCCATGAAGGTGCCGGCGCGCTCGGCGAGCGCCTCGCGCACGCGCGGGAAGGAGAGCTTGTCCAAGGTGGCTGCGCTGACGTCCACGGCCGCAGATTATACGTGCGAAGCTGGCCGGTGATGGTTCGGACCACCGCCGCGGCGCCCCCGGAGCCGGCGCCCGCCGGGCCGCAGCTCGGCATCACCCCACGACCGCCCTTCTCGTGGCGCCAGACGTTGGCCGCGCTGCGCGGCTTCGAGGCCGTGCCCGACCGCGGGCGCGTCGCGCTGGGCGCCCCGGAGGCGTGGGAGCTCGCGCTGCGCGTGGGCAGCGGCGCCGGGCGGCGGGTCGTGCGCGTGCGGCTGGCGCCCTCCGGCGGCGCGAGCGCCTCCGACCTGCGGCTGACGTTCGACCACGGCGACGCCCTGACGCTGGAGCAGGCGGCCGACGCCTGGACCGAGCTGGGCAGCTTCCTGGCGCTGCACTTGGACCTGGCGCCGCTGGTCGCGGCGGCCGCCGACGACCCCGCCTTCGCCCCGGTGGAGCGCGCGCTGCACGGCTTCCACCCGCCGCGCTTCCGCAACGCGTTCCAGGCCGCCTGCTGGTGCGTGGTGCGGCAGCGCACCCCGCAGCGCTTCGCCGTGGCCACCATGCGGCGGCTCACGGAGCTGCTGGGCGAGGCGGTCGTCGTGGAGGGCGCGGAGCCGCTGCCCCTCTTCCCAGCGCCGGAGGCGCTGGCGCACGGCGCGCGTGAGCCCCTGCTGCAGGCCACCAACAACCTGCGCAAGGTCGAGCGCCTGGAAGGAGTGGCGCGCGCGTTCGTGGGGGTGGACGAGGCGGA
This sequence comes from Deinococcales bacterium, assembly GCA_012515535.1. Classification (GTDB taxonomy): domain Bacteria; phylum Deinococcota; class Deinococci; order Deinococcales; family Trueperaceae; genus JAAYYF01. The sequence goes on from JAAYYF010000099.1 coordinate 11,615, forward strand.
GCTGCGGCGCGCGGGCTACGACGAGGTGCACCGCTGGCTCGGGTCGTTGCCGGGCTTGGGCCCGTGGTCGGCCGAGCAGGTGCTGTGGCGCGGGCTGGGCCGGGTGGAGCGCGCGCCGTGGAAGGACACCGGCGCGCTGGCGGCCGTGAGCGCCGTCTACACCCCCGGCCTCACGCTGGTGCCCGGCGCCGCGCGCGAGCTGGCGCGCTACTACGGCGAGCTGCAGGGCGTGTGGCTGGCGTACCTGAAGGCCTACCCCCGGGTAGCGGGCGCGGCCGGCCGCGGCCGGGCGGCCGCGCGGCCAGGCTGACGTCCGGCGCCGGGTAGGCGCGCGCCCGCCTCCCTCAGTCCGCCACCTGCGTCGCCTGGATGGCCGTCAGCGCGATGGTGTAGACGATGTCGTCGACCAGCGCCCCGCGCGACAGGTCGTTGACCGGCCGCTTCAGCCCCTGCAGCATCGGCCCCACCGACACCACCCCCGCCGAGCGCTGCACCGCCTTGTAGGTGGCGTTGCCGCTGTTCAGGTCGGGGAAGATCAGCACGGTGGCGCGCCCCGCCACGGTGCTGTCGGGCGCCTTGCCGCGCGCCACGCTGGGCACGGTAGCGGCGTCGTACTGCAGCGGGCCGTCGATCTGCAGGTCGGGGCGGCGCTGGCGCGCGATGAAAGTGGCCTCGCGCACCTTGTCGACGTCGGCGCCCTCGCCGGAGCTGCCGGTCGAGTAGCTCAGCAGCGCCACGCGCGGGGTGATGCCGAACGCCGCCGCCGACTCGGCGGACTGCACCGCGATGTCGGCCAGCTCCTCGGCGTTCGGGTCGGGGTTCACGGCGCAGTCGCCGTAGACCAGCACCTGGTCGGGCAGGCACATGAAGAACACCGACGACACCAGCCGCGCGTCCTCGTGCGTCTTGATCAGCTGAAGGGCCGGGCGCACCGTGGCGGCGGTGGTGTGCACCGCGCCCGCCACCAGGCCGTCGACCTCGCCCTGGGCGAGCATCATGGTGCCCAGCACGATGTCGTCGCGCAGCTGGTTGCGCGCCCCGTCGGGCGTGAGGCCCTTGTGCTTGCGCAGCTCGACCATGGGCGCCACGTAGCGCTCGCGCAGCTCGTCGGTGGGCTCCACGATCTCGACGCCGTCGCCGAGCGTGAGCCCCTGGGCCTCGGCCACCCGCCGGATCTCGGCGGGGTCACCGAGCAGCACGCAGGTGGCGATGCCGCGCTCGGCGCAGATGGCCGCCGCCTGCACGGTGCGCGGCTCCTCACCCTCGGGCAGCACGATGCGCTTGCCGGCGGCGCGCGCCATCTCGACCAGGCGGTAGAGGAAGGCGGGCGGCGACAGGCGCAGCTCGCGCTCGCTGCCCAGGAGCTCGAGGAGCGGCGCCAGGTCGAGGTGCTCGGCCACCGCCTCCATGCCGCGCTCCATGCGCTCGACGTCGTCGACCGGCACGTCGACCGGCATGGCGGCGGCGCGCGCGGCCGTGACGTAGGAGTCGCTCGTCACGCGCAGCAGCGGCAGGCCGGTGGCGAACGCCTTCGCGCACAGCTTGAGCACCTCGTCGCTGGGCTCCATGTCGCCGGTGAGCACCAGCCCCGCCAGCGGCACGCCGTTGAGCGCCGCCATGCCGGAGGCCACCACGATGTCGTCGCGGTCGGAGGGGGTGATGATCAGCGCGCCGGGCCGCAGGCGGTGGGTCATGTGGGCCACCGTGCGCGCCACCAGCGACACGTCCACCACGCGGCGCTGCGCCAGCTCGCCCTCGTGCAGCACCTCGGCGCCGAGGTGCTGCGCTACGTCGAGGGTGCGCGGCGAGGCCATCGCCGGCTCCCAGGGCACGGCGCCCAGCAGGCTGAAGTCGGGGTCGCGGAAGATCGGCAGGCGCTTCACGTCGTCGGCACCGAGGGTGACCTCGGGCGGGCGGACGAGCGTGCGGGTCGTGCCCAGCACGTCCCAGTGGGGGGCGTTGAGCTGGTTGACCACCACGCCGATCACCTTCTCGGCCGTGGCGCCGCCGAACAGCTGGCTGGTCATCTCCAGGCGGTCCTCGAGCGCGTCGAGGCTCGGGCGCGGCGTGCCCACCAGGACCACGTGCGAGTCGAGCGCCCGCGCGACGTCGACGTTCAGCGCGTCGAGGCTGGGGTGGTCGGCGGTGGCGGCGAGCCCCTCCACGATCACCACGTCGGCGCCCTGCGCCGCGCGCTGGTAGCGCCCCACCACCTCCTGCAGCAGCTCGGACTGCTTGCCGGCGGCCAGGCGCGCCTCGGCCTCGGCGAACGCCAGCGGCTCGCCGGGCTCGATGTTGGTGGAGCGGCGCACGAACTCGGTGGAGCGCTCGGGGGCGCCGTCGTCGCCGGGCTGGCGGATCGGCTTGATGAAGCCGACCTGGACGCCCTCGCGCTGCAAGGCGTGGACCAGCCCGAGGCACACCGAGGTGAGGCCCACACCGGGGCCGGTGGGGACGAGGTAGAAGCTGCGGGTTCTGGCCATGCTGCTGACGGACCTCCGCTCTAACCTTAAGGCAGCGCCGCGCGCCGGGGATGGGACCTGTGCCCCTGGGCGCCCGACCGGCCCACGGGCGACCGCGGCGGCGCGGCCACACCACCACCCCGCCCGCCATGCCCTATCCTGACGGCGTCGGACGCATCCAGACTCGCGGACCAGCGCGTCCAGAAGGAGCGGGTTCATGACGGATCGAGACCCAGGCCCTCCCCTGCCGCCGGTGGAGCCGGACCCGGCGCCCGAGCCGGGGCAGCCCACGCCGCCGCAGCCCCCGGGCCCCACGCCGGGCGGCGCGCCCCCGTACCCCGACCCGGCCACGCCCCTCACCGCCGAGAAGCCCGACGTGGGCCGGCGCGTGATCGCCTACGTCATCGACTGGGCGATCGCCATGGTCCTCTACGCCGTGGTGGCCACCGTGGCGGGCTTCCTCGGCTCGCTGGTGGGCGCGGCGTACATGCTGCTGCGCGACGGCTTCGAGTTCGAGTTCATGAACGGCCGCTCGCTCGGCAAGCGCCTCATGAACCTGACGGTGTCGCGCGACGACGGCGGCAAGATGGACCTCGCCACCTCGGCGCGGCGCAACTGGCCGCTGGCGATCGGCATGCTGCCGCTGGGCTTCCTGTGGCTGCTGCTGGCGCCGGTCGCGGTGATCATCGGGCTCTACGAGGCCTACAACGTCCTCACGGCCACCGACGGCCGCCGTTGGGGCGACAAGATGGCCCACACGCGCGTCAGGGAGACGCAGGCGTGAGCGCGCCCCACTGACCTATCGGAGCGTCACTCGTCGGGCTGGGCGGCCGCGCGGCGGCGGCCCAGCCCCTTCTCGCGGACGACCGCCAGGGTCACCACGCGCTTGCTCATGGCGTAGGCGAAGGTGAGCATCGCCAGCAGCAGGCAGACGCCGCTGGCCACGAACAGGGCGTAGGGCAGCGCGCCGCCCCCGGCGCGCCACCACGGCTCGCCCGCCACGCGCAGCACCAGGCCGGCCTGCAGCAGCAGGAAGGTGGCCGCCTCCAGGCCCGTCTGCCGGATGCCGCCGGGCCGCGGCAGCATCCAGAACGCAACCCCCATCACCATGCCCAGGAAGAAGCCGATGGTGCCCATGTGGGCGTGCGTCGGGCGCACGAGCGCGCTCAGGCCCGGGCTGAGGGTGACCCATAGCCCCAGGGCGCCGGTGGCGACCAGCCACAGGAGCGCGGCGCGCAGGAAGGCCACCTGCCAGCGGCTCACGGCAACAGCCTACCCGGCGAGGCGGCGCGGCGCGCCCTGGGGTCGGCCCCAGGGCGCACCGCGCGCAGATGGCCGGCTCGGCCGCTCAGGCCGTCTTGCCGATGCGCACCCGCCACGTCTCGGGCCCCTGCTCCAGGTACTCCCACTCGAGCAGCCCGGGGCGCTCCGCCTGGAACTGGTAGTAGAGCGGCTTCGGGTCGTGGTCGTTGACCAGCTCGAACGCCTGCCCCGCCTCCAGGTCGTCGAACGCCTGGAACAGCAGCGGGTGGCGGTCGCGGGGGCGGATGGTGCGTACGTCGATCTGCTTCATCGGTTCTCCTTCCGACCAGCGCAAGGCGCCGGTGGGGCAAGCCGCCATCGCCTCGAGCGTCTGGCGGGTCACGGGCACGTGCTCGGGGGCGGCGCCGATGCCGGGCGCGATCTCCTCGCAGATGCCGCACTCGATGCACGCCTCGGGGTCCACGCGCATGGCGGTGGGGCGCAGCGCCGACGTGGGGTCAGGCGGCACGGCCCGCCCCCTTGAGCCGCCGCGTGCCGAGCACGGTGAAGGTGCCCTCCCCGGCCACGAGGGCCTTGGGGCTGCCCGGCATGACGTGCACCACGTCGCCGGCGCGCACCGCGTGCGTCTGGTCCCCCTCGCGCACGAACCCCTCGCCGTCGAGCACCGTGAACACCGTCTCGGTGGTGTCCCCCTCGGGGGCCACGAGCTCCTGGCCCTTCTGCAGGCAGAGGAGCATCAGCACCATCCCCTCCCCCATGTGCAGCGGCCGCGGCACCGGGCCGCGCTCCGAGAAGCGCGTCAGCTCCAACGGCTTCAGCAGCGGCACCTCAGCCCTCCTCCGTGGGCGCCGTCAGCGTCAGCAGCCGGTCGATCAGCGCGTCGGCGGCGGCGTCCTCCAGCCCGCGGATGCGCAGCGCCTGCCCCAGCGTGACGGTGGGGGCCAGCGCCAGGCGCATGGCCGGGTTGGCGAGCGGCGTGAAGCCCCCGTCGATCAGCACGCCGAGCGCGTCCGGGTGCGCCTCGATGACGCGGGAGACGCGCGTGGCCAGCAGGCGCTCGCGCCGCGCGGCGGGCGCGCGCTGAGCTAGGGGCGCGCCGCTGCGCCGGTCGGGTCCTTGTGCGTTCCGTGCCACGGCCCCAGGGTGTCGCAGGGGGGTCGGCGCGGCCATGACCTGGGTCATCGCGCGCCACCGGCGCGCGGGCCGAAGCTGGGGCCGACATGGGTAGCAGGTTCCTCGACAACCGCGGCCTCGAGCCGCCCGACCCGATGATCCGCACGCTGGAGGCGCTGGAGGGGATGGCGCCCGGCGAGGTGCTGGTGATCCACAACGACCGCGTGCCCGTCTACCTGCTGCCGCAGCTGGCCGACGCCGGCGCGGAGTACCAGGTGGAGGAGCTGCCCGACGGCAGCGCCCGGGTGCGCATCACCAAGGGGGCGTAGCCGTGCTGCCGCGCGCGGGCGCGAAGGGCGCGCCGCCCGCCCTGCCGATCGCGGCGCTGCTGGCGGGGGCCGCGGCGCTGCTGGCCGGGGCGGGGTGGCTGGCGTTCGCGCCGCGCGCGCTGCTCGGCGCCGTGAACGCCCCGAGCCTGGTGGGCCTCACCCACGTGTTCACCCTGGGGTTCGTGGGCCTGGTGTTCGCCGGCACGCTGCAGCAGCTGCCGGCCGTGATGCTCGTGACCGACCTGGCGTGGCCCCGCCTCGGGCTGGTGGCGCTGCCGCTGCTGCTGGCCGGCGCCGGGAGCGTGGTGGCCGGCTTCGCGGCCGGCTTCGCGCCGCTGCCCCTGGCGCTCGGCGGCGCGGTCGTGAGCCTCGCCTGGCTGCTGCTGCTCGCCCAGCTCGTGGCGACCGCCCTGCGCCGCTGGCCCAAGGACGCCGCCGGCCAGGCGCTGGTGGCGTCGGTGGCGTTCCTCGCCCTCACGGTGGTGCTGGGCTTCGCCCTGGCGGGCGCGCGGAGCGCGCCGGGGGTGGCGGCCGCGCTCGGCTACCCGGTGCGCCTGCACCTCACGACCGGCATGTTCGGCGCCTTCCTGCTGGGCATCGCCGGGGCGGGCCAGAAGCTGCTGGGGATGTTCGCGCTCGCCAAGGGCACGGCGCAGTGGCGGCTGCGGCTGCTCGGCCTGCTGGTGGCGCTGGCGCTGCTGGCCGAGGCGCTGGCGGCGTTCGCGCGCCTGCCGCTGGGTCCGCGGCCGCAGCTGCTGCTGGCTGCGGCCGCGGCGCTGCAGCTGCTGGAGGTGCGCGCCATCCTGCGAGTGCGGCTGCGGCGCCGCCTGGAGCCGCCCATCCGGCGCTACGTGCTGGCGCACGCCTTCCTGCCCGCCGCCGGGCTGCTGGCGCTGGCGGGCCTGCCCGCCGCGGCGGCGGCCGCCTTCCTGGTGGGCTTCGTGGGGCTCGCGGTGAGCGGCATGCTGGTGAAGATCCTGTCGTTCCTGACCTGGACGGCGCGCTTCGCGGGCGGCGCCGGGGTGTCGGCGGGGGCGCCGCTCCTGCGCGACCTGTTCCGAGGCGAGCTCGAGCCCGTCACCACCTGGGCGTTGGCCGGGGGCGCGGCGTCGCTCAGCGCCACCCTCGCCCTGCGGCAGCCGGCCCTCGCGCCGCTGGCCGCCGGCCTGCTGCTGCTCGGCAGCGCGAGCCAGCTCGCGCAGGCCGTGCACGTGGTGGTGGCGGCGCTGCGCCCGGTGCGTGGCGCCGCGCCGCCGCCCGCCGCCGCGCTGGCGACCACCGAGGAGGCGGGAGGATGACGCACACGAGCCTGACCGAGATCGCCCCGGCGGTGCCTGCGCGCAACGTGCTGGAGGCGCTGCACGCCGTGATCGACCCCGAGCTGGGGCTCGACGTGGTGAGCCTGGGCATGGTCTACGCCGTGACCGTCGCGGGCGGCGCGGTGGGGGTGGAGATGACCCTCACCACCCCCGGCTGCCCGCTGCACGCCAGCATCGAGGCCGACGTGCGGCGCGTGCTCGGCGAGGTGCCGGGCGTCGACGACGTGAGCGTGCAGCTGGTGTGGGACCCGCCCTGGACGCCCGCGGCCATGAGCGACCGGGCCAAGCGCGCCCTCGGCTTCTGGTAGCCGGCCCGGCGCGAGGGCGGCGGCGCGCCGCGGGCCGGGCTCAGCGCCCCGCGCTGGTCGCCATCTCCTCGAGCTGCGCCACGTCGAGGCGCGTGACGGTGCGCCCGCTCATCGTGATCGCGCCGCCGGCGTGCAGCCGCGAGAGGTTGCGGCTCACGAGCTCGGGCACCGTGCCGAGCTGCGCCGCGATGGCGCCGTTGGTGTCGAGGGTGAACGGCGTGCCGGCGGCGCCCGCCGCCAGCAGGTAGCGCGCCAGGCGGTGGACCACCTCCTGGAAGGAGATCGCCTCCACCAGCCCCACCAGCCGCCGCAGCCGGCGCCCGAGCGTGCGCAGCAGGTGCAGCGCCACCCCGGGGCGCTCGCGCAGCAGGCGCTGGAACGCCGCCTGCTCGAGGACCAAGAGCTCGCTCGCCTCCGCCGCCTCGGCGCTGGCCGGGTAGGTGCCGCCGTCGAGGGCCACCAGCTCGGCCACGGCGTTGTAGGGGTGCTCCATGGTGAGCACCACCTCGCGCCCGCTGGCCGGCGAGATGACGTACACCCGCACCCGCCCGCTCACCACCACGTGCAGCCCGAGCGCCTCCTCGCCCGCCAGGAACAGCGTCTCGCCGGCCTCCAGCCGCACGCGGTGGCCCACCGCCGCCAGCGCGTGGAGGTCCTCGTCGGGCAGCTCGGCGAACACGGGGCAGCGGGCGAGGACCTGGGCGTCGGTGAGCGGCATGCCCCACGCTACCCAGCCGGGAGCCGGCACAGGGGGCCCTGCCGAACGGTTGTACGATGGCTCGCGTCCTGCCGGGCGGGTGGAGCCGCGCGGGACGCTAGGGGGCGGGAGGCGACACGCGGTGAGCCGCAAGTGAAACCGAGGTGGCAACGCACCCTGGGCGTGATGTTCGTCGCCCAGCTGCTGGCCTCGGTGGGCTTCTCGACCATCTTCCCCTTCCTGCCGAACTACGTCGAGCACCTGGGGGTGCGCGGCGGCGGCTCGCTCGTCTTCTGGGTGTCGGCCGTCTTCAGCGTGCAGGCCGTGTCGATGATGTTCGCCGCGCCCATCTGGGGCGCGGTGGCCGACCGCTACGGCCGCAAGCTGATGGTGGTGCGCTCGCTGATCGGCGGCGCCGTCATCATCCTGCTGATGGGCTTCGCGCGCAGCGCCGAGGAGCTAACCCTGCTGCGCCTGATCCAGGGGCTGGTCACCGGCGTGATGTCGGCGTCGTCGTCGCTGGTGGCGTCGGTGACGCCGCGCGAGCGCCTCGGCTACGCCATGGGGCTGATGCAGACCGCCAACTGGGCGGGGGTGTCGGTGGGCCCCATGATCGGCGGGGTGCTGGAGTTCTTCTTCGGCTACCGCATCGCCTTCGTGGTCACCGCCGCGCTGCTGCTGCTGGGCGGGGTGCTGGTGATGGTGCGCGTGGAGGAGCGCTTCACGCGCCCCGAGTCGGTGGCGCGCGGCGTGAGCGGCGTGTGGCGCTCCTGGGGGCTGGTGGTGCGGGCGCCCGGGGTGCTGCTGGCCTACCTGCTGCGCTTCCTCGCTTGGCTCGGCCGCACCATGCTGACCCCGTTCCTGCCGCTGTTCGTGGCGGCCATCGCCGCGCGCCCCGAGGTGGCCGGGCTCTACACCGGCCTCGCCATCGGCCTCGCTTCGGCGGCGGGCACGCTGAGCGGCGTGGTGCTGGGGCGCCTCTCCGACCGCGTGGGCTCCAAGCCCGTGCTGGTGGTGAGCGCGGTGGCCACCGCCCTGTTCTACGTGCCGCTGACGTTCGTGACCGAGGTGTGGCAGCTGGTCGTGCTGAACACGCTGGTGGGCTTCGCGGTGGGCGGCGTGCTGCCCGCCATCAGCGCCATGCTGGCGCGGCTCACCGACCCCAGCGAGGCCGGCACCGTGTACGGCCTCGACACCTCGATCGGCTCCGCCTCGCGCGCGGTGGCGCCGCTGGTGGCCGGCGCGATCGTCACCCTCACCAGCGCCCCCGGCGAGACCCAGTACCGCTACATCTTCCTGGCGGCGGGCGCGCTCTTCCTCCTGGCGGCGGGGCTGGCCGCGTGGCGCCTGCCGAAGCCCGAGGCCGAGCGGGCGCGGGCGGCGGCGGCCGCGCGGCCGGGCGCGGGCTGAGGCCGCTGGCCGCGGGGCCGCTGGCCGGCTGGGCAAGTTGGCCGGCTGGGCAGGGTGGCC
>JAAYYF010000100.1 GCA_012515535.1 Deinococcales bacterium
CTGCGCGAGCGCGCCGCCGCCCACGCCGCGCGCGTGCGGGCGGCCGAGGAGGAGGTCGCCCGCCTGGAGGCGCTCGAGCCGCCGGTGGCGCCCGACGTCGACCCCGACGCGGCGCGCGAGGCCGAGGCCGCCGCCGGCGAGGCGGCGCGGGTGGCGCGCGCGGCGCTGGCGGCGGCGGTGGCCGAGGAGAGCGCGGCGCGCGCCGCCGCCGAGCGGGCGCGGGCCGCGCTCGCCGAGGTCGAGCGCGCCAGCGCCGCCGCCGAGTCGCGCCGCGCGGCGCTCGAGGCGCAGGCGCAGCAGGTGGAGGAGCAGCTGGCCGCCCTGGCGGCCGAGGAGGACGGGGCGCTCGCCGCCCGCCTGGAGGAGCGTGCCGCCGCCGGCGCCGCCGATCTGGCCGCCGCCGAGCAGGCGCTCGAGCGGGGGCGCGCGCGCCTGCAGGAGCTCCACGAGCGCCAGGCGCTCACCAGCGCCGAGGCGGTGGCCCGGCGGCGCGCGGCCGAGCGCCAGCGCGCCGCCTTCGAGGCGCGCCGCGGCTACGCCCAGGGCCCACGCAACGCCCTAGCCTCGGGCATCGACGGGGTGATCGGCTCGGTGGCCGACCTGGTGCGCGTGCCCGAGCGCTTCCAGGAGGCCATCGCCGGCGCCCTCGGGCGCCGCGCCGAGTACGTGGTGGTCGACCGCGCCGAGACGGCGCAGCGCGTGCTCGAGCACGTGCGCCGCTCCGGCGGCTTCGTCACGGTGCTGCCGCTCGACCTGCTGCGGGCGCCGGGCGGGCGCGGCCTGGGCGCCCTGGCCGGCCAGACGGGCGTGCTGGCCGCCGCCACCGAGGTGATCGAGCACGACCCGCGCTTCGCCACGCTGTTCGAGCAGCTGCTGGGCGGCACCGCCATCGTCGAGGACCTGCGCGCCGCCACCGCCCTGGCGCGGCGCTTCGACCAGCGGCCGCGCATGGTCACGCTAGCCGGCGACACGCTCGAGGCCAGCGGCGCCATGAGCGGCGGCAAGCGCTCGCAGCAGGGCACGGTGCTCGGCGCCGCCGCCGACCTGGAGGAGGCCGAGGCCGCGGCCGAGGAGGCCGACGCCGCGGCCCGCGCGGCGGCCGAGGCGTTCGCCGCCTGCCAGGCCGAGGTGCGCGCGCTGATCGAGCGCGCTCAGGAGCTAGGCGCGGCCAGCGCGGCCGCGGCGCGCGAGCTGGCCGCCGCCCGCGAGCGCTGGGCCGGCCACGCGCGCCTGGTCGCCGACCTCGAGGCCCGCCGCGAGCAGCTGGCGGGCGAGCGCGCCGAGCTCGAGCGCCAGGACGCCCCCGACGCGGGCAGGCTGGCCGCGCTCGGAGGAGAGGCTGCCGAGGCCGAGGCGGCGCTGACCGCGGCCGCGGAGCGCCTCGAGGCCGCCCGCACCGCCGAGAGCGAGGCGCGCCTGGCGGCCGCGGCCGCCGAGCAGGCGCGCGCCGTGGCCGAGGAGCGCTGGCGCACGTACCAGGAGGCGCGCGAGCGCTACCGCACCAGCCACCAGCGCGCCGCCGAGCTGCGCATGGAGCTTGGCGCGCTCGGCGAGCGCGGCGAGGAGCTCGCGCGTGAGAGCACCGAGGCCAGCGCCGCCCGCGACCTCGCCGCCGGCGCCGTGCCCGCGGGGCTGGAGGCCGAGGAGGAGGCGCTGACGCGGGCGCGGGCGGCGCTGCGCGAGGTCGAGGCGGGGCTGGCCACCGAGACCCAGGCGCAGGCCGACCGCGCCCAGGCGCTGGAGGAGGTCAAGCTGCAGGCGGCGCGGCGCGAGGCGGCGCTGGAGCTGGCGCAGGAGGAGCTCGCCGCCTTCCCGCCCGGCGTCGAGGAGCTCGACCTCAGCGAGCGCGCTGCCCGCGCCCGCCTGCGCGACGTGGAGGCGGAGCTCGAGGCCCTCGGCCCCGTGAACCACCGCGCCGCCACCGACCTGGCCGAGGCCACCGAGCGCAAGGAGAACCTCGAGGTGGAGGCCGTCCAGGCCACCCTGGCGGTCACCGAGCTGGAGGCGGCGCTGGAGCGCATCGACCGCGAGACGAGCGCGCGCCTGAACGCGGCGCTGGCGCGCCTCAAGGAGGCCTTCGGGCGGCACGTGCGGCAGCTCTTCGGCGGCGACGGCAAGGGCGGCATCGAGGTCGAGGTGGAAGGCGCGCGGCCGGTGGGCGTGCGCATCCGCCTGCAGCCGCCGGGCAAGCAGACGCAGTCGCTGCACCTGCTGTCGGTCGGCGAGCGCACCATGGGCGCGCTGGCGTTCCTGTTCGCGCTGATGGGCGACGAGGAGGACGGCGGCGGGCTGCCGGTGGCGGTGCTCGACGAGGTCGACGCGCCGCTCGACGAGGCCAACATCCGCCGCTTCTGCGCCTTCGTGTCGCGCCTGGCCTCCCAGGGCACGCAGTTCATCCTGATCACCCACCAGAAGGCCACCTTCGAGGTCGCCGACACCCTGTGGGGCGTCACCACCGAGCAGGGCGTGAGCCGGGTGTTCAGCATCCGCCGCGAGGAGCCCGCCGCGGCGGTCGCCGCCGCGCCGTGAGCGGCGGGGGAGAGGCGCCCCTACCGGCCTGGCGGGTGGAGGAGCACGCCTCCCTGCCCTCCACCCAGCAGGCGCTGAAGGCCCGCCTGGCAGCAGGCGAGGACGTGGACGGGCTGGTGATCCGCGCGCTCGAGCAGCCGGCCGGCGTGGGCCGCCGCGGCAAGGCGTGGAGCGGCGCGCCAGGCGGCAGCTACCAGAGCGCGGCGCTGGCGGACCGCACCGGCGCCCTGCGACAGCCGTGGGTGACGCTGGCCATCGGGGTCGGCATCGCCGAGCAGCTGCAGGCCGCCGGCGCCCAGGCGCGTGTGAAGTGGCCCAACGACCTCTACCTGACCGGCGCCAAGCTGGCGGGCGTCCTGTGCGAGCACGTGCATGGCCACCTGGTCGTGGGCGTGGGCGTGAACGTGGCGAACACCGTCCCGGACGGCGCCGCCGCCCTGCGGGGCTGGCGCCTGCAGGTCGTGAACGAGCTGGTGCTGGACGGCGTGCGCGCCGGGCTGAGCGAGCTCGTGCTGGGCGCCCCGCGCGAGGCGGGGGAGAGCGCCTCCCCCGGCCTGCCCGAGCGCTTCGCGGCCCACGACTTCCTCGCCGGCCGCTGGGTGGAGCTGCTCACCCCGGCCGGCGAGGTCGCCGGCACCGAGCGCGGCGTCGACGCCTCGGGAGCGCTGCTGGTCGAGACCGACGGCGGGGTCGCGCGCGTCGTGGACGGCAGCGTGATCCGTTGGGGCCCGGCGAGCGGGTCGGGGGGCGGCTGAGCCTCCGGCGGTCGCGTCTGGCCGCGAGCGTGCGCGGGACGCGCGCTCACCAGTCCTCGATGTCCTCCTGCACCTCCTGGTTGCCGATCTTGGCGTAGATGCGGGTGGTCTGGATGTCGGCGTGGCGCAGGTGGGCGGCCACGCGGCCCAGGTCGTTCGTCTGACGGTAGTAGCGCGTGCCGGCGGCGTGGCGCAGGCCGTGGACGGCAGCGC
>JAAYYF010000101.1 GCA_012515535.1 Deinococcales bacterium
GACGGGAACACCGTGGTGCTCCAGGGAACGCGATCGAGCGGGGCTTAGGCGCGGCGTGTAGCTGGTGAGCCGTAGCGCGACGCATCCGCTCGAGGTGGGACCTAGGTGCGGCCCCGTGTAGCCCGAGCGGCCCCGACCGTCGAACCGTTCATCGGCGTCACCCTATGGACACGCGGTCCTTGTTAGCGTGACACCTTCCCGGTTCTCCGGGGGCGGACGCGTGCCGTTCCTAGGCTCGCTCCAGGTTTCCCAACCCGACCACGCCGGCGACCGTACCGCCGCGGCCATCCACGGAGGCACGCATGCACGAACGCCTGTCGACGCACACCCATGACGCCTCGCAGAGGGTCGGCGCGCCATGAGCCAAGCCACGACCGCGGTCAGAGCCGCACCGCGTAGGGCTACGCAGCCAGGGGCTCCGGTTCGCCCGAAGCGCGAGCGCCTCGTCGGCCTCGACGCCATGCGGGCGGTGGCCATCCTGGGGATGATCTACATGCACGTCAGCCCCACGGGTTGGCTGACCCCGGGCGCGTTCGCGGACAAGCCGGCGGTGCTGGCGTGGATCGAGAGCGTCGCGTCGGGCCGCGCGATGAGCCTCTTCGTCCTGATGGCGGGCATCTCGGTCGCGCTGATGACCGGCGGCACCACCCCGGTGGACGGAGCGCGGCTGAGGACGGCCAGGTGGCGGCTCGCGATCCGCGCGGCCGGCCTCTTCCTGATCAGCCTGGTGGTCGACCAGCTCTCCGGCATGAGCCTCTCGATCCTCATGTACTACGCGCTGTGGATGCTGCTGGTGATCCCCCTCCTGAGGCTCAGCCCGCGCGCGCTGCTCGTGGGCGCGGCCGTCGCCGCCGTCGTCATGCCGCTCTTCTGCTTCGTGCTGATGAGCTTCGGGCGCGAGTGGCCCATCTCGCCCTTCAGCGGCGGCGCCCAGCCGACGGTCGGGTTGATGCTGCTGCTCCGGCCGCAGGAGTGGCTCGCGGGCCTCAAGCAGCTGCTGGTCGGTGGCGGCTTCCAGACCCCGTACGCGATCCCGCTGCTCCTCGCCGGGCTGGCGATCGGGCGCCTCGACCTCCGCGACCGCGGCGTCAGGTGGCGCCTGGCCGGCAGCGGCGTCGCGCTCGTGGCGGTGAGCTCGCTGGTGTCGTGGGCGGCGCTCGGTCCGTTGGGGGTCGCGCAGGCGTTGGAGCAGACGTTCTCCGGTGCCGGTCCGCTGCGCATGCCGTGGGGGTCGCTGTTCGTGCTGCCTCCCCACCAGCTCTACGCCATGAGCGTCCCGATGGCGCCGTTCATGCTCGGGGTGGGGCTCCTGCTGCTGACGAGCCTGCTCGCGCTGCTGGAGCGGCCCGTCTGGCAGAGGCTCCTGCTCCCCCTGACCTCCATGGGCAAGCTGGCGTTGACGTGGTACGCGTCGCACCTCGTGTTCATCGAGCGCGTGGCCGGCGAGCCACCCTACGCCTTCAGCCTGTTCCCGGGGATGTGCGTGTTCGCGCTGGCCTTCTCGCCGCTCTGGCTCCGCTGGTCCTCGCGCGGCCCGCTCGAGCTGCTGGTGCACCGCGCGACGCTGCTGGCCGCGCGGCGGGGGGAGGGGGCGGAGCGTGTGGGGGGCGCGGTGTGAGCGGGGTGGCGTAGGGGCCGGGGAGGCCTCATCGCCGGTGGCGGCTACTCCTGTTAGCCCCCAAGTTGAGTGCTCTACCTACGACTGGAGGTCGGGCAGAAGGCAGCCTCCTAGGCTTGGCTTCCGCGCTCTCGCGGTGCCTCGCTTGGGAGGTGCGGTGGGGGCGGGCTGTGCAGGTCTTGCTCC
>JAAYYF010000102.1 GCA_012515535.1 Deinococcales bacterium
CAAGTCGGGCTCGTGGTTCTCGTTCGGCGACACGCGCCTGGGGCAGGGCAAGGAGAAGGCGGCGGAGGCGGTGGCCGCCGACCCGCAGCTGATGGCGCGCGTGCGCGAGCTGGTGCTGGCGCAGCTGAGCGGCGCCCCCGCCCCCAGCCGCGCAGACGACGAGGTTGAGGAGGTGGCCGAGTGAGCGGCTTCCTGAACGGCCTGCTGCTGCTCGCGCTCGGCTTCGTGATCGGCGCCGTGGCCGCCTGGGCGCTCAAGCGCCGCCAGGACGCCGAGGCCGAGGCCGACGCCGAGCGCCGCGCCCAGGCGCGCCTGGCCGAGGCCGAGCGCGAGGCGCAGCGCATCACCGACCAGGCCACCGCGCAGGTGGAGGCCGAGCTGGCGCAGGCACGCCTGCGCTGGCAGGAGGACGAGCGCCGCGAGCGCGAGCGCCTCGCCGAGGACCTGGAGCGCGACCGCCGCGCCGCCCAGCAGGAGCTCGCGCGCGCCCGCGAGGAGGCCGAGCAGGCGCGCGCCGCCGTGCGCGAGCAGCGCGAGGAGCTGAAGCGCGACCGCGACAAGCTCGACCAGCTCGAGGAGCGCCTCAACCGCCGCAGCGAGCAGCAGGACGTGCGCGCGCTGCGCCTCGACGAGGTCGAGGAGCGCCTCGACCAGCGCGCCGCCGAGCTGACCGCGCGCGAGGAGGAGCTCGGCGCCCGCGAGGCCGAGGTCGACGCCCGCCTGCAGGAGGTGGCGCAGCTGTCGCGCGAGCAGGCCGAGCAGCAGGTGCTCGAGCGCGTCGACAAGGAGCTGGAGCGCGAGAAGGCGGTGCGCGTGCGCGCCGCGCTGGAGCGCGCCGACAACGAGGCGCGCAAGCGCGCGCAGGACATCATCGCGCAGGCGATCCAGCGCAGCGCCTCCGAGGTGTCGGCCGCCATCAGCGTCTCGGTGGTGCCCATCCCCAACGACGCCATGAAGGGCCGCATCATCGGCCGCGAGGGGCGCAACATCCGCGCCTTCGAGGCGCTCACGGGCGTCGACCTGATCATCGACGACACCCCCGAGGCGGTGCTGCTCTCCAGCTTCAACCCCATGCGCCGCGAGGTGGCGCAGCTGGCTCTCACCGAGCTCGTCACCGACGGGCGCATCCACCCGGCGCGCATCGAGGAAGTGGTGCACAAGGCGCAGCAGGAGATGCAGGGCTACATCAAGGAGCGCGGCGACGAGGCGGCGCTGGAGGCCAACGTGGTGGGCCTCAAGCCCGGCCTCATCCAGCTGCTGGGGCGCATGCAGTTCCGCACCAGCTACGGCCAGAACATCCTCAAGCACTCGGTGCAGGTGGCGCACCTGTCGGGCATCATCGCCGCCGAGCTCGGCGTCGACGAGGCCATGGCGCGCCGCGCCGGCCTGCTGCACGACATCGGCAAGTCGATCGACCGCGAGATCGAGGGCACCCACACCGAGATCGGCGCCAACCTGGGCCGCCGCTTCGGCGAACCGCGCGAGGTCATCGACGCCATCGCCAACCACCACGACCTGGAGCGCTCCGAGACCCTCTACCCCATCATCGTCAACGCCGCCGACGCCATCTCGGCCGCGCGCCCGGGCGCGCGCCGCGAGACGCTCGAGAGCTACATCAAGCGCCTCGAGGGCCTCGAGAGCATCGCCACCAGCTTCCCGGGCGTCGACTCGGCGTTCGCCATCCAGGCGGGCCGCGAGATCCGCATCATCGTGCAGCCCGACAAGGTCAACGACGCCTCGGCGGTGCTGCTGGCGCGCGACATCGCCAACCGCATCGAGCAGGACATGGAGTACCCCGGCCAGGTGCAGGTGACGGTGGTGCGCGAGTCCCGCGCCGTGGAGTACGCGCGCTAGGGACACGGGTATACTCACGCGGGGCGCTGGCGGGCAGGCTGTACCACCAGGCCCCGCGGCCTCGCGGCCGCGACCAACCTGCAGCCGTGCGAGGTGTACTCAAGATGCCCAGCCCGTACCTAGCCGCTTCCCGTTCGGCGGCGCGCCCCGTGCGGCGCCCCCACGTCGAGGGCCGCCCGTGAGGGTCGGAGACCAGCTCAAGCTCTTCTGCGGTACCGCCAACCCCGAGCTGGCCCAAGAGGTGGCCGACTACCTGGGGATGAAGCTGGCCAGCGGCACCGTGTCGAAGTTCCCCGACGGCGAGACCCGCATCCAGCTCGACGAGAGCGTCCGCGGCGCCGACTGCTTCATCATCCAGTCGACCTGCGCGCCGGTGAACGAGTCGCTGATGGAGCTGCTGGTGCTGATCGACGCGCTCCGGCGCGCCTCGGCCTGGCGCATCAACGCCGTCATCCCCTACTTCGGCTACGCCCGGCAGGACAAGAAGGTGCAGGCGCGCGAGCCCATCACCGCCAAGCTGGTGGCCAACCTGCTCGAGACGGCGGGCGCCGACCGCGTGATCACCATCGACCTCCACGCCGGCCAGATCCAGGGCTTCTTCGACGTGCCGGTCGACCACCTCACGGCGCTCGACATCCTGGGCGAGCACCTCAAGAACACCGACCTCACCGACTCGGTGGTGGTGTCGCCCGACGTGGGCCGCGCCACCGAGGCGCGCCGCCTGGCCAACTACCTCAACCTGCCGCTGGGCATGCTCTACAAGCGCCGCAACAGCCCCACCGACACCGAGGTCACCCACGTGATCGGCGACGTGAAGGGCAAGCGCCCCATCATGCTCGACGACATGATCAGCACCGCCGGCACCATGCGCCGCGGCATCGACGCGCTGCTGAAGCTGGGCGCCGTGCCCGACGTGCGCGTGGGCGCCACCCACGCGGTGTTCACCCCGCCGGCGCTGGAGCGCCTCACCCACGAGGCCATCTCCGAGATCATCGTCACCAACACCATCCCGCTGGCCGAGAACAACGGCAAGATCGAGGTGCTGAGCGTGGCGCCGCTGCTGGCCAAGGCCATCCGCAACGTCCACGACAGCGCCTCCGTGAGCTCGCTCTTCACCACCTGAGGAGCACGTGTGGCCGCCGCGGCGACACGGCGGCCACGGGCTTCCCGCGCCCCCGCGGCCGCCGGCGCGCGTGTCACACGGGCCCTGTAAGAATGCCGTCAGAGCCGCCGCGTAACCTAGGGGCGTGGACACGAGGTAACTCTCCCATTACCTCCCCCATCCTCTTCCGAACAGAACCCCGCGCCTCCCACGCGGGGTTCGCTCTTTCGGGTCGGCCGGAGGCGGGCGGCGATGTTTTCGTTGAGAATCGTGTTTCTTGGTGACGCCATCACTTGCCGTAGGGGGGTCTGGTGTGATTAAATGAACCCTTGTCAGTGCAAGCCCATTTAGGAGGAACCCCCTTACATGGATGAGAAAGTAAACCCCGCCGCGGGGAGCCCTGCCCCGGGCACCGTCCCAGCCCCGGAAGATCGCCCCGATCCGGCCCCAGCTGCGAACGCCGAACAGGGTGTAGGCGCGCAGGCTGGCAACGTAGAGAACTCCGTCAACGAAGATCGGGATTCCTCCGTGTCAGCTGAAGAAACCGCGGCTCCGGCCGCTGCCTCCGCTCCTGCCGCCGACGACAGCCAGGAGATCACCATGGAGGACGTGCTCGCCGCCAGCGACGAACAGCTGGCCCGCAAGCCCATCCACCGCGGCATGATCACCAACGGCGAGGTCATCATGCTGGCGCAGGACGGCATCGTCCTGGACGTCGGCACCAAGATCGAGGGCATCCTGCCCTACAACCAGCTCTTCGAACACGAGAGCAACGCCGAAGAGGCCGCCAAGTACTTCAAGCCCGGCGACCAGATCCAGGTCTACGTCATCCGCGCCGACATCCCGAACAGCACCATCGTGCTCTCGAAGAAGCGCGCCGACCAGGAGCGCGCGTGGAACCTGCTGCAGGACATCCACGACAACGAGAAGCCGGTGGAGGTCGAGATCGTCGAGAAGGTCCGCGGCGGCCTCGTGGCCAGCCTCGGCGTGCGCGCCTTCCTGCCGGCCAGCCAGGTCGACATCCGGCGCGTCAACGACCTCTCGCCCTACGTCGGCCGCCGCATGAAGGTCAAGATCATCGAGCTGAACCGGCGCCGCAACCGCGTCATCATCTCGCGCCGCGCCATCCTCGAGGAGGAGGTCGCCCACCTCAAGGAGGAGACCCTCAAGCGTCTCGAGCCGGGCGCGCGCCTCGAGGGCGAGGTCGTCGAGATCACCGACTTCGGGGTCTTCGTGAACCTCGGTGGCGTCGACGGTCTGGTGCACCGCTCCGAGCTCACCCACGGCCGCTTCAGCCACCCGCGCGACGTGGTCAAGGTCGGCGACAAGGTCAAGGTCGAGGTGCTCGACATGGACCTGGAGCGCGAGCGCATCAACCTCAGCATGAAGAACCTGGTGCCGAACCCCTGGGAGAACGTGCTGGCGCACTACACCATCGGCCAGCGCATCTCGGGCACCGTCACCAACCTCACCCCGTTCGGCGCGTTCGTCGAGATCGAGCCGGGCCTCGAGGGGCTCATCCACGTTTCCGAGATGAGCTGGACCAAGCGCATCCGCCACCCCAAGGAGGCTCTCTCCGAGGGTGAGCAGGTGGAGGCGATGATCCTCAAGATCGACACGCAGCAGCAGCGCATCTCGCTCGGCCTGCGCCAGACCCAGCC
>JAAYYF010000103.1 GCA_012515535.1 Deinococcales bacterium
ACGGTGGCCACGTGGGCCACGCCGCGCGCGTCGTAGCGGAAGGTGGGCTCGAGCCACGACTGCTCGCTGATCGTGCTCACGCGCCAGGCGTCGCCGTCCTGGCAGTTCGCGTCGCAGGCGAACAGGCGCGTGCCAGGCTCGGGCGCGAACAGGCCCAGGTAGGCCTGGTAGGCGTGCATCAGGAAGCGCGGGCGGCCCTGGGGGTCGAGCGTGAAGGCGTCGCCGGTGAGCTCCCAGTCGCCATCGTGATGGAAGATGCGCGCGCCGCTCCAGCTGCCGCCCTGGCGGCAGTCGCCGCTGCACTCGGCGTAGATCACGCTGTCGTAGGTGGCGAACAGCAGGTAGGGGCGGTCGTTGGCGTCGAGGGCGAGCATGGCGTTGTGCACCGCCCCGAAGTCGTCGGTCGGGAAGACGACGGTCCAGACGTCGTCGGCGCTGGCGCAGCCGGCCGGGCAGTAGCCGTAGACGGCGCCGGCGCTGGCCACGAGCGGGTAGACCATGTGCACGCCGCCCTGCGAGTCGGTGCGCACGCGGGGGTCGCCGGTGTTGTGCACCTCGGGGCCGGTGGGCAGGAAGAACGGCGCGGCCGCGGCCGCGGAGGCGGCGGCCAGCAGGGCGAGGAGGGTGAGTGCGAGGCGCGCCGGGGCGCGGGGCTGCCGGGGACGAGCATGCATGTTGGTCATAGGCGCCGCTGATTATGCACGCTTCGGAGCGCGAGATGGGCGGGACGGGGCGGCCGGTCGTCGGCGCGACACGCCCGGGTACCCCCGGGGGTATCCTCCCTGCATGGCATCCCGAGAGATCACCCTCGACAACCTCGAAGCGACCATCCGCGACAACGACATCGTGCTCCTCGACTTCTGGGCCGCGTGGTGCGGCCCCTGCCGCATGTTCGAGCCCGTCTTCGAGAAGGCGTCCGAGGCCCACCCCGACGTGGTGTTCGGCAAGATCGACACCGAGGCGCAGCAGGAGCTGGCCGCGGCCTTCGACATCCGCTCCATCCCCACGCTGATGGCCTTCCGCGAGCAGGTGCTGGTGTTCGCCCAGCCCGGGGCGCTGAACGCGCCGCAGCTCGAGCAGGTCATCGAGGCCGTGCGCGGGCTCGACATGGCCGAGGTCCACGCCGCCGTGGCCGCCGAGGCCCAGGCGCACGAGCAGGCGCAGCAGCCGGCGCCGGAGGCAGCGGGTGGCGACAGCTGACGCCGACGCCCCCCGCGTAACGCCCGCCGACCCCGCCACCACCCGCCGCGTCCTCGCCCGCCTGCGCCGCGCGCAGGGCCAGTTGGCCGCCGTGATCCGCGCCGTGGAGGCGGGCGAGCCGTGCCGCGACGTGGTCACGCAGCTCGCCGCTACCTCCAAGGCGCTCGACCGCGCCGGCGTGATGCTGATCAGCAGCGCCCTGCAGGAGTGTGTGGGCGCGCCGCCCGTCGAGCGCGCCGAGGGCGACCTCACCCCCGACGAGCTCGAGAGGCTGTTCATGATGTTCGCCTGAGGCGTCGCGCCGGCCGCCGGCCGTAGAATCGCCCGGTGATGCGCCTCCGGGCCCTCCGCGACTCCAAGCTCGGGCCCGTGCCGTTCGACGTGGCGGCGGCGCTGCTCGTCCTCTACGTCGTGTGGGGCTCCACCTACCTCGCCATCCGATTCGCGGTGGCGGAGCTGCCCCCTTACCTCATGCTCGCCGCGCGCTTCGGCGTGGCCGGCGGGCTGCTCTACGCGTTCATGCGGGCGCGCGGCGCGAGGAACCCCACCGCGCGCCAGACGCTCGGCTCCGCCGCCGTGGGGGTGCTGCTGCTGGTGGGCGGCATGGGCAGCGTGGGGCTGGCGCAGTCGTTCGGCGCGCCCTCGGGCCTGGCGGCGGTGATGGTAGCCACCATGCCGCTGTGGCTCACGCTGATCCTGACGCTGGGGGGCGAGCGCAGCCGCGCCACGGACTGGCTCGGCCTGGGCGTCGGCCTGCTGGGCGTGCTGCTCCTCAACCTGGGCAGCGACCTGCGCAGCAACCCGCTCGCTGCCCTGCTCCTGTTCGTGTCGCCGTTCTCCTGGGCGCTCGGCTCGGCGCTGTCGCGCCGGATGCCGCAGGCGCCGGGCGGCATGGGCTCCGCGGTACAGATGCTGACCGCCGGCCTGCTGTTCGTGCCACTGGGGCTGCTGCGCGGCGAGAGCGTGGCGGGCGCGCCCTCGCTGGGGCCGGTGCTCGCGCTGGCGTACCTGGTCGTGTTCGGCTCGCTGATCGGCTTCAGCGCCTACGTCTACCTGCTGAACCAGCGGGTGCGGCCGGCGCTGCTGACCTCGTACGCCTACGTGAACCCGGTGGTGGCGGTGCTGCTGGGGGCGGCGTTCGCGGGGGAGCGCATCGCGCCGCTGGGGCTCGTCGGCATGGCCGTCGTGGTGCTGAGCGTGCTGCTGGTGCTGCGGCCGGGCGGGCGGCGCTGAGCCTGCCCGGAGAGGCGCGCGGGGCGGCACGGCCGGGCGGCTGCGGGCGCTCTCGCCTGAGCCTCAGGTACTCGTTGAAGGCTACGGCGTTAGCCTTCAACGAGTACCCGAAGGGCTTTCGCAGCTGCTCGGGGCCCGACCGCGCCCGGCGGACCCCGCTAGGCTCTACCTCCGCGTCATGGCGAAGCGCAAGGCCGCCAGCTGCGTCAGCACGATGAGCGCGCTCGAGAGCGCGACGCCGACGGTGGCCCCCACCAGCGCCAGCAGCGCGCTGTCGCCGAAAGCCGTGGCCATGAGCCGCGCCGAGCGGGCTCCTCAGCCGCCGAGCGCCTGCCGGTCCGACAGCAAGGGCAGCGGGTCAACCGGCGTCCAACCGCACCACGCCTCGCCCTGGCCAGGCACGTGCACCTCGAAGTGCAGGTGCGGCGCGGTGGCGGCGGCGTTGCCGGTGTTGCCCACGTAGCCGATCACGGTGTCGAGGTCGACGAAGCGGCCGGCCTCCAGGCCCTCGGGCAGCGCGTCGAAGTGGGTGTAGAAGTAGCGCACGCCGCCGTCGCCCACGAGCGTGACGGAGCTGCCGCCGCGGGCCGAGTCGGTGGTGCGCAGCACGTAGCCGGGGGCGGCGGGCCGCACGGGCGTGCCGCGCTCCGCCATGATGTCGATGCCGATGTGCACGCGGCCGCCGCTGCGCGGGTCGCCGTAGGAGGGGTAGACCTCGGCCACGCGCGCGCCCTCCACGGGCATGAACAGCTGCGCGGGCGGGGTGGGCCCCACCTGGTCGAGGAGGCGCGGACGCCAGTCGGACGAGGGGTCGCGTTCGGGCCCGTCGGCCTCGGCCGCGCAGGCGTTGCTGGGCCAGGCGACCTCCACCGACACGGGCGCGTCGACCTGGGCGCACGCGAGGCCCAGGGCCAGCGCTAGCGCGAGCGTCGCGAAAGGTCGTGTCGTCACGTACCTCATCGGCCGGACCTCCTCCCGTAGCCGGGCGGCTACCGGGCGAGGGTAGCCGGGCGGCGCGACGGGCGGATGTGCGCCGTCCCAACGGGGGCCAACGCGGCCCTAACGTTCCGCTCAGGCGCGGCGCCGGCCCATGATCACGGCCGGGTCGCCGACGCCGCCGTAGCGGAAGCCCGGCAGCAGGTCCACGAAGCCGTGACGGCGGTAGAGCACCTTGGCGCGGTCGGCTGGGTCGGCGGTGGTGCTGAGCAGGGTGTGGCGGTGCGCGGTCAGCCCCTCGAGCGTGCGCAGCAGCCGCGAGCCGATGCCCTGGCGCTGGGCGGGCGGGTCGACCTCGAGCTCGGCCAGCTCGAAGGCGTCGTCCAACCAGTCGCCCAGCCCGGCGCGCTCGAGCGCGGGCGCGATCTGCTCGGGCCACCAGTGGCCGCGCTCGAGGTCGTAGCCGTAGAGGAAGCCCAGCAGCTCCCCGGAGGGCCCCTCGGCGGCGAGCACCACCACGTCGCGGTAGCGCGGCAGGTTCATCAGCAGGCGCTGCTCGAAGTGGTGGCGGCGCGAGCGGTCGTAGCCGAAGGCGCGCTGGTACACGCCGCCCATCTCCGCCACGCGGTCCTCGGCCTCCGCGAGCGGCAGGCGACGGATCGTCCAAGCCTGGGGCACCATCTCGCCCTCCACCGTAGCGCGCCGGCCCGCGTGGCGGCGGGGCCGACGCCGCGCGCGCCCGGGCGGGGGTCGGGCGGCTGGGCGGCGCTGGCCGCCAGCGTGGCGCAGCGCCGGCTACCGCGTGCCGCGCAGGCGGATCACCTCGCGACGCGTGTGGTCGTCGATGTACGCGAACCACTCGAGGACCGTCAGCTCGCCAAGGTCGTTGTGCCGCACGGTGAGCGCCGGGTCGAAACCCTCGCGCTGCATCTCGCGCGCCAGAGCGACCGTGGCGGCGCGGGTCGCGCGCATGGCCTGGCGCAGGTGGTCGAGGCTAGCGCCGTCGGGCTCGCGGTAGCCGTGGTAGGCGTCCAGCTGGAAGGCCGCGCCGCGCGCCACGCGGAGGCGGCTCTGGCTCCAGCGCTCGATGCCGACCCAGTGGTCGACCGCCTCGCGGTTGCCGGGCGTGTCGGCGGCGCGCGCGATGCGCTCGTCCAGGCGTGCGCCGAACTCCTCTAGGCTCCGGATCAGCTCCTCCAGGCTCCGGCCGCGCGCCCTGCGGCGCACGTGCGGGCGCAGCGCGGCACCTATCAGGCGTTGGATCAGGCTCATCCCGCACCCCTCCCGGCGGACGTACCCGTCCACGTGGGCTCATGATGCCCTGACGAAGGGCGGGTTCGCCCGCGCGCGGCCCGCGGCGCGTTACCTTGGTCGGGTGACGGCGCTCCTCGACGGCCTCAAGAACGTGATGGTCAGCGTGGTCGAGACCCTGGGCTACGCGGGTCTCGCCCTGCTCTCGCTCCTCGAGAACCTCGTGCCCCCCATCCCCTCCGAGTTCGTGCTGCCCTTCGCCGGCTTCCTGGTGGCCGACGGGCGCCTGAACGGCGCCGTGGCGCTGCTGGCGACCACCGTGGGCGGCTTCGCGGGCACCACGGCGTTCTACTGGCTGGGCAAGAGCCTCGGCGACGAGCGGGTGCGCGCCTTCATCAAGCGCTTCGGCCGCTACGTGCTGCTGCAGGAGGCCGACTACGACGACGCCCTGCGCTTCTTCCAGGCGCACGACGTCAAGGTGGTGTTCTGGGCCCGTTTCGTACCGGGCGTGCGCAGCCTCATCTCGCTGCCCGCCGGGGTGGCGCGCATGCCGTTCGGGCGCTTCGCGCTCTACACGCTCCTAGGCACCGTGCTGTGGAACGGGGCGCTGCTGCTGGCCGGCTGGCTGCTGGGGGAGCGGTGGGAGCTCGTGCTCGACGTCGTCGACCGCCTCGAGGGCGTGCTGTGGGTGCTGCTGGGGCTGGTCGTGGTGGGCTGGATCGTGTGGCGCCGCTGGGTGCGGGCGCAGCGGCAGCGGGAGCAGGCCTGAAGGCGCGCGCCGCGCGCCGTGGGGCGCGCGGTCGCTGGGGCGGCGCCTACGAGGAGAAGGCTGGGGCGCCACGCTGGTACGGCCAGGCAGGTACCGGGTAGGCGCGTCGCGGGTACGAGCTAGGCGCGAGTACCTCGGGGGTCACGTGCCCGTCTACGCGTGGGTACCGAACCGCACCGTCCTACGCCCTACGATGCAGCGCTACGTAACGCGAGCTCCCAGCCCACCTTATCCGCGATGAGCCCGCGGGGGACGTCACGACCGCACCGTTGAAGCGCGCGATGCGAGGGCCCGGTCCGTAGCGGCGTGCGCGCTGGCGAGGCTCCGCCTCCGACCGCCGCGCGGCCGGAAGCCCGTCACCATCGCGTAAGCCGAGGGTTACGAACCGCTGCACCCAAGGGTTTCGGACGTCGCGGTTCGGAAACCAGGCGCGAAGGCACCCGCCACGCTCCTGCCCGCGCCGCTGCCGCCCCCGCCTCGGCGCGCGCCTAGGCGCCTTCGGCCAG
>JAAYYF010000104.1 GCA_012515535.1 Deinococcales bacterium
CAGCTCCTCGACCTCGGTGGGCGAGACCACGAAGCGGCGGATGCGTTCCTGGCCCACGTGAAGCGCCAGGGTCACGGGTCGCTGGCGTTGGGCCAGCTCGAGGGGCGCCAGCAGCGGCGCGCCCAGGCGCGCCTTGGCGCCGTCCTGCAGGTCGAGGGCGGGTAGCTCGCGCTCGATGCTCACCAGCTCGAACAGCTCCTCGTCGGAGAGGTGGGCGAAGACGGCCGCCAGCGGGCCCGGCTCCAGGGCGAGCCGGTCCTGCAGCGCCATGGTGATGCGCTTGACGGTGCGGGCGTCGAGCTCGAGCCCTTCCATCGCGGCGCGAGCGCGCAGCGCCCACGCCTTGGTGGTGTTGGCGTCGGGGTCCTTGCGGTCTATGGCGAGGTAGAGGGAGATGACGCCGTTCCCGTACGTCGACAGACGCTCGCGGAGCCGGTCCACGGTGTCGGCCTCGAGCATGGCTCCTCCTAACTACCGCCCGGCCGTGAGGCTGGGAGACGGTGGTCGCGCAGGAGGCCCCTGCTGCAGGTCGTGGGGAGGAGCGTCCGGAGCCGCCTCGCGGACGCCTCGATTATCGCCACGCCCGGGAGCGCCCCGGCCGGGGTGGTCACAGCCGGAGCGGCGGCGTGGGGCGGGCGCCGCCCACGGCGACGACGCCCCGTGGGCGGCGGCCCACGCGGCTCGTCGGAGCCCGGTCCCGGGGCGCGGGCGCGCGGCCCGCGCTCAGCTACCTAGGCTCAGAGGCCCGACAGCTTGAAGTTCTTGTCGATGTACGACGCCCACTCGGTGGGCACGTCGATCTCGGGGTAGATGGCGTCCACGGGGCACGCTGGCACGCAAGCGCCGCAGTCGATGCACTCCTCGGGGTTGATGTAGAACTGGTCGTCGGCTTCGTAGATGCACTCGACGGGGCAGACGTCGACGCACGACGCGTCCTTCACGCCGATGCACGGTTCGGTGATGATGTAAGCCATCTCGTCAACTTTCCTCTCGGGAGCCGCGACGTCCCGCTGGGCGGGCGGCCCCGGTGACCGCGGCCGTCGGCCGGGAGCGGCCTTCAACCGGAGTTCTAGCAGGTCCGGTGGCGCCGCATCAAGGACTCAGCTATCACTGGCGGCGCCTACCCCGAACGCTACCATCGCTTCGGATACGGAGTCGCGCCTTGCGCAGGGCGCGCGCCCTGCCCGGGGCGCAGCGAGCCGCAGTCGTCCGCGCCCCCACGCACGCCCCCACACGGGACCCGGCCAGCGAACCCTCGTCCAGACCGGAGGTGCCGCCATGTCAGACGCCCGGAACGGCCGGACCGACGAACCGCTCGCCGAGGGCGGACGCGAGCGGCAGGCCCGCGCGGAGCCCGACACGGCCGCGGACGCGCCCGAGGCACCGCTCGGCGACGACCACGACCTCGCCGCCGCAGCGACGCCGACCGCCGCGCGCGAGGCCGCCGAGGAGGCGGAGGAGGCCGCGGCGGCCTCGCGGCGTCTCGACAGCGAGGCGAGCGACGTACAGCGCTACCTGAGCGAGATCGGCCGCGTGCCGCTCCTCACCCGCCACGAGGAGGTGGCGCTGGCGCGCCGCATCGAGGCCGCCGACGCGGCCGCCGCCGAGCTGGCGGGCCTGCCCGACGTCGAGGAGGCCGACGCGGCCACCAACCGCCGCCGCCGCGAGCTGCAGCGCCTCGTCGAGGACGGCGAGGCGGCCAAGGAGGCGTTCGTGGAGGCCAACCTGCGCCTGGTGGTGTCGGTGGCCAAGCGCTACCGCAACCGCGGCCTGAGCTTCCTCGACCTCATCCAGGAGGGCAACCAGGGCCTGCTGCGGGCGGTCGAGAAGTACGACGTGAACACCGGCTTCAAGTTCTCCACCTACGCCGTCTGGTGGATCCGCCAGGCGGTGGTGCGGGCGCTGGCGAACGCCGGGCGCACCATCCGGCTGCCGGTGCACTTCCAGGAGACGTTGTCGCAGATCTCGGGCACCAGCGAGAAGCTGCGCCAGGAGCTGGGGCGACCGCCCACGCGTGAGGAGATCGCCGAGGCGATGGGGGAGGGCTGGAGCGTGGAGCGCGTCGACGAGACGCTGCGCCTGTCGCGCGAGCCCATCTCGCTCGAGCGGCCGGTGGGCGAGGAGGAGGAGACCGCCTTCGGCGACCTGGTGGCCGACGAGGAGGCGGTGTCGCCGCTGGACGCCGCCAGCGAGGGGGCGCTGTCGGAGAAGCTCGACGAGCTGCTGGCGCGCCTGCCCGAGCGCGAGGCGGCGGTGCTGCGGCTGCGCTTCGGCCTGGCCGGCGGCCGCGAGCACACGCTCGAGGAGATCGGGCGCATGTACGGCGTCACGCGCGAGGCCATCCGCCAGGTCGAGTCGAAGGGCCTGCGCAAGATGCATTACCTCGCGCGGCGCTCGAAGGCGCTGGCGGACTTCTTGGACTGAGAGCGGTGGGTCGGGGTCGCGGGCGCGTTCGTCGGCGCCCGTGCATCGGCGTGCTCCGAGGTGGGGCGTCGGGCGGCCGACATGGAACGACCCCGGTGGCTTTCATCTGCGCTCGGTCGGTGCCTTCTCGCCTCGTGTGGCTTCTACTGCTGCGAGAGGGTTACTCGGTTGAGCCTACAACGCTACCAGGGCCGTTCGTTCAAGAAGTGGTCTATTGATTCGATGTGTTAGACCTCCTTCCGCCTTAACGGTACACCATACCCCCCTTACCGAGTAGGGTCGCATGTCCTGGTCCGACGTGAGGCGTTTCGCTATCATCGAAGTTTGGGGCGCCCGGAGGTCCAGGGCCGCGGCCGGCCCCGGGAGCGGCGCGCCCCGCGCGTCGACGACGACGAACACCACGCGGGCCGCGCCCGTAGCGAGCGCGGCCCTCGTTCTCACGCGGTGCGGTGGCTCAGAAGATGAGCCAGCCGCCCGACACCGCGATGACGCCGGCGAAGATCAGCGCCACGGTGTTGATGACCTTGATCAGCGGGTTGATCGAGGGGCCGGCGGTGTCCTTGTAGGGGTCGCCGACGGTGTCGCCGACCACGCTGGCGGCGTGCGCCTCCGAGCCCTTGCCGCCGTGGTGGCCGTCCTCGATGTACTTCTTGGCGTTGTCCCAGGCGCCGCCGCCGTTGCTCATCATCAGCGCCATCATCAGGCCCGAGGCGATGACGCCGATCAGCACCCCGCCCAGGGCCAGCGGCCCGAACAGGAAGCCCACGATCAGCGGGGCGGCCACGGCGATGACGCCCGGCAGCGCCATCTCGCGCAGGGCGGCGGCCGTCACGATGTCGACGGCCTTGCCGTAGTCGGGCTTGGCGGTGCCCTCCATGATCCCCTTGATCTCGCGGAACTGGCGGCGCACCTCCTCGATCACGGCGCCGGCGGCCTTGCCGACCGACTCCATCAGGTAGGCGCTGAAGAGGAAGGGCAGCATGGCGCCGATCAGCAGGCCGATGAGGACCACCGGGTCGTTGAGGCGGAACGCGCCCTCGGCGAACGCCTGCGCGTCGACGAGCTTGAGGCGCTCGGCGAAGTCGGCGAACAGCACCAGCGCGGCCAGCGCGGCCGAGCCGATGGCGTAGCCCTTGGTGACGGCCTTGGTGGTGTTGCCCACGGCGTCGAGCGCGTCGGTGTTCTCGCGCACGCTGGCGGGCAGGTCGGCCATCTCGGCGATGCCGCCGGCGTTGTCGGTGATGGGGCCGTAGGTGTCCATGGCCACGACCATGCCCGTGACCGACAGCATCGCCACCGCGGCCACGGCGATGCCGTAGAGGCCGCCCAGCACGAAGGCGAGGTAGATGGCGACGACCAGCAGCAGCACCGGCAGGGCGGTGGACTGCATGCCCACGGCCAGGCCCGAGATGATGTTGGTGGCGCTGCCCGTCTCGGAGGCCTTGGCCACGCGCCGCACGGGCGCGAAGCGCGTGGAGGTGTAGTACTCGGTGATGAACATCAGGAGCACCGTCACGACGATGCCCACGAGGCTGGCGCCGAAGAGCGAGAGCCAGCTCATGTCGCGGCCCAGCACCGAGAAGTCGAAGCCGCCGAACATCGCCCAGGTGGCGGCGCCGAAGCCCACCACGCTGATGCCGGCGCTGGCGAACACGCCGCGGTAGAGGGCGCCCATGATGTTGGTCGAGCCCTCGGGCAGGCGCACGAAGTTGATGCCGATGATGCTGGCGATGATGGCGATGGCGCCCAGCACCAGCGGGTAGAGCACCAGGTTGGTGACGTCGCCGGTGCCCGGCAGCAGGTAGCCGAGGAACACCGCCCCGATGGCGGTCACGGCGTAGGTCTCGAACAGGTCGGCGCCCATGCCGGCGCAGTCGCCGACGTTGTCGCCGACGTTGTCGGCGATGACGGCCGGGTTGCGCGGGTCGTCCTCGGGGATGCCCGCCTCGACCTTGCCCACCAGGTCGGCGCCCACGTCGGCGGCCTTGGTGTAGATGCCGCCGCCCACGCGCGCGAACAGCGAGATCAGCGAGGCGCCGAAGGCGAAGCCCACCAGCGGCTCGACGGGGTTGGGCAGGTCGAGCACCACGAAGAAGAGCCAGAAGAAGCCCGCCACGCCCAGCAGCGCCAGGCCGGCCACGGCCAGGCCCGCCACGGCGCCGCCGTTGAAGGCGATGCGCAGCGCGCCGC
The DNA here is from genome assembly GCA_012515535.1 of Deinococcales bacterium. Taxonomy (GTDB): domain Bacteria; phylum Deinococcota; class Deinococci; order Deinococcales; family Trueperaceae; genus JAAYYF01. Next base: position 4,615 of record JAAYYF010000104.1, read on the forward strand.
CCAGGCCGCTGCGGGCCGCCTGCGCCACGCGCACGTTGGCGCGCACCGCGACGCCCATGCCCACGTAGCCGCTGATGGCGGAGAAGAGCGCGCCCACCACGAAGCCGGCGGTGGTCCACCACCACATGGCGCTGGCCTCCGGGTCGCGCGTGACCAGCGCCACCACCGCGAAGATGGCGGTGATGATCACGGCCACGACGGTGATGGTGCGGTACTGCCGGTTCATGTAGGCCGCGGCCCCCTGACGCACGGCGTCGGAGATGTCGACCATGCGCGCGTCGCCCGTGGGCGCCGCCATGATGCCGCGCGCGAGCAGGCCGGCCGCGACCAGCGCCACGATGGCGGCGACAGGGACTAGCGTTGTCAGCAGATCCATGCTTCCTCCTGAGCCTCGGTGGCGGACGCCACCGGGCGCCACGACAGCTGGGCCGCCCGGCCGACGCGCGGCGGGGCCGCTTCCGTTCGGGCGGGCCGTGATAGCAGCAAGGATCGTACCATTCATCGAACGCTCATACTGCGGCCGTGGGCGCCCCGTGGGCGCCGGGGCCGGCCGCGCGGCGGCGCCGGTAGTAACCTGGCGCGTACGAGGAGAACGAGGCCGGCACCGGCCGCCCACCGCCCAGGAGGAGAGAATGAGCACCGACCCACGCGCCGGGCAGCCCGCGCCCCGCTCCCTGCTCGTCGACGTCCCGCGTCTCGTCACCGACTACTTCGCCGTGCGGCCCGACCCCGCCGACCCCGCCCAGCGCGTGGCCTTCGGGACCTCGGGGCACCGCGGCACCAGCGGCGCGGCGAGCTTCAACGAGGCGCACATCGCCGCCATCAGCCAGGCGGTCGCCGAGCACCGCTACCGCAAGGGCGTCACGGGGCCGCTCTACCTAGGCGCCGACACCCACGCCCTCAGCACCCCCGCGCTGGTCACGGCCCTCGAGGTGCTGACGGCCAACGGCGTCCACGTGGTGGTGGCGCAGGGCCTGGCGCCCGTGCCCACCCCGGTGGTGTCGCACGCCATCCTCACCCACGCGGGGGCGGCGGGCGAGCGCGCCGACGGCATCGTCATCACGCCGTCGCACAACCCGCCCGCCGACGGCGGCTTCAAGTACAACCCCCCGCACGGCGGCCCCGCCGGCGCCGACGAGACCGCGGCCATCGAGGGGCTCGCCAACCGCTACCTCGAGGACGGGCCGCAGGGCGTGAAGCGCCAGAGCCTCAGGCGCGCCCTGGCGTCGGGGCTGGTGAGCGAGCGCGACCTGGTGACGCCCTACGTGGACGACCTGGGCGCCGCGCTCGAGCTGGAGGCGGTGGCCGCGGCCGGCGTGCGCATCGGCGTCGACCCCCTGGGCGGCGCCTCGCTTGCCTACTGGGAGCCCATCGCCGAGCGCTGGGGCCTCGACCTGCGCGTGGTGAACGACGTGGTCGACCCCACCTTCGCCTTCATGACCCTCGACCACGACGGCAAGATCCGCATGGACTGCTCCTCGCCCTACGCCATGGCCAAGCTGATCGCGCTGCAGGGCGACTTCGACGTGGCCGTCGGCACCGACCCCGACGCCGACCGCCACGGCATCGTCACGCCGCAGGGCGGGTTGATGAACCCGAACCACTACCTGGCGGTGGCGGTGGAGCACCTGTTCGCGCGCCGCGACGCCTGGCCCGCGGGTGCCAAGGTGGGCAAGACGGTGGTGACGAGCTCGCTGCTCGACCGGGTGGCGCGCGGCCTGGGGCGCGAGGTGGCCGAGGTGCCGGTGGGGTTCAAGTGGTTCGTCGACGGCCTGCTGGGGGGCGCCTACGGCTTCGGCGGCGAGGAGAGCGCCGGCGCCTCGTTCCTGCGCCGGGACGGGCGCGTGTGGACCACCGACAAGGACGGCATCCTGCTCGGGCTGCTGGCGGCCGAGGTCGCGGCCGTGACCGGCGAGGACCCGGCCGCGCGCTACCAGCGCCTCACCGAGCGCTACGGGGCGCCCGTCTACGCGCGCCGCGACGTGCCCGCCACGGCGGCGCAGAAGCAGGCGCTCAGGCGCCTGAGCCGCGACGACGTGACCGCGAGCGAGCTGGCCGGCCAGCGCGTCGAGCGGGTGCTGACCCACGCCCCCGCCAACGGCGAGGCGCTGGGCGGCCTCAAGGTGGAGACGGCCGACGGCTGGTTCGCGGCGCGCCCCTCCGGCACCGAGGACGTGTACAAGGTGTACGCCGAGAGCTTCGCCGGCCCCGAGCACCTGAGCGCCCTGCTGGAGGAGGCGCAGGCGCTGGTGGCGGCGGCGTTCGAGCGCGCGGGCGCCTGAGCAGGGCCCGCCGCTCGCCCGGGGCTCGCCCGGGTCCGGCCGGGGCTAGCCGCCAGCGGCGGCCGCGGCCGCGCGGGCGGGGCTCAGTCGAGCAGCGCCGGCACGCTCAGCACCGGCACCGTGCTCGAGCGCAGCAGCGCGTCGGCGCGGCTGCCGAGCAGCAGCCCCACCGCCCCGCGATGCTGACGGATGCCGATCGCCACCAGGTCGGCGCCGACCTCCGTGGCCATGCGCGGCAGCACCAGGGCCGGGTCGCCCTCGCGCACCACCAGGCGGCTCGCGGCGCCGCCGGCCATGCGCGACAGCTGCTCGGTGACGGCGCTGGTGTGGTCGGGGTCGCTGGCCAGGCGCTCGTCGTCGACGACGTGGCCGAGCACCAGCTCGACGCCGGCCCGCGCGAGCCTCCCGGCGAACTCCCAGGCGGCGGTGGAGGCGGCGCCGAAGTCGGTGGCCACCAGCACGCGCCGCACCGCCAGCGACGGGGCCTCGTCGCGCACCGTCACCACCGGCACGCTGGCGCGCCGCACGAAGCGGCCCGCCACCCCGCCCAGGAAGTGCAGGTCGAAGCGGTTGGCGCCGTGCGCCCCCATCACCACCAGGTCGTAGCGCTCCTGGATGGCCAGCAGCTCCTCGACCGGGTTGCCCCACAGCAGCTCGAAGCTGCCGTCGGGGCTGGCGAGGTGCGAGAGCATGCCGCGCAGCCGCTCCACCTCGGCGGCGCGCTGCTCCTCGCGGTGGTCGAGCAGGGCGGGGTTGAAGGTGTCGAGCTGCGGCCGCGAGCCCGTGCGCTCGGCCTCGAAGCGGCGCTGCACGTGCACCACGTGGATGGAGCCGTCGAGGCGGGCCCGCAGGTCGCGCGCCAGCTGCAGCGCCTTCTGCGCGGGCTGCGAGAAGTCGGTGGGGTGCAGGATGCGCATGCCGAACCTCCAGTAGGGGTGGCTCCATCATACGTGGCCCCGCCGGGGGGCGCGCCGGGCGGGACGGCGCGACGCGGCCGCCCCACGCGAGAGGCGGGGCTTTCGTCCGCCCTGGAGCGCGTATCCTGGGGGTGAGGGGTGGATCGCCCCGTAGAGGAGGTCGAACCATGTACCGGAAGATCCTCATGCCGACCGACGGGAGCCCGAGCTCCGAGCTCGCGGTGCAGCAGGGCCTCGAGCTGGCGAAGCTGACGGGCGCCGAGGTCACGTTCCTCCACGTCCTCGAGAACCCGCTCGCCGCCGGCTACGTGGCGGCTCCCAGCATGGCCGCCTACTCGGCCGAGCTGTACAGCGACCTGCGCGACTCCGCCACGAAGGTGCTCAACGACGCCGTGGAGCAGGCCAAGAGCCGCGGCGTGACCGCCACCGGGGTGCTCGCCGAGGACGTCGACCCCGTGCAGGCCATCCACGACGCCGAGAAGGACCACGACCTGGTGGTGATGGGCACGCACGGCCGGCGCGGCTTCAACCGCTGGATGTTCGGCTCGGTGGCCGAGGGGGCGCTGCGGCGCTCCACCGTGCCCTACCTGGTGATCCGCTCCGAGGTCGACGGCTGAGCCTGCACGCGCCGCGCGGCGCCGAGGGTGTTGGGTCCTCGTGACCCCGAGGGCGCGCGCCCGGGCGGCTCCGGCTGGGGTACGCTCCCAGGCATGAGCCGCACCGTCGCCAAGGCGCAGCGCCTCAACCTGCTCCGCGAGGAGCTCAGGCTGCGCCCCCGCACCGTCGTGGAGCTGGCGCGCCGCCACGAGACGAGCCGGCGCACCATCGAGCGCGACCTGGCCACGCTGGCGGAGCAGATGGGCGAGGAGCTGCGCAAGGACACGAGCCACCGCTGGTACATCCCCAACCGCACCCCCGGGCTCAACGAGGTGGAGGCGTTGGCGGTGTACAGCGCCACGCGGCTGCTGCTGCACACGGGCGTGGGCGAGCGGCACTACCGCACGGCCCTCGAGAAGCTGGCGCAGCAGGTGCCCGAGCCGGCGCGCGCCACGCTCCTGCGTAGCGTCGACCGCCTCGAGCCCGCCCCCGAGGACCGCGTGCTCGACCTGGTGGCGCAGGCCTGGTTCCAGCAGCGCGTGCTGAAGGTCGACTACGCCTCGGCCCACTCGGGCACCAAGAGCGCGCGCGAGCTCGAGGTCTACTTCTTCGAGCTGAACCGGCGCAACCTCGAGCCGTACGTGCTGGCCTTCGACCGCACCGTGCGCCGCCGGGTGCTGGTGTTCAAGCTGGCGCGCATGAGCAACGTGCGCCTGCTCGACCGCGGCTACGAGATCCCCGCCGACTTCGACCCCATGGCCGCCCTCGACCCCGCCTTCGGCATCGTGGTCGGCGAGGAGGTGCAGGTCGACCTGCTGGTGCCCGAGCAGGTGGCGCAGCGCATGGCCGAGGGCGACGACCGCAACCTGCGCCTCGGCGCGCAGCTCGACGACGGCCGGCGCCTGGTGCACCTGCTGGGCACGCTCGACTCCGGCGGCCGCCCGCTCGAGCTGGTGCCCTGGCTGCTCAGCTGGGGCTCCGCCGTCGAGGTGGTGGGCCCGCCCGAGGTGCGCGAGCTGATGCGCGAGGAGCTGGCGCGCGCGCTCGACGCCTACCGGGGCTGACGTGGACCTCGTGTGCCTCGCTGCCGGGAAGGGCAGCCGCCTCGGGCGCCTCGGCAGCTACCTGCAGAAGTGCATGTACCCCGTGGGCCTCAAGCCGTTCCTGCAGCACACCCTCGAGCAGCTGCTGGCCAGCGGCGTCGCCCGCCCGGGCTCGCGGCTGGTGCTGGTGGTGGGCCACCACGCCGAGCAGGTGCGCGGCTACTTCGGCGCGAGCTTCGCGGGGCTCGAGCTCGCGTACGTCGAGCAGGAAGAGCTGAACGGCACGGGCGCCGCGCTGCGCCTGGCCGGCGAGGCGCTCGGCGGCGACGGCCCCGTGGTGGCGTGGCAGGCCGACCTGTTCGTGACCGCCGCGCTGTTCGCCGCCGTCGCCGAGCACCCGCTGGCCAACGTGGTCACGCTGGGCGAGGGGCACGAGGACGAGTCGCCGCTGCTGCGCGCCACCCTCGCCGGCGAGCGCGTGACGCGCGTGTGGGAGGGGGAGGGGCCGCTGCTCGACGTGGGGCTGTGGAAGCTCGAGCGGCGGCTGCTGCCCGAGCTCGAGCGGGTGCGCGCCAGCAACGGCGAGTTCCGCTTCCTGCCCAACCTGCAGCGCCTGGTCGACGCCGGCCTGGAGGTGGGCTACGTGCGCAGCCGCGAGTGGGTACACCTAGGCGGCACCCTGCCGACGCCCGAGGAGAACGTGCGCGCGGTGGCGCGGCGGCTGTGGGAGGAGGGGTGAGCATGATCGTGGCGCGCGCGCCGCTGCGCGTCCCGTTCGCGGGCGGCCTCACCGACCTGGCGGAGTACGCCGAGCGCTTCGGCGGCACGACCATCAGCTCCACCATCGCGCCCGCGGCCTGGGTGACGCTGCTGCCCAGCGTCGACGGCGCCTTCGAGGTGCGCGCCTCCGGGGCGGCGGAGCGCGCCGCGAGCCTCGACGAGCTCGGCAACGACCTGGTGCGCGAGGCGCTGCGCGCCGTCGACCCGGCTCACCCGCCGGTACGCCTGGCGGTGTGGCTCGACGTCGGCTCGGGCAGCGGCGTGGGCAGCTCGGGCGCCATCACCGTGGCGCTGGTGCACGCCGCCCACGCCTTCCGCGGCGAGCGGCCCGGCGCCGCTGCCATCGGCGCGCGCGCGGCGCACGTCGAGGTGGTGGCGCTGGCGGGCAACTCGGGCTACCACGACGCCAACGTGTCGGCGCGCGGCGGGCTGCTGCGCCTCGACTACCGCGGGGCGCAGGTCACGGCGCGACCGGTGTCCATGAGCGCCGAGACGCGTGCCGCCTTCGAGGGCTCGCTGCTGCTGTTCGCCACCGGCTGGCAGGCGCCCACCAAGCCGTCGCTGCAGACGCTCAGCGCCAACCTGGAGGGCGCCCTGCCCGTGCTGCACGACATCAAGGCCGTGGCGGACGAGCTGGAGCGGGCGCTGGGCGCCGGCGACCTGGCGCGCGCCGCCTGGTGCGTCGGCGAGCAGCAGCGCCTCAAGCAGCTGCTGCCGGGCAACTTCGTCGACGAGCGGGTGGTGGAGCTCACCGGGCGCGTGCGGCGCCTGGGCGCAGCCGCGCAGCTGCCCGGCGGCAAGATCAGCGGCTACGTGCTGGTGTGCTGCCCCGACGGCCAGCAGGCGGCGGTGCGCGCGGCGCTGGCGGACCTGCGGGAGGTGCCGCTCACCCTCACGCGCGAGGGGAGCAGCGCGAAGCGGTTCTGAGGCCGGGGCCCTACGCCCCTCGCCGGGCGCTCGAGCTCAGGCGTAGCTCACGGCCGTGAGCTCGAGCGCCTGCTGGCCGTCGGCGGCCGCGAAGCCGGCGCGCTCGCCGACGCGCCTGCCCAGGAGCGCCTGCGCGATGGGGGCGGTGAACGCCACCAGGCCCTCGAGCGGGTCGGCCTGGTCGACGCCCACGATGGTGAAGCTGCTGCTCTGGCCGTCCTGGCGGCCGCCCACGTAGCGCACCGTGACGGTGGCGCCCACGCGCACCTCGTCGGTGCCCGCGGGCGGCGTGGGCACCAGCACGGCGCTGTGGACGCGGTCCTCCAGCGCCGGGATCTCCTCGTCGAGCGCCGCCAGGCGCCGCACCACCGCCGTGTCGGCGGGGTCGCCGGCGGCCAGGCGGTCGCGCTCGGCGCGCAGCGCCGCGAGCTCGGCCTCGAGCTCGGCCAGCCCCGCGGGCGTGACGAGGTTCTCGACCCCCGGCGGCAGCGGCGGCCGCGCCGCGACCAGCACGTCCTCGACGGCCGCGTCTTCCTTGATGAACGCGCGACTCATGGCCCCAGCCTAACCAAGGCCGCGCCGCGAAGGGCGCCGCGGCCTACCACGCCGCGCGGCGCCCCTCTGCCTCAGCCAGGCGCCGGCTAGCGGCCGATCCCCGCCACCAGCTCGTCGAGGCGGCGACGCAGCTCGTCGTGGGCGGCGCGCCTCTCCTCGAGCTCGGCGCGCAGCGCTACCAGCTCGTCCTCCTGGGCGTCGAGGTCGGCCACGTAGCGCCGGTACAGGTCGGAGTCGCGCGGCAGCGTCGCGAGGTTGGCGCGCACGCGCTCCTGCTCGCGGAAGATGGCGTCGATACGCGCCTGCGTGGCCTCGACGGCGCGCTCGGCCTCGGCCAGCTCGCGCTGCAGGGCCACCACGCGCTCCAGGGTGGCGCGGTCCTGCGCCGACAGCTCGACGTTCTCGAGGTAGAAGGCCAGGTCGGAGGCGGCGACGTTGGCCACCGCCACGCTGCGCGAGTCGAGGCGCTCGAGCACCACCTCGAGCACGCAGGCGCCGCCGGGGCGGCACACCAGGTGGGTGGGCACGTCGGGGTCGTCGGGCACGGCGCCGTCAGCACCGACCACCGCCACCCCGAAGCGCAGGCGCTCGCCGGCGGCGGGCGGCCGCGGCGCCGGGGCGGCGACCTGGTAGCCGCCCTGCGCGGGCAGCTCGACGACCAGGAAGCGCCCCTCGTCGCCGTGCACGGCCACGTTCACCCGCGTCACGAGGCGGCTCAGCAGGGTGGTCTCGAGGGTGGCGCCGCGCAGCGCCACGGCCGCCACGCGCGTGGGCTCGCTCTCGCCCTCGACGCTCACGCCGAGCCCCAGGTCGAGGGCGTAGGCCAGCAGGCGGTCGTCACCCGGCAGCAGGTCGGGCAGGCGCGCGTTGCCGGCGAAGCCGCCCGCGTCGAACAGCGTGACGGTGCCGGCCGCTAGGTGCAGGCCGGTGTCGTTGACCAGGCGCACGGCGTGGAACGGGTGCGTGGTCGAGGTGCCGGCCTGGTACAGCGACAGCGAGCGCGCCTCGACCTCGGTCACCACGATGGGCACCAGCGTCGACTCGTGGCGCCCGATCGTCACGGGGTCGGTGACGTGGTAGGCGAAGCTGACGCCGGTCGTCGCCCCCTGCGCCTGCGCCGCCACGCCGGCGCCGCTCAGCTGCGGCGCGGCGCGCGCGGCGGCGTCCATCGTGGCCTCCATGGCGGGCGCCGGCGCGGCCAGGAACCGCCCCGGGTCGAGGTCGGGCACCACCCCGCCGGTGGCCTCGGTCGCCACGCGCGGGCGCTGAGCCCACACGGGCTCGTAGAGGCTCGTCACGAACGACACCGGCTGGCCGGCCACGAACGACAGCTGCACGTCGACCAGCTCCTCGTCGGTGGGGTTGTCGACGATGGCCCAGCCCTGGAGCGTGGCCGCGCCCGCCTCGCCCAGCACCAGGCGGTAGCTGCTCTTCCACACGGGCATCTCGCGCACGTAGCCCACGCGTACGCGCCGCTCCCCCTCGCCCTCGAAGCGCAGGCGCACGGTGGCGCTGTGGGCGTCGCGGTGGGCGGCGATGGTGGCCAGCGCCGCGGCCAGCTCGGCGTTCAGGGCGGGGTCGGCGAAGCGCACCGCGCTCACCTCGGCGAGCGGCACGCGCCGCACGCCCTCGGCGGTCGCCAACGTCACGAACGCGCGCGGCTCGCCCTCCGCCGTGCGCTGCTCCTCCACCCCCAGCAGCGCGCCCGTCAGCGGCGTGGCGCCCTCCAGCACCACCTGCTCCCCGCGCGCCTGCGCCAGGAGCGACGGCAGCGTGACGTCGCCCCTCAGGTCGAGGGAGTAGCCCTCCAGCAGGCGGCCGAGCGGCGCCTGCGAGGTGTAGCGCACCGGCGTGACGCGGCCGCCGTCGAGGTCCTGCAGCACCAGGCTCTGCAGCAGGTCGTCCATCTCGGCGCGCGGCACGCTGAGGACGAGCTCCTGCTCGCCGCTCACCACGCCCTCGCGTTCGAAGTAGCCCACGCCGCTGGTGAACAGCACGAGCCGGGTGACCGGCAGGTCGACGCTCGCGACGTCGGGCCCCGCCTGGGCGGCGGCGAGCCCCGCCACCAGGGCGAGCAGGGGCGCGAGCAAGGCCTTCGGGAACCGCTCCGTTCGCTGGGTCATGCCGGTGATGTTACGTCACCCTCCCGCGCCGAGCGTCGCGTCGGGCGCGACGTCCGCGCTCGTGTAATACCTCGGTAAGAGCCGACGGGCGATAGTCGCCAGGGCCGGTCGCCGCGAGCCGGTCCTGGGCCAGGTGGGCCACCGCCGGTCCGAACCCGTTCCCCCGCGGAGGTCGGGTCAGCATGCGAAGCAAGCCCAACTACGTGGTCCTCGCCGCAGGCGCCTACCTGCTGGTGTCGGCGCTCTGGGTCGCCTTCAGCGACCGCATGGTGCTGGCCGTGGCGCGAGACCTCGAGCACCTGGCCTCGCTGCAGACGCTCAAGGGCTGGTTCTTCGTGTCGCTCTCGACGGCGCTCGTCGGCGGCCTCGCCTGGCGCCAGGTGGGCATCGAGCGCCGCTTCCAGGCGCGCGTGCGCCACGAGCTCGAGGCCTCCGAGGCCCAGCTGCGTGCCGCCACCGAGTTCACCGACGCCGTCATCGACAGCCTCCCGGGCGTCTTCTACGTCACCGACCCCCAGGGGCGGCTGGTGCGCTGGAACCGCAACTTCAGCGCCGAGCTCGGCTACCCCGAGGAGGCGATGGCCGGCATGAGCCCCTTCGACCTCTTCGCGCCGGAGGACCGCGAGCGGGTGCGCGAGGCCGTGGCGCGCGCCCTCCGCGAGGGCGCCGCGCGCGCCGAGGTGGCGTTCGTGACGGCCGACGGGCGCCGCGTGCCCTACTCGCTCACCGGCACGCGGGTCGACACGGCCAACGGCCCGGTGCTGGCGGGCATGGGGCTGGACGTCTCGGAGCAGCACGACGCCAACGTGCGCATCGAGCAGCTCAACCACGAGCTCAACCACCGCCTGGGCCACATCTCCGCGCTGCGCGAGATCGACAGCGCCATCGTCGCCAGCCTCGACCTGTCGGCGGTGCTCGACACGGTGCTGCGCCAGCTGCGCGAGCGCCTGGGGGTGGACGCCGGCTGCGTGCTGCTGTACGACCCCGGCCTCGAGCGGCTGCGCTTCGGCGCCTCGCTGGGGCTCCCGGGCGCGGCCCACCGGCGCACCAGCCTGCGCCTGGGCGAGGGGCTACCGGGCCGCGCCGCCCTGGAGCGGCGCCCGGTGGCGGTCAACGACCGCGAGGCGATCGCCGCCGGTCTGCCGCCGTCGCGCGGGCTCTCCGACGTGGGCTTCGGCGCCTACGTGGCGATGCCGCTGATCGCCAAGGGCCAGCTGCTGGGGGTGCTCGAGCTGTTCCAGCACGTCCGCGTAGAGCACGGCGCCGACTGGCACGACGTGCTGTCGGCCCTCGCCTCGCAGGCGGCGCTGGCGCTCGAGAACGCCAACCTGGTGGAGTCGCTGCAGCGCAGCAACGCCGAGATGCTGGCGGCCTACGAGCGCACCATCGAGGGGTGGTCGCGCGCCCTCGACCTGCGCGACGAGGAGACCGAGGGCCACAGCCGCCGCGTGACCGAGCAGACGGTGCGGCTCGCGGAGCGCCTCGGCATCCCCCGCGACCAGCTGGTGCACGTGCGGCGCGGCGCCCTGCTGCACGACATCGGCAAGATGGGGGTGCCCGACGAGGTGCTGCTCAAGCCCGGCCCCCTCACCGACGCGGAGTGGGCGCTCATGAAACGCCACCCCGAGTTCGCCTACCAGCTGCTGCTGCCGATCGAGTTCCTGCGCCCGGCGCTGGCCATCCCGTACTGCCACCACGAGCGCTGGGACGGCAGCGGCTACCCGCGCGGCCTGAAGGGCGAGGAGATCCCGCTGCCGGCGCGCGCGTTCGCGGTGGTGGACGTCTACGACGCCCTCACCTCGGACCGGCCCTACCGGCCCGCCTGGACGCGCGAGCGGGCGCTGGCCTACATCCGCGACAACGCCGGCAGCCAGTTCGACCCGCGCGTGGTGGAGGAGTTCCTGCGCATGATGGCCGAGGAGAGCCGCGAGGCGGAAGCGGTGCAGATGGGGTGAGGCGCCGCCGGCAGGCTCCCTATACTGCAGCGGCCGGACCGCTCCGGAGATAGGGGACCAGCCATGGCAGTTCGCATCTGGGAGATCGACCCTACTCACTCCACGATCGAGTTCTCGACCAAGCACATGATGTTCACCACCGTCCGCGGGCGCTTCACGCGCTTCCACGGGAGGCTGCACCTGGACCGGGAGGCGCCCGACTCCTCCTGGGCGGAGGTGTACATCGAGACCGCGAGCCTCGACACCGGCGTGCCCGACCGCGACGGCCACCTCCGCAGCGCCGA
>JAAYYF010000105.1 GCA_012515535.1 Deinococcales bacterium
AGGGCGGCGAGGTACTGGCGGACGCGCCCGGTGGCGCCGTGGCGGGCGGAGCGTACGGCGGTCCTGAGACGCCCCCCGCCTGGTACCGGACCGCCAAGGGCCGCTTCGTCATCGTCACCGGCGCGCTACTGGTGGTGAGCGCGCTCCTGGCGCTCACCTTCCCGAGCCTGGCGCCGTGGGGTTTCACCGCCGCCACCCTCATCGGCGTCGCGCCCCTCGCCCGCAAGGCGTGGGCGAGCGCACGGCTGGGGCGGCCCTTCACCATCAACACCCTCATCTCCCTGGCTGCGCTGGGCGCGGTGGCGATCGGCGAGGCGCCCGAGGGCGCCATCGTGGTGTTCCTCTTCGCCATCGGCGAGCTGCTCGAGACCGTCGCCGCCGGCCGCGCCCGCGCGAGCATCCACGCGCTGGCGGCGCTGGCGCCCAAGGTGGCGCTGCTCCTGGAGGGCGGGCGGGCGCGCGAGGTGCCGGTGGCGGCGCTGGCCGTGGGCGACCTGGTGCACGTGCAGCCGGGCGGGCGCGTGCCCGCCGACGGCACCATCGTCGAGGGCTCAGCCGGCATCGACGAGGCGCCCGTCACGGGCGAGAGCATGCCCGTCGCCAAGGCGCCCGGTGACGCGCTGTTCGCGGGCAGCATCGCCACCGACGCGGTGCTCACGGTGCGCGTCGACAGGCCCGCCAGCGACAGCACCATCGCCAGGATCATCCACCTGGTGGAGGAGGCCGAGAGCAGCAAGGCGCCGGTGGCGCGCTTCATCGACCGCTTCAGCAGCGTCTACACGCCCGCCGCCATGCTGGCGGCCCTGCTGGTGGCGGTGGTGCCGCCCCTCCTGTTCGGCGCGGACTGGGGCGAGTGGGTCTACCGCGCGCTGGCGCTCCTGCTCATCGCCTGCCCCTGCGCGCTCGTGCTCTCCGTGCCGGCCGCTGTGACCTCCGGCATCAGCGCCGGCGCGCGCCGCGGGCTGTTGATCAAGGGCGGGGCGGTGCTCGAGGCGATCGGCGACGTGAAGACGGTAGCGTTCGACAAGACCGGCACCCTCACCGAGAACCGCCCGCAGGTCACCGACGTCGTGCCCCTCGCCGCGAGCGAGGACGAGGTGCTCAGGCTCGCGGCCGCGGTCGAGACCGGCTCGGCTCACCCGCTCGCCAAGGCCATCCTCAAGCGCGCCGAAGCACTGGACGTACCGGTCGCGGTGGACGCGCGCGCCGTGCCCGGCCAGGCCGTCACCGCCAGCGTGGCGGGCAAGGCCTACGCCGTCGGCTCGCCACGCTACGCAGCGGAGCGCGCCCCGCTGCCTCCCGCAGCCGAAGCGCAGGCCGTGCGCCTGGAGGATGAGGGCAAGACGGTGGTGGTGCTGCTGCAGGGCCACACCCCGCTGGGCCTCATCGCCATCCGCGACGAGCCGCGCGCCGACGCCGCCGAAGCCGTCAAGCGCCTGACGCGCCTGGGCGTCAGGAGCGTGATGCTCACCGGCGACAACGCCCGCACCGGCCAGGCCATCGCCGATCACCTGGGCCTGGAGGCCCGGAGCGAGCTCCTGCCCGAGGACAAGCTCGCCGCCATCGATGACCTCAAGCGCGATGGCAAAGTGGTGATGGTGGGCGACGGCATCAACGACGCGCCCGCCCTGGCGCAAGCCGACGTCGGTATCGCCATGGGCGGCGGCACCGACGTGGCGCTCGAGACGGCCGGCGCCGCGCTGCTGCGCGCCAACGCCACGGGCGTGAGCGACCTGATCGAGCTGTCGCGCGCCACCATGCGCAACATCCGCCAGAACGTGACGTTCGCCCTCGGCCTCAAGGCCGTCTTCCTCGTCACCACCCTCTTGGGCATCACCGGCCTGTGGCCCGCCATCCTCTC
>JAAYYF010000106.1 GCA_012515535.1 Deinococcales bacterium
TCGGGCGCTGTCCAGGCCGCCTCCGCGGGTCGCGTCGTCCCCAGGTCCCTGCGACCCCTTCGAGCGGTGACGAGGAGCGCATCATGGCCGCGCGCACGACCGCTCGGATCCGCTTGGGTGTGCTCGCCCTACCCGTCTACGGCCTCCTGACCGTCAGGTCCGCTTAGGCGCCCCAGCCCTGCCAGGTGGCGCAGCCCCAAGCCTGGGCGTGTCGTGGGTCGTGTCGGCGCTGCTGTTCTACGCGCTCGGAGCGGTTCTCGCCGACCTCACCACCGTAGCCTCCCGACCCAGCCGCTCGGCGCGGCCCGGGCGCCGCTCAGCGCCTGCGTCCGCTCAGCGCCCGCCAGAGCAGCAGCCCCGCCAGGGCGCCCGCGGAGGCGACGACGAGCCCGCGCGGCCGTCGGCGCAGCCGGCCGAGCACGAACGCGCCGACGCGACGGTCGCGCGCCAGCCGCTGGTCGAGCTGGGCCGCGAGCTCGCGAGCGCGCGCCTTCGAGCGGCTCAGTTCCTGCCGCGTGACCTCGCGGCCCACAGGAACCCCCCTCCGATCAGCACGAGCAGCCCGCCGCAGGCGGCCGCCGCGCCCGCGCGGCCCCAGTAGGGGAGAAGGGTGAGGTAGAGCGCCCACCCGAACACGGCGGCCGCGGCCGTGAACAGCGCGATGCCGGCGAACACCAGCGTCAGGGCCGTGCCCGTGCGCAGCAGGCCGACCCGCAGGCCGCTCGCTTCGGCTTCAAGCAGGTCGAGCAGGGCGATCAGGTAGTCGGTGACGCGCTTGAGCACCGCCGCGGCTCACCTGCGCCGGAGCATCATGCCGAGGACGACGCCCACGCCCAGGGCGAGCATGGTGGCGCCCCAGGGGTGCTCCTCGATCTGGTCCTCGGTCTTGTGCATGAGGCGTTCGCCCGTGCGCGCGGCGGAGGAGCCGGCGCTCTTCAGGCCCTCCATGAGCCGCTCGGCCTCGGCCTCGAGCTTGCTGCGCGCCGACGCCAGCACGTCGCCCCCGTCGTTCGCCAGCGCCTTGAGCTGCGCCTTGAGGCCGTCGAGGTCCTTGCGCAGGTCTTCGAGCTCCTTGTCGGTGTTCGCCATATCGAGCCCTCCAGGTGGTGTCCATGGGTCGACTACCGGCAGCGGTGTACGTCTGGAAGGTAGCACCTGACGGGCGCGCGCCGTTCTGTTTCGTCACGAACGCTAGCGAGGGCGACGGTGCTGTTAGAGGCGGCACCCCACGAGCAGCGGCTCGGGCTCCAGGCGCACGCCGAAGCGCCGCTCGACGCCGTCGCGCACCGTGCGCGCCAGGGCCAGCAGGTCGGCGGCGCTGGCGCCGCCGCGGTTGGTGAGCGCCAGGGCGTGCTTGGTCGACAGCGAGGCGCGCCCCTGGGCCACGTCGAAGCCGCTCACGCCGTCGGGGCCCTGGCTGCCGGGCAGGCCGAAGCCCTTGCCGAAGCCGGCGTGCTCGATCAGCCAGGCGGCGCTGAGCTTCACGCGGGCGTCCGGCCCCGTCCCTACGGGCCAGCGCGGGGCCCCCTCGGGCAGGCGGGCGGCCGCGGCGGCGTCGACCACCGGGTTGGTGAAGAAGGAGCCGGCGCTGGTGGTGTCGGCGTCCGCCGGGTCTAAGACCATGCCCTTGGCCGCCCTGAGCGCCAGCACCGCGCGCCGCACCTGCGCCGCGGGCGCGCGCTCGCCCACCGCCACGCCCAGGGCGCGCGCCAGCTCGGCGTAGCGCACGGGCTCGCTAAGCGGGCTCTCGCGCAGGCGCAGGTCGACGCTCAGGACCACGTAGCGCGGCGAGGCGCCCACGGTGGTGCGCTTGAGCAGCGAGTCGCGGTAGCCGAACGCCAGCGCCTCGCGGCTTAAGGTCACGACCTCGCCCGTCTCGCGGTCGAGGGCGCGCACCGACAGCAGGAGCTGCGCCACCTCGACGCCGTAGGCGCCCACGTTCTGCACGGGCGTGGCGCCGGTGAGACCGGGGATGCCGGAGAGCGCCTCCAGCCCCGCCCAGCCGCGCCGCAGCGTGGCCGCCACCAGCGCGTCCCACGGCTGGCCGGCAGGCACGCGCAGGTCCACGTGGCCCGGGCCGGCGGCGTGCGGCGTCAGCGCCGCCTCGGCCTGCTCGATCAGGAGCACGGCGCCGTCGAAGCCCGCGTCGGCCACCAGCAGGTTCGAGCCGCCGCCCACGATGAGCAGCGGCTCGCCGGCCGCGTCGGCCGCGCGCACGGCGCTCACGATCTCGGCCTCGTCCGCGGCCCGCACGAGGCGGCGCGCGGGGCCGCCGACCTTCAGGGTGGTGAGGGTGGCGAGCGACGGCGGCGGGACGGTGGCGGGGCTCCGGGTCGTCACCGCACCAGCCTATCGCTCGAGCGACCGTGGGGTGGCCCGGCCGCCTAGATGCGGAACAGCGCGGCGAAGCGGTCGAGCAGCCGCGGGTCGCCGGTCAGCCTCACGCTCCCGTTGGCGCGTGCCTCGGCGGGGGTGAGCTCGCCGGCCATCAGCGCCTTGATCGCGGGGCCGGTCTCGATGACCAGGTCGGGGGCCGGCGCCGCCCCCGCGTCGACGTGGGCCTCGCCGTCCTCCACGTGCACGTGCAGCGCGATCTCGCCCAGCCTGACCTCGAAGCTGGCCGTGAGCCCCTGGGCGGCCTCCGGGCGGAACGTCGAGCGGAACGCCATGACCATCGAGTCGGGGGTGACGACCTCGTCGGGCGCCGGCTCGGTGAGCATGCGAGCCCCCCAGCGCCCGAGCGCCAGCACCGCCGCCTCGAGCTCCTGGCCGTACTCGGTGAGCTCGTAGAGCACGGCGCGGTCGTCGAGCCGGCGCCGGACCACGCCCCCCTCCTCGAGCTGCTTGAGGCGGGCGGCGAGCACGTTGGTGGGTATCCCGGGGAGGCCGTTCAGCAGGTCGGTGTAGCGCTTCGGGCTGACCAGCAGGTCGCGGACGATGAGCAGGGCCCAGCGCTCGGCCACCAGCTCCGCCGCGCGCACGAGGCCACAGAACTGTCCGTAGCTTCGCCGTGACATCGCTTCGGATGATACCGCGCGCTTGCCTTGACGCAACGTGCTTGCGTATGACAAGCTCGCGAGGACGCGCGAGCTCAGGCCGCACACCGAGGGGCCCAGGAGGCCCCTGCCGGGTGTCGTGCAGGCCGACCATGGAGGAAGACGATGCTGGAGGAACGCCGCGAGACGGAAGGCGCCAGGACGCTGCCCCTGCCGCCGGTCACGGACCGCGTTACCTGGCGGGCGCAGATCGACGCCCTCAGGGTGAAGGAGAAGGCGCACACCCGCGCCGGGGACGCGCTGGCCTCCGAGCGCCGCCGCCTCCCCATGGCCGAGGTCGACGCGCGCACGCCGCTGGTGGGCGCCGCCGGCGAGGTCACGCTGCTCGACGCCTTCGAGGGCCGTGACCAGCTGATCGCCTACTACCACATGTGGCACGAGGGCAAGCCCGCCGCCGGCCAGTGCGAGGGCTGCACCTTCTCGACCACCCACGTCACGGAGCTCTCCTACCTGCACAGCCGCGGCGTGACCTTCGCGGTCTTCTGCGAGGGGGCGTACGAGGTCAGCTCGCGCTACCACGCGTTCATGGACTGGCCGATGCCGTGGTACTCGGTGCCGGAGGGCTCGGTGGAACGGCTGATCGCCGGGCGCCACTTCGGCATCCTCGCCAGCTACCTGCGCCACGGCGACCGGGTGTTCGAGACCTACTTCACCACGGGCCGCGGCAACGAGATCATGGCGCCGTCGTACGGCCTGCTGGACCGCACGGTCTACGGGCGCCAGGAGCACTGGGAGGACTCGCCCGAGGGCTGGCCCAAGTACTGGGGCTCGCGCGGGGACCAGATGCGGCACGAGGGGCGCCCCACGGCCCAGTGGTCGCGCGTCCTCGCCGGGCGCAGCGACGACCTGGGCGAAGGGACGGACGGCGCGAGCGGCGGCGGCAGCTGCCACTGAGCGCTCACGACGGCCTCGCCGGGCGCTACGAGCGGACGGCGAGGCCGTTCGTGTGCCGGCCCTGGGGCGCAGGCGTCACGCGCCGTGCGCCCCAGGGCCCGCTACAGCCGCGCGAACTCCTCCAGCAGGGCCACGGTGGCGTGGGCGACGGGCTCTTGCCACGCCTCGGTGCGCCCGTGCACGAGGAAGTAGAGCGCCCGCAGCACGTGCTTGACGTTCATGAAGCGCGCGTAGCCGTCGGGCATCCCCAGCTCGGCGCACGCCTGCACCAGGGGGCGGAAGCCGTCCAGCCACGCAGCGCGGTCGGCCGCGGTGAGCTCCGCGCGCCCCAGCCCGTCGACCATCGCCTGTGCCAGGCGCTCGTCCTCGCCGTGGGCGTAGGCGTGGTGCTGGCTGGCGGCCGCCGTGCGCAGCACCGCCAGCAGCCGGAGCACCTCCGCGGCGTCCAGCTCGGCGCAGCGCGCCAGGCTCCCCACCGCGTCGGCCGCGTGCGCCACGGCGTGGAGCCAGCCGAGGCGCTCGTGGTAACCGCGCAGGTCGCGCTCGCCCAGCAGGTAGCGCTCCACCGTCTGGGCGAGCGCCCGCACCTCGTCCGGCTTGAGGAAGGGGTGGCGCCGGTGGCTGGCCAGGACCGGAGGGACCAGCAGCACCGAGAACGAGCGCGTCAGCACCGAGAGGCCGTCGCGGGCGCCGAGGCCCTCGAACAGGTGCCGCTCGTCGGTGGCGGTGGCGAGCACCCGGCGCAGCTGCTCCGGGGTGTAGGCGCCGCTGGCCAGCCAGCCCGCGAGCGTGGTGTAGACGAGCTCGTCGCGCAGGCCCGGGTCGGGGTGGCCTAGCCAGGCGGGGTCGAGCATCAGCTCCGTGAGCTCCCAGAGGTCGGCGGGTGGCGCGCCCCCGGCGGCGCGGAGCCGTTCCAGCGTGGCGGCGAGGCGTTCCGGCGTCATGGCGTCCGACCGTACCAGAGGCGGCGCCACGGGAGGCGCCCCGCGCGACCGGCGGCGGATGTGGCACCATGTGACGACCCCCCGACGGCTCCGCGGAGCCGCTGGACACCGAGGTGCTGACATGGGCGACCTGCACGTGATCCTCGCCACCACGCTCGACGGCTTCGTGGCCGCCGAGGACGGCAGCCTGGACTGGATCATCATGGGCGACGACCGCGCCGGCTACATGGTCGAGCAGCTGGACCGCGCCGACACGTTGATGCTTGGCCGCAAGACGTACGAGGGCTTCGCCGCCTACTGGCCGCACGCCCCCGAGAACCCGGACGCGCCGGAGGTCGACAAGGTCATCGGCGCGCGCTTCAACGCCATGGACAAGGTCGTCTTCTCGCGCACGCTCGAGGTGGCCGAGTGGGACGGCACGCGCGTGCTGCGGAGCATCGAGCCCGAGGAGATCGCCCGGCTCAAGGCGGGGTCCGAGAAGGGCATCAAGCTCGACGGCAGCATCAGCCTGGTGCAGCAGCTCACCGCCCTGCGCCTGATCGACGAGTACCGGCTCATGGTGCACCCGGTGGCGCTGGGGCGCGGGCGGCCGCTGTTCACCGAGCGCGTCGAGCTCGAGCTGGTGAACTCGGAGCCCTTGTCGAGCGGGGTGGTGGTGCTCACCTACCGGCCCGCGTCGCCCTAGCGGCCCGAAGCCACCATCGCGCGCAGGCGGTATCGTGCAGCCTACGGGACGCGGGCCGGCGGAGCGGCCCCGGAGCGTTCCACTGCAGGAGGACGGCGCCCATGAAGGCCACCAGGAACCACCGCGTGTACGCCATGAGCTTCGCGAGCGTGTACCCCCACTACGTCGCCAAGGTGGAGCGGAAGGGGCGCACCAAAGCCGAGCTCGACGAGGTCGTCCGCTGGCTGACCGGTTACAGCCAGGCGCAGCTGGAGGCGATCCTCGCCGACCGCACCGACCTCGAGACCTTCTTCGCGCGCGCACCCCGCATGAACCCAGCCCGCGACCAGATCAAGGGCGTGATCTGCGGGGTGCGCGTCGAAGAGATCGAGGAGCCGACCATGCGGGAGATCCGCTACCTCGACAAGCTCGTCGACGAGCTCGCCAAGGGCAGGCCGATGGAGAAGGTCCTGCGGGTCGCGGCCTCAGTAGCTGGCTAGCTGCGCGAAGCGAGCCAGCTTCATGTCGGCGCCCGCGCGGCACGGCGGGTGCGTAGGGTCCTGCGGGCCGCCCGGGGCGCTGACGTCGTCGGCGCGGTACGCCACGCGCGGCAGGCCGTCGGGGCCGATGGCGAGCGACGGCTCGCGCAGCAGCCATGCGGCCACCGTGCAGTTGTGGTACGGGATCACCTCGTCGGCGGGGATGTCGGCGGCGAGCTCGACCGCCGTGAGCTCCCACCCGTCGCCCGCGCCCGTGCAGCCCGCGTCGCAGTACGCCAGCAGGACGCTCGAGGCGGCCACGTACGCCACGCGCGGGCGACCCACCGGGTCGAGGGCGAGGTCCAGGCCGGCGCCGAGCTCCTGGGCGCCCGCACCGCCGATCAGCAGGCTGCCCTCCCAAGCGTCGCCGGTGCAGCCCGTCTCGCACTCGAGGTAGACCAGCGCCGGCGCCCCGCCCTCGGCTTGGTTGGCCGCCAGCAGGGCCAGCCGTGGCGCGCCGCCTGCGGTGAGAGCCAACGAGATGGCGGGGAACATCTGCGACACCAGGGGGTCGGCGTAGGCTGTCCCCAGGTCGGCGCCGACCCAGCTGTCCCCATCCTCGCAGGCCGCCTCGCACTCGAAGTACGCCAGCGCGAAGCCGTCGCTCCACGGCAGGCCCAGCGCCGTCGCCACCCGGGCGCGCCCGTCGGCGGTGTAGCGCAGCGTGGTCTCGGTCCAGGAGTAGGTGTCGTCGATCAGGTAGCGGGTCCAGGCGCCGGCGTCGTGGCACCCCGCGTCGCAGCCGACGAGGTAGGTGGCCAGCTCGGGCTCCCCGCTGGGGTAGAGCGAGCGGTAGGCGTGCATCAGGAAGCGCGGCCGACCCTGGGGGTCGAGGGCGAACGCCTCACCGCTCACCTCGAACCCGCCGCCGTGCTCGAGCACCGGGCTGACCGTCCAGGCGTCGTCGTAGCGGCAATCGCCCACGCAGGTGGCGTAGTAGACGCGCAGGTAGGTGCTGAGCAGCGCGTGCGGCCGGCCGGTAGCGTCGAGCGCCAGCATGGCGTTGATCACCGTGCCCACGGTCGGCAGCGCGGCCACGGACACGGCGTCCTGCGAGGCGCAGTCGGCCGGGCAGTAAGCGTAGAAGGCGTCCCCCACGGCGTTCGCTGGCAGCAGGACGTGCACGCCCCCGTCCGCGTCGACCTCGATGGTCGGGTCGGCGGTGTTGCGCACGTCGTCGCCGGTGAACAGGAAGAAGCGGCTCGAAGCGATCGCCTCGTCCCCACCGTTCCCGCCGTCGCCGCCGTCGGGCGGCTCGCCGGGGACGTGCGGGCCGCCCGGCACGGCGGCGCCGCCGCAGGCGGCCAACCCCACCACCAGTAGCGTGATCATCAGGCTCTTCCAGTGCTTCATCGTCTACCTCTCCGTTCGCGGCCCTCTCGGGCGCCGTCGGGAGGGTAGGGGGGAGGGGATGAATCGAGCATGAACCGCCGCCGGCAGCGTGCCGGTCGCGGACGGCGTCCGGAACGGGAGCGCCAGCTCCTGCAGGACGGAGCCGTCGACGTAGGCGTCCAGCAGCGAGAAGGCGCGCGGCGTCCGCCACCGAGAAGCCGTTCCCGCGCAGGCAGGCCAGCACCGCCTCGTGGTGGCGCAGCGTGTGCGCCCCCCGGCGTGGAGCGCTAGCCCGTCA
>JAAYYF010000107.1 GCA_012515535.1 Deinococcales bacterium
GCGGTGCTGCCGCTGGTGGCCGGCAGCCCGGCGCGCGACGCGGTGCCGCTGGCCGAGTGCGTCGACTTCGCCGGCGACCCGGTCGGCGTGGACCAGGCCGGTGGGCCGCGCCCGCTCGGCGCGGCCTGCGACGCCGGGGCCGCCGAGGCGGACGCGGGGTAGGCCGAGGGGCGGCGTTCGCGCCGCCCCTCAGGTCACGACGATGGGCAGCTCGGTGCGCTCGATGACCTCGTCGAGCACCCCGCCCAGCACCTCCTCCAGCCAGCGCAGGCGCGAGTGGCTGCCGAGGAACAGCACGTCGCAGCCGCGCTCCTCGGCCACGCGCACGATGGCGTCGGCGACGGGGCCGCTGACGCTCACCAGCTCGGCGCGCACCCCCAGGCCCTCGAGGTAGGCGCCGGCCTGCGCCAGGGTGCGGTCCTCGACCCGGCCGCGGGGCAGGGTGCCGGCCTCGGCCTCGGGGTCGGGGACGGCGCGCCGGTCGCCGCGGCTCTCGCCCTGGCCGTAGTCGGCGGCGCGGCGGCCCGGGGCGGTGTCGAGGTCGAGCCCGCGCGCGCGCCGCTCCACGTGCAGCACCACCGGCGACAGCGAGCGCCTCACGCACAGGTAGGCGAGCGCGAACAGCGCCTGGTTCGCCTTGGCGCCGCCGTCGTAGGCGAGCAGCGGCCGCGTGACCCCGGGCGGCGTGGCGGTGACCAGCAGCAGCGGCTTGGGCGAGCGCCGCAACAGCGCCTTGGCCAGCGCGCTGCCGGCGGCCGCGACCACCACGGCGGCGTAGCGCGCGCGGGCGCGCACCTCGCGCACCGTGTCGCGCAGGCTCTCGGTCTCGACCTCGGCCAGCTGGCCGCTCACCCCCGCCGCCTCGCACGCCGCCTCGAAGCGCAGGCGCGCCGCCGGCGACGGCTCGAGCAGCAGCCCGTACACCGTCGCCCCCTCGCTGCGCGCCAGGGCGAGGCCGTGGGCGAGCACCTGCTCGTCGCTGTCGTCGCCCGCCAGGCACAGGAGCAGCGAGTCGACGAGGTGCTCGGCGGTGGCCGGGTCTCTCAGGAGCTCGGCGCGCTCCTGCAGGTCGTCGATGCGCCGCTTGGGCGACGCCAACCCCTCGGCCAGCTGCGGGCCCTCGATGGCCCAGCCGAACTCGCGCTCCAGGCGCCCGCGGTGCTCGGAGAGGAACAGGTAGAGGTCGGCCTCGGTGCGGCCCGGGAAGCCGTCCAGCAGCCGGTGCTGGCGGATGGCGCGCGCCACCGGCTCGTAGACGGCGTCGTACCAGTGCGCCGCGGCCTCGTCCCAGTCGACGGGACGGCTCAGGTCGAGGCCCATGAAGTAGCGGTGGACGCTGATGTGCTCGAGCAGCAGCGGGTACTGGCCCGGCGCCGTGACGCGCAGGTCGGCCTCGGGGCGCTGCTCGTCGAGGTCGGTCTGCTCCAGGAAGGCCGCGAACTCGGCCGCGATGATCAGGTCGTCCTGGTCCATGTCGGGCGTGAACGGCACGCGCGTGGCGACCTCCGTGACGTAGGCGTCGATCTGCTTCGCTCCCAGCTGGCGCGCCACCGACACGCGGTGGTTGCCGTCCTTCACGAAGAACGCCTCGCCTAGCCGGTAGACCTCGATGGGCGGCAGGCCCTCGAGGCCCGTCATCGCCTGCTGCACGCCGGCCCAGCGCCCGGCGTCGGCGTCGCGGCGCGGCAGGAAGCTGCGCGTGAAGTCCTGGTAGCGCCCCACGCTGCCCACGATGGCGTCGAGCGGGATGTAGGCGTGCTCGCGCCGCTGCGTCTCGACGGCGCGCAGCTTGCGGCGCACGTCGTCGTAGGCCAGGAGCCCCTCGTCGGGGCCCCACAGGAGCGAGAGCACCACGCGCAGGTCGGCGCGGCGCCTCGCGCGCTGGAAGTCGCGTAGCGCTGCGCTGGAGGGCCCTCGGGTCGCCATGCGGGCATCATGTCACGCGCCCACGCGGTCCCCGGGAGGCAAGCAGCACCCCGGGCGCGGGGCGGTGGGCGCGCGCCCGGTCCTCGGGGGCGCACCCGGTCTTCGCGAGCGGCACCTCGCACCGGGCGCGCACGCCTGGGCCTGGGTAGCCCCGACCGCCGGCGGCGGCGGCGCCAACGGTTACGGTGCGGGGGTGAAGATCGAGATCTGGTCCGACATCGCGTGCCCCTGGTGCTACATCGGCAAGGTGCGCTTCGAGAACGCCCTGAGCCGCTACGAGCACGCCGCCGACGTGGAGGTCGTGTGGCGCGCCTTCCAGCTCCAGCCCGACGCGCCCCGCGACAACGCCCCCTCCACCGTGGAGCACCTGATGGAGAAGTACGGCCGCTCGCGCGAGGCCACCCTGGAGATGATGCAGCGCGTGACCGACGTGGCCGCCGAGGAGGGCCTCAGCTACCAGCTGGAGCGCGCGGTGGCCGCCAACACCTTCGACGCCCACCGCCTGGCGAAGCTCGGCGAGGCCGAGGGCGCCGGCGAGGCCGTGATGGTGCGCCTGATGCAGGCCTACCAGAGCGAGGGCGCCAACGTCGCCGACCCCGAGACGCTCGTGCGCCTAGGGCGAGAGGCGGGCCTGGAGGAGGCGGCCGTGCGCGACCTGCTGGCCGGCGACGCCTTCGCGGCGGAGGTGGAGGCCGACTTCGCGCGCGCCCGCAGCTTCGGCGTGAGCGGCGTGCCGTTCTTCGTGATCGACGAGCAGCACGGCATCTCGGGCGCCCAGCCTAGCGAGTTCTTCCTGGCCGCGCTGCGCCAGCTGGGGCCGCAGCAGCCGAAGCTGGCGATGGTGGGCGGCGCCGACGACGCGGCCGCCTGCGACGACGACGGCTGCGCGCTGCCGCAGGGCTGACGGCCGCGACGCGGTCGTCGCCGGGGGTGCAGCGGTCCTCCCTCGGCGTCCCTCGGATGCTTGTTCAAGGTTCACGCCGAAACCTTGAACAAGCATCCGAGGCTCCCAACAGGGCTCCATGCCCCCCACCGGCCGTCTGCTATACTCCGCTTCAGCTATGGTGCCGCGAATGATGCGACCGTGCCCTGTCACCGGCTGAGCCAACACACCAGCCGTACGGGGCGCCGTCTGTCGAAGCCGGCGCCTTTCTTTTTGCTTGCAACCGGGCCCGCGGCCCGAACGCCCTGGAGGTAACGTGATGGAGAAGGACCCGCAGAACCGCATCGTCGTCGACAGGCCGGTGGACGAGGCGCCCACCATGGGTCTGGCGGAGTCCGACCCCAGCACGCCGCAGGCGGCGCCCGCGCCGGCGACCGCCGGCCAGGAGCTCGAGCGCGGCGTCTACTACGCCACCACGCCGATCTACTACGTGAACGCCGTGCCCCACATCGGGCACGCCTACACCACCATCCTGGTGGACGTCGTCACGCGCTTCCACCGCCTCAAGGGCGACGACACCTTCTTCCTCACCGGCACCGACGAGCACGGCGAGAAGGTGCAGCAAGCGGCCGAGGCGCACGGCAAGTCGCCGCAGGAGTACGTCGACGAGGTGTCGGGCAACTTCCGGGCCACCTGGGACCGGCTCGGCATCCGCTACGACGACTTCATCCGCACCACCGAGCCGCGCCACAAGCAGGTGGTGCAGGATGTGCTGCAGCGGGTGTACGACGCCGGCGACATCGTCTACGGCGAGTACGCCGGCCTCTACTGCGTGAAGTGCGAGCGCTACTACACCGACAAGGAGCTCGTGGACGGCAAGTGCCCCCAGCACGAGACCCCACCCGAGCACCGCACCGAGGCCAACTACTTCTTCCGCATGGAGAAGTACCGCACCTGGCTCCGCGACCTGCTGACCGAGCGGCCCGACCTGATCCGCCCCGAGCGCTACCGCAACGAGGTGCTGGCGATGCTGCGCGAGCCGATCGGCGACCTGTCGATCAGCCGCCCGCGCGCGCGGGTGCCGTGGGGCATCCCGCTGCCGTGGGACGACGAGCACGTGACGTACGTGTGGTTCGACGCCCTGATCAACTACTACTCGGTGCTGGTGGCGCGCGGCACGCTCGACACCTACTGGCCGCACGTCGAGCACTTCGTGGCCAAGGACATCCTCAAGCCGCACGGCCTCTTCTGGCCCATCATGCTCAAGGCGGCCGGCATCCCGCTCTACCAGCACCTGAACGTGCACGGCTACTGGCTCATCGACGACCGCAAGATGAGCAAGTCGCTCGGCAACGTGGTCAGGCCCCTCGACCTGCAGCAGAAGTACGGCAACGACGCCTTCCGCTACTTCCTGATCCGCGACATGACGTTCGGCCTCGACTCCAACTTCTCCGAGCTGGCGCTGGCCGAGCGCGTGAACTCCGACCTGGCCAACGACCTCGGCAACCTGCTCAACCGCACGCTCGGGATGCTGGGGCGCTACCGCGACGGCGTGGTGCCTGCCGCCGGCCCGCTCGAGCCCGAGGACGAGGCGCTGCGTGACGCCTTCGTGGCGCTGCCGCAGCAGCTGGTGCGGAGCTTCGACGCCCTGCAGTTCGACCGCGCCCTGGCCAGCGTGATGGAGGCGGTGCGCAAGGCCAACAAGTACATCGCCGACGTGAAGCCGTGGGAGCTGGCGAAGGACGAGTCCGCCAGCGAGCGGCTCGACACCGTGCTCGCCACCCTGGTGGAGGCGCTGCGCTGCGCCAGCATCCTGCTCGACCCCGTGATGCCCGGCAAGATGCTCGAGCTACGCAAGCAGCTGGGCATCCGCAACGCGCCGTTCGACCTGGCGACCGCCGGCGAGTGGGGGCTGGTCCCGGCCGGCACCCGCACCAAGCCCGGCGAGCCGCTGTTCCCCCGCATCGACCTGGAGGAGCTGGAGCGGCAGATCGCCCAGCCCGCCGAAGAGCCCGAACCCGAGGAGCGCATCATCGAACACAAGCCCGAGATAACCATCGACGACTTCGCCAAGGTGGAGCTGCGCGTCGTGACGGTCGAGCAGGCCGAGCAGCACCCCAACGCCGACAAGCTCCTGGTGCTCACCGTGCGCATGGGCGCCGAGACCCGCACGGTGGTGTCGGGCATCAAGCAGCACTACGCCCCCGAGGAGCTGGTGGGCAGGAAGCTCGTGCTCGTCACCAACCTCAAGCCCGTGAAGCTGCGCGGCGTGGAGAGCCAGGGGATGATCCTCGCCGCCGAGGACGACGACGGGCAGCTGAGCCTGGTGACGCTCGAGAAGGACCTGGCGGACGGCAGCGAGGTGCGCTGAGCTCTCGCGTCGGGCCGCGACGCCGCGGCGCTAGAACGTGGAGTCGCGAAGCTGGAAGCGGTCCAGGGCCACGAGCACGGCCGGCGCGCGCCACGCCCGGTTGCGGCGGGAGCCTGGCGTCAAGGGTTCGAGTACGCCCCTTTCCTCGAGGACCCCAAGGGCGTTGTAGACCGCCATCCTCGACGCTCCGACCTGCTGCGCGATCCCGGCGGCGTCGAGGGTCGGCGACCCGAGCGCCAACGGCAACACCTGCCACGCCGTGGCGTGGCGCCTGAGGCCCGTCGAGGCCTCGCGCCACCGCTCGTGGATAGTGGCCAGGTCCTCGCGCAGCCGTCTGCTGCGCCCGACCGCCTCGAGGGCGGCATGCGCGAACCGCTCCACGATGGGCAGCACGTCACCTTCGTGGTACGCGAGCAGGGCCACCGCGTAGCCTCGCGGGTCCGCTGCCAACGCAGCGGACATCGGCGCCAACGACGCCCGCAGGATGCCCGCGGCCCGCATCTGCCCGTGAACGAGGGCGCGAGCGACCATGCCGTTGCCTGCGGCGAAGGGCTGGACGGTCTGTAATCGAGCATGTGCGATGGCCACCCGCGCCAGTGGGTGGACGTCGTCGCGCTGCCCGAAGGCCACGAGGTCGTCGAGAGCCGCTCCGACCTCATCACTCGGCAACGGTGGGATCCGCGTCAGCGCCTCGTGCAGGGCGGCCGGGCCCGACCCCGCGAGCGGGAGCGGCTGCCGGCCGAACCGGAACGGCTTCGCCCCCGCCACGAGTTCGGCGTGAACTTCAGAGATCGCGTCGGCGTTCAGGGCCCCAGCGACCTGGAGAGCGGCCCTGGTAGCTCCCATACCCGCAACTACCCACTTGGCCTCTCGCTGGAGCGTTCGCCCGCGCTCGGCCATGGCGACCTGCTCGGCGCGCGCCGGCCGCCCCTCGAGCCGTGCGCTCGCCATGCTCTCCGCCCATGGAAGCAGCCTAGCGAGCGGCGCGTTCGGCGTCGAGGTCGCGTCCTCGAAGCGCGCGAGCTCCCGCACGGCGTGGTCCAGGACAGTGCGCGTTGCGAATGGTAGCGGTGTCCAGGTCTTGGTGAGACTGCGGCGCCCCACCTTCGTCTCAGCGCGCGTCGGGCGCCCGTGCGAACGGGCGATTCGGGAGGTCATCGGACGCGTCGTGGCGATGAAGTCATGACGTCATGGCCAGCACACGAGAACGGGGGACGCACGTCTGTTGCGGGAGCCTCAGATGCTTGTTCAAGGTTCGCGCCGAAACCTTGAACAAGCATCTGAGGGACCGTAGAACTGTCCGCGTCCCGAGCTCCACGGGCCCGGATCACACCAACGACTGCACGAAGACGAGGTTGTAGCCGCTGGGGTCGTAGACGTAGAGCCGCAGGTAACCGTGCTCCTCGACCGGCCCCAGCGACACCTCGAACCCCTCCGCCTCGAGCCGCGCCTTCACCGCCGCCACGCTGTCCACCTCGATGTGCGGCAGCACGCCCACGCCGCGCACCTTGCGGTCGAGCGCCTCGGTGAGCCAGGCCGGCGCGCCCTCGGGGTCGGCGTGGAGGAACACGCGCCCGTTACCCAGCCCCACGATGGCCATGTGCGGCGCGGGCCGCGCCACCACCGGCAGGCCGAGCCCGCCCTCGTAGAAGCGCACCGACGCCTCCAGGTCGCGGACGTACAGCAGGTTGCCCTGGAACCTCACCCCACCTCACCCCTCCCGGAGCACGGCTAGGAACCGCTCCCCGTAGCGCTCCAGCTTGGTCTCGCCCACGCCCTGCACCAGCGCCAGCTCGTCGAGCGTACGCGGGTGGCGCGCCACCATCTCGCGCAGCGTGCGGTCGTGGAACACCACGTAGGGCGGTACCCCCTGCTCGCGGGCGATCTCGGTGCGCAGCACGCGCAGGGCCTGGAAGAGCATCTCCTGCTCGGGGGAGGCGTCCTCGGCGAGGAACGGCTCGTGGGCGCGCGCCTCGCGCTTGACCCTGGTGGCGCGCTGGCGCCGCGGGCGCTCGTCGACGCGCAGCACCACCTCGCGCTCGCCCTTCAGCACCGCCGCCGCCCCCGGCCCCACCACTAGGCCGCCGAAGCCGTCGGGGTCGGGCAGCAGCTGCCCGTCCGCCAGCAGCTGGCGGATCACCGAGCGCCAGCCGTGCGCGTCGAGCTCGGTGCCGATGCCGTAGGTGGTGACGCGGTCGTGGCCGAACTTGCGCACGCGCTCGGTCTCCTTGCCGAGCAGCACGTCGATGAGGTGGCCGGCGCCGAAGCGCTGGCCGGTGCGCACCACCGTGGAGAGGAGCTTCTGGGCGTGGACGGTGCCGTCGTAGGTGGCCACCGGCTCCTGGCAGGTGTCGCAGTGGCCGCACGGCTCCGCGAGCGTCTCGCCGAAGTAGCCCAGCAGCGCCTGGCGGCGGCAGCCCGACGTCTCGCAGAACGCCAGTAGCGCCTCGAGCTTCTGGCGCTCGACGCGCTTGAACGCCTCGCTGCCGTCGCCGCTCGCCAGCATGCGGCTCACCTGCACCACGTCCTGCAGGCCGTAGGTCATGAAGGCGTCGGCCGCCTCGCCGTCGCGGCCCGCGCGGCCCGTCTCCTGGTAGTAGCCCTCCAGGCTCTTGGGCAGGTCCAGGTGCGCCACGAAGCGCACGTCGGGCTTGTCGATGCCCATGCCGAAGGCGATGGTGGCCACCATCACCACGCCCTCCTCGCGCAGGAAGCGCTCCTGGTGCTCACGCCGCGTCTCGGGCGGCAGGCCGGCGTGGTACGGCAGCGCGTCGACGCCCTTCTTCGCCAGCCAGGCGGCCGTGGAGTCGACGCTCTTCCTCGACAGGCAGTAGACGATGCCGGCGTGGCCTACGTGGCGCTCGCGGTAGAAGGCGAGGAACTGCGCCTTGGCGTCGTCCTTCTCGACCACCCGGTAGAAGATGTTGGGGCGGTCGAAGCTCGAGACGAAGCGGCGCGCCCCCTCGAGGTGCAGCTTCTCGACGATCTCGCGCCGGGTGGCGGCGTCGGCGGTGGCCGTGAGCGCGATGCGCGGCACGTGCGGGTAGCGCTCGGCCAGCACCCCCAGGCCGATGTACTCGGGGCGGAAGTCGTGGCCCCACTGCGACACGCAGTGCGCCTCGTCGATGGCGAAGAGGCTCAGCTCGACCCCGTCGAGCAGCGCCATGAAGCCGGGGGTGAGCAGCCGCTCGGGCGCCACGTACAGCAGGTCGACGCGGCCCTCGAGCACGTCGCGCTCCACGTCGCGGGCCTCCTCGGGCGCGAGCGTGGAGTTGAGGTAGGCGGCGCTGACGCCCGCCAGGCGCAGCGCGCTGACCTGGTCGTGCATCAGCGCGATCAACGGCGACACCACCACCGCCACCCCGGGCCGCAACAGCGCCGGCACCTGGTAGCAGAGCGACTTGCCGCCGCCGGTGGGCATCAGCACCAGGGCGTCGCCGCCGGCCAGCACGTGCTCGATGATCTGCGCCTGCGCGCCGCGGAACTCCTCGAAGCCGAAGCGCGAGCGCAGCACGCGGCGCGCGTCGCTGAGCGTCGGGACGCCCTCCGCGGTCCCGGCCTCCGCCGCGCGGCCCAGCGGCCTCAGCTCACCCACGCCCCTTGGCGCATCAGCGGCTCGGTGGTGCCGTCCTGCTTCACGCCGTCGACGTCCATCTCGGCGGAGCCGATCATGAAGTCGACGTGGGTCAGCGAGTCGTTGAGGCCGGTGGCGCGCTTCTCCTCCTCGCTCATGCTCGCGGCGCCCTCGACGGTCATCTCGTAGCCGCGGCCCAGCGCCACGTGGCTGGCGGCGTTCTCGTCGAACAGCGTGTTGAGGAACAGGATGCCGGCCTGGGCGATGGGGCTGGAGGCGGGCACCAGCGCCACCTCGCCGAGGCGGCGGGCGCCCTCGTCGGTGTCGAGGATCGAGTCGAGCACCTTCTGGCCCTTGCCCGCCACGGCCTTCACGACCTGGCCGCCCTCGAAGGTGAGGGTGAAGTCGTCGATGAGCGTGCCGTTGTACGAGAGCGGCATGCTGGCCCTCACCACGCCGTCGACGCGCTCGCGGTGCGGCGCCGTGAACACCTCCTCGGTGGGCATGTTGGCCACGAAGGTGGTGCCGGCGGGCGTCTTGGACTCGCCGCCGTCCCAGCGGTGGCCGTCGGCGAGCCCCACGCTCAGGTCGGTGCCGGGGCCCTTGAAGCGCACGGCGGCGTAGCGGCGCTCGTTGAGCCGCTCGCGCATGCTGCGCAGCTGCTCGTTGTGCTCGCGCCAGCGGCGCACCGGGTCGTCGGTGGTGATGCGGGTGGCGGTGAAGATGGCGTCCCAGAGGCGCTCGACGGCCTCCTGCTCGGGCACGCCCGGGAACGCCTTGGTGGCCCAGCCCACCGAGGCGGCGCCGGCGACGCACCACTGGATGGCGTCGCGCATCGACAGCTCCATGTAGGGGCGCACGGCCTTGCGCCAGGCGGCCTGGAACTCGGCGACGTTCTCGGGGTTCACGTCGGCCAGCAGGTCGGGGTCCTCGGAGGTGATGGCCAGCGACGCCGCCCCCTCCTGCGCCAGCTGGATCATGCCCTGCGCGCGGTACTCGGGTACGATCCCGAAGCTCCCCTCCGGGCCCTTGAGGAAGCGCGAGCGGGAGACCAGGCCGTCGCCCCAGAGCACCTCGACGTAGGGGCTGCCGAGCGAGTAGGCGATGTCGACGACCTTGCGCACGAGGGGGGCGTCCTCGACGTCGGCGCGCACGATCAGCTTCTGACCGGGTTGGAGGTTGACGCCGACGCGGACCAGCAGCTCGGCGTAGGCGTCCAGGCGGGAGTCGAAGGATGAGCTCGTCATGTCCCGCATGCTAGCAGCGCCGCGGGGGTGAACGGAGCCAGCGCCCGACCGGAGCCGGCCGCTCCTGGGCCTGAGCCGCGCCGCGCCGCCGCCACGGCCGGAGCCGACTCGCGCGAGCCCGCCCGCCGGCGCCCCGCGAACGTCGAGATCCCGACCACCACGGCGTTTTGACGTGTTTTTCACACCCTCGCCCGTAGCCTGCCCCTCGTGCGAAGAGAGGTCCGTTACGTGCTGCATCTCTGGTGCGACGCTCCCAGGTCCGACGCCTGGCGCGCGCGCCTCGAGGAGCTCGCGACGCGTGACGTGAAGCACTTCGCGAACCTGGCCGACCTCGCCGATCACCTGCTCGCCACCGCGCGCGGCACGGACGAGGCCCGGCCCGAACCCGAGGAGAACACATGAGAACGACCCTAAGACTCGTCGCCGTGCTGCTGGCGCCGCTCGTGCTCGCGGGCTGCTTCGGCGGCGCCTCCGGCGGACCCCAGAACAACGTCACCGGCGTCAGCATCACCCCGCAGAGCCTCACCCTCGACGTCGGCGAGAGCTACGCCCTGCAGGTCGAGGTGCTGGGCAGCCAGAACGTCTCGCAGTCGGTGGCGTGGCGCAGCAGCGACCCCGCGATCGCCACCGTGAACGAGAACGGCGTGGTCACCGCCGTCGCCTCCGGCGGCCCCGTAACCATCACGGCCACCAGCCGCGCCGACGCCACCAAGAGCGCCGCCGCCACGGTGACCGTGGCCATGTCGTCGGCCGCCTGCGCCGCCTACGAGCCCGAGGAGCTGGGTGGTCGCATCGACAGCGCGCGCACCCTAACGAAGGTGAACCCGGCCGGCTGCGTCGACTACGTGGTCATCCGCGACCTCGAGGCGTACGCCGCCCTGACGGTGGACGCGGGGGTCAAGCTCGCCTTCGCCGAGCGCACCGCCCTGGTCGTGCGCCCCACGGGCTCGCTGAACGCGGTCGGCACGGCGGCGGCGCCGATCGTCTTCACCGGCACCAAGCAGGAGCAGGGTCACTGGGAGACGATCTCGATCCGCTCGAACGACCCGCGCAACGAGCTCACCCACGCGGTGGTCGAGTACGCGGGCGCCGCCTCCTCGTACGGCAACAGCGGCAGCATCCCCGCCGGCGTGATCGTCGCGCAGGACGCGCAGCTCGCCGTGGAGCGCACCACCTTCCGCCACAACGCCGGCAACGGCCTCTACCTGCATGGCGACGCCGTGCTCTCCGGGTTCGCGGACAACGCCTTCGCGGGCAACGGCGGCGCGCCCCTGCGCCTCCTCAGCGACCAGCTCGGCTACCTCGACGGCGCCAGCAACTACTCAGGCAGCGGCATGACGGCCAACGGCCAGGCGTACATCGACGTCGCAGCGAGCACCACGCGCCGCGCCCAGACCTGGCCCAAGACCGACCTGCCCTACCGCTTCAGCGGGCTCCACTACGTGAACACCGACAACGCCGCCGCCCAGGTGACGCTGGCCGCCGGCGCCACCATCGAGTTCGCCCACCAGGCCGGACTGCGCATCAACAACGGCTCCTTCCGCGCCGTGGGCTCCCCCAGCGAGCGCATCACCCTCACCGGCGCCGTCCGCACCCAGACGGGCTACTGGGAAGCGCTCGTCTTCAACAGCAACGACCCCGGCAACGAGCTCGCCTACGTCGACGTGGCGTTCGGCGGGGCGGGCGCAAGCTACGGCTTCAGCGCGAACGACAAGGCCAACGTGATCGTGGCCGAGGCCGCTCAGGTCAGCATCAGCGACTCGACCTTCACGGACAGCGGCGAGTTCGGGCTCTTCCTCCGCCCCAACGCCCGCCTGCCGCGCTTCGAGAACAACGCCTTCGCCGGCAACAGCGGCGCGCCGGTACGCCTCCTGTCGAACCAGCTCGGCCTCCTCGACGCCGGCACCACCTACAGCGGCGGCGGCCGGCCGAACAACGAGGGTCACGAGTACGTCGACGTACAGGCCAGCACCATCACCGGCGCCAGCCCCACGTGGCGCAGCCTCGACGTGCCCTACCGCTTCCACGGCCACCACTACGTGGACGGCACCAACACCACGGTGACCGTGGTCCCCGGTGCGCGCTTCGAGTTCGCCACCAACGCCGGCATCCGCGTCAACCAGGGGGCGCTCAACGCGGTCGGCACCGCCGGCCAGCGCATCACGTTCACGGGCGCCGTCGAGACGCCGGGCTTCTGGGAAGCGCTGGTGTTCGTGAGCAACAACCCGAACAACCGCCTTCACCACGTCGACATCGCTCACGGCGGCGCGGGCTCCAGCTGGGGCTTCTCCCAGACGACGAAGGCCAACGTCGTGCTCCTCGGCAGCGCCCGCCTGGACATCGCCAACGCCACCGTGCGCGAGATCGGTCAGTACTGCCACGTGACGTCCAACGACGCGACGCTCACCATCGGGAGCGGGATGGTCTACTCCGGTTGCCAGCAGGAGTGACCGGGACGGCTCGCAGGTAAGACCACGCGGTGGGGCCCGGGATCCCGGGCCCCACCGTTCGCGTCGTGTACGGACACCGACTAGGCGACGCGCTCCTCCCCGCCCCTCACCCGCTCAGCACCTCGCCCGCCTCCGCCTCGAGCTCGGCCAGCCCGGGCACGGGCGTGGCGTCGCCCGCCAGCGTGCGGGCGCGGCGCTCGAGCCGCAGGCGCAGCAGCCGCAGGTTGGGGTTGGTGGCGTAGGCCGCCAGCTTCTCCGCCCAGGCGCGCGCCGCCTCGGGCGTGGCGGCCAGCGCGCCCATCTCGGCGTAGGCCCAGGGCAGCACGTCCTTCAGGCCCAGCTCCTCGAGGCGCTCCACCGCCGCTAGCGCGGGGGCCTCGGGCTCCTCCGGGGCGGCCAGGCGCCGCGTCATGGCGAGGTTGAAGCGCACCACGGCCATCTGGCGCTCGTCGCCGCTCCCGGTGGCGACGGCCAGCGCCCGCTCCAACGCCGCCTCGGCCGCCGCGAGCTCCTCGCGGCTCTGGAGCAGCGCGCCCTCGATCAGCAGCAGGCGGCAGTCGAGCGCCGGCGCCGTCAGGCGCTCCGCCAGGCGGCGGGCGCGCTCGAGCGCCGCGGCGCACTCCTCGGGCCGCCCCTGCTTCAGGCGCACGTCGGCCACGTTGGTCCAGGCGGTGGCCTCCCCCTGTGGGTCCTCGAGCGCGGCGAAGAGCCGCGCCCCCTCCTCGAAGCTGCGCGCGGCGCGCTCGTACCGCGCGGCGCGCTCGTAGGTGGCACCCAGGTTGTTCAGCACCCCGGCGATGGTCGGGCGCTGGCCGAGCTGGCGGGCCACCGTGAGCGCCCGCTCCTGGTAGCCCAGCGCCTCCTCCAGGTCGCCGGCGATCCCCGCCAGCGCCCCCAGGTTGTTGAGGGCCGGCAGCTGCTGCTGCAGGTCGCCGTGGCGCGCCACCGCCGCGAACGACTCGCGGGCGCGCCCGAGCTCGCCGGCGTGGAACGCCGCCACGCCGGCGATGTGCTCGGCGCGCACCTGCAGGTCCTGGCGCCCGATGCGGCGCGCGCAGCCGGCGGCGTCCTCGGCGACCTCCAGGCCGGCGCCGGCGCGGCCCGTGTGGACCAGCTGCACGGCGCGCGCCAGGCGCGTCTCGACGAGCACCTCGTCGTCCTGCAGCAGGAACGCCTCCTCCTCGAGGCGGTCCAGGGCGGCGGCGCGCAGCTCGGCGGCGCCCGTCTGCGTGGCGTGCTGCTCGAGGCGCAGCAGCAGCCGCACCCGCGCCCGCGGCTCCTGCTCGGCCCACAGGGCGCGGAAGAGGTGGCGCTCGGCGCCCTCGAGGTCGAGCGCGGCGGCGGCGGCGGCGGCCGCGAGCCGGAAGCGCTCCGCCGCCGCGCTCGGCTCGTGGGCCGCCAGCAGGTGCGCCGCCACGTCGGCAGGGTCCACCGCCTGCGCCTGCAGTGCGCGCGCGGCCCGCCCGTGCAGGTAGACGCGGAGCGGCTCGGGGGTGGCGTCCCACACGGCCCGGCGCGCCGCGGGCGCCAGCGCGCGGCGCTCGACCAGCTCGGCCTCGCCGAGGCGCTCGAAGAGCGCCGCCACCTCGCCCGGCGCCACCTCGACCACCTCCGCCAGCGCCGCCACGGGCAGCGGGGCGCCGGGCAGCGCGAGCGCCTGCGCCAGCCGCAGCGCCGCGCCGCTCAGCTGGCGCACGGCGGCCGTCACGCGCCGCTCGCGCTCCGCCCGCTCGCGCTCCGCCCGCTCCTGGGCGGCGACCACGCGCGCGTGCAGCTCGACGGTCTCGGGCAGCGGCTCGGCGCCGAGCTCCTCCTGCAGCACCCGCCGGCAGGCGCTGAAGTAGGCGAGCGCAGCGCCCAGCTCGCCGCCCTTGAGCGCCAGGCGCATGGCGCTGCGGTAGGCGGTCTCGTCGAGCGGGTCGAGCTCGACGAGGCGGTCGACCAGGCGCGCGGCGGCCTCGTGCTCCTCCGCCTCCTCCAGCTCCTGCGCGCGCACGCGCAGCGCGTGGCGGTGCAGGTCGGCGAGGCGCTGGCGCTCGACCTCCAGCCAGTCGGCGAAGGCGGGCGCGCGCGGCGCCTCGAAGCCGGTGAGGAGCGGGGCGCGGTAGAGCTCCAGCGCCTCCTCGAAGCGCCCGGCCTCGCACGCCGCCTCGAACGCCGCCACGTCGCTCCGCACCCGCAGCCGCACCGGGTCCTCGGGGTCGAGCCACTCGTCGGCGCCGGGGAGGCCGCGCAGGGAGGTCAGCTCCTGGCGCACGTTCTGCACGCGCCCCGGGCCCCAGAGCAGCTCGGCCAGCTCGGCGCGGCGCAGGCCCTCGGGGCGCACGCACAGCGCGAACAGCAACGCCTGCCCCTTGCGCGAGCGGGCCTCCACGGCCACCTCTCGCCAGACGAGACGTGCCTGACCCAGCAGGGTCGCTACTACCGGTGCCGCATCCGTTGACATGGCTGGTCGAGTGTAAGCCACGGCACGCCGATCGGGCCAACCCGCGGCGGGGAACGGCTGGGCGGTGGGCCGCGCCCGCGCGCCGCGGGCGTCTGTCGGCCGCTCGACGCGTCACGCGCCGCGCAGGTGTCAACATGAGCCCAGCACCTCGCGGCAGGCGCCGTGAGGGCTTCCTTCAGGGCAGGGTGAGATTCCCGACCGGCGGTGAGCGGCCGAACGCCGCGAGTCCGCGAAGCCCCAGGCACGGGGCCCGAGCCGGTGAGACTCCGGCACCGACGGTGACAGTCCGGACGAGAGAAGGAGGTGAAGCGCCCCGACCCCCGGGGAGCGCTGTCATGCCGGTCCCTGACGAAACGACGAGCGTGGACGAGGCGCACATGCGCCGCGCGCTGGAGCTGGCCGAGCGCGGCCGCGGCCGCACGAGCCCCAACCCCATGGTGGGCTGCGTGCTGGTGGCCGACGGGCGCGTGGTGGGCGAGGGCTGGCACCGCCGCGCCGGCGCGCCGCACGCCGAGGTCGAGGCCCTGCGGGCCGCGGGCCCGGCCGCGCGCGGCGCCACCGCCTACGTGACCCTCGAGCCGTGCGACCACCACGGCCGCACGCCGCCCTGCAGCCTGGCGCTGATCGAGGCGGGCGTGGCGCGCGTGGTGATCGCCACCCTCGACCCGAACCCGCGCGCCCGCGGCGGCGCGGCGCGCCTGCGCCAGGCCGGCGTGAGCGTCACCAGCGGCGTGCTGGAAGCCGCGGCGCGCGCGCAGAACGAGGCGTTCCTCACCAACCAGCTCCACGGCCGCCCCTTCGTGCTCTACAAGACCGCCATGTCGCTCGACGGCAAGGTGGCGCTGGCCGCCGGCCCGGCGCGCTGGATCACCGGGCCGGCGGCGCGCGCCCTGGTGCACGCGTGGCGCGACCAGCACGACGCCATCGCGGTGGGGGTGGGCACGGTGCTGGCCGACGACCCCTCGCTCACCACCCGCCGCGAGGGCGGCGAGGGCCCGGGCCGCACGCCGATCAAGGTGATCTTCGACGGGCAGGCGCGCACCCCGCCCGGCGCGCGCCTCTTCGAGGCGGGCCCCGACGGCGCGCCCGCCCGCGTGATCGTGGTGGTCAGCGAGGCCGCCCCCGAGGAGCGCGTCGCCGCCCTGCGGGCGCGCGGCGCCGAGGTGCTCGGGGTGCCGGGCGGCAGGCCCGACCTGCGCCTGGCCCTCGAGGCGCTGCTGCCGCGCGGCGTCTCCAGCCTGCTGCTCGAGGGCGGCGGCACGCTGGCGTGGGGGTTCCTCGCCTCCGCCCTGATCGACCGGGTGGCCTGGTTCGTGGCCCCCAAGCTCATCGGCGGCGCCGGCACCCCCGGGCCGCTCGCCGGGCCCGGCGTGGCGCGCATCGACGACGCCGTGCGGCTCGAAGACCTGACCACCCAGCTGGTGGGCGACGACCTGCTCGTCATGGGCAGGCCGCGCTACCCCGGAAGCGACCAGCGATGAAGGAGAGACGAACGATGTTCAGCGGGATAGTGGAAGAGGTCGGGCGCATCGCCCGCGTGGTGGACGCAGGCGGCGGCCTGCGCGTGACGGTCGCCGCCAGCGCCGTGCTCGACGACGCGAAGCTCGGCGACTCGATCGCCGTGTCGGGCTGCTGCCTCACGGTGGTGCGCTTCGACGAGGCCTCGTTCGACGTCGAGCTCTCCAGCGAGACGGTGGCCAAGACGGCGCCGCGCTGGCACGAGGGCGCGCGCGTGAACCTCGAGCGCGCCCTGCGCGTCAGCGACCGGCTGGGCGGCCACGTCGTGACCGGCCACGTCGACGGCGTGGGCGAGGTGCTGGAGCGGCGCGACGAGCCGGGCGCCTACGTGCTGCGCGTGCGGGCGCCCGAGGCGCTGGCAGCGCACCTGGTGCCCAAGGGCAGCGTCACCGTCGACGGCGTCAGCCTCACGCTGGTCGACGTGGGCGGCCCCGGCGGCACCCGCCCCGACTGGCCCGCCACCGACCTCACGCTGTGGCTCGTCCCGCACACGCTCGCGGTCACCACCCTGGGCGAGCTCGAGCCGGGCTCCCGGGTGAACGTCGAGAGCGACGTGCTCGCCAAGTACCTCGAGCGCCAGCAGCTGCTGCGCCAGGCGGAGGTGCGCTCGTGAGCGCCCGCCAGGCCGAGGCGCCGCTCGCCAGCGTGCCCGAGCTCCTCGAGGAGCTGCGCGCCGGGCGCCCCGTGATCCTCGTCGACGACGAGAACCGCGAGAACGAGGGCGACCTGATCCTGGCCGCGGAGTTCGCCACCGAGAAGAGCGTCGCCTTCATGATCCGCCACACCGGCGGCGTGGTCTGCCTGGCGCTCGAGGAGGGGATGGCCGACCGCCTGGAGCTGCCGCCCATGGTGGAGCACAACTCCGCGCGCCGCGGCACCGCCTTCACCGTCTCCATCGAGGCGAAGGAGGGGATCGACACCGGCATCAGCGCCGCCGACCGCGCCACCACCATCCGCACCGCCGTGGCGGCCGGCACCACCGCCGCCGACCTGGCGCGCCCCGGCCACGTGTTCCCGCTGCGCGCCAAGCCCGGCGGGGTGCTGCGCCGCGCCGGCCACACCGAGGCGAGCGTCGACCTCTGCCGCCTGGCCGGCCTCACCCCCGCGGCCGCCATCTCCGAGGTGATGGACGACGACGGCCGCATGCTGCGTCTGCCGCAGCTGCGCCGCTTCGCCGCCGAGCACGGCCTCAAGATCGGCACCATCGCCGACCTGATCGCCCACCGCCTGCGCCACGACGCCTTCGTGAAGCGCGCGGCGGTGGCCGAGCTGCCCACCGACATGGGGGAGTTCCTCATCCACGGCTACGTCGACGAGGTGAGCGGCGACGAGCACGTGGCGCTGGTGATGGGCGACGTGACCGGAAGCGAGCCGGTGCTGGTGCGCCTCCACTCGGAGTGCCTCACCGGCGACGCGCTGCACAGCCTGCGCTGCGACTGCGGCGCTCAGCGCGACGCCGCCCTGGCCGCCA
Source organism: Deinococcales bacterium (assembly GCA_012515535.1). Lineage (GTDB taxonomy): Bacteria > Deinococcota > Deinococci > Deinococcales > Trueperaceae > JAAYYF01. Next base: position 17,887 of record JAAYYF010000107.1, read on the forward strand.
TCGCCGAGGAGGGGCGCGGGGTGCTCGTCTACCTGCGCCAAGAGGGGCGCGGCATCGGGCTGATCAACAAGCTGCGCGCCTACCAGCTGCAGGACCAGGGCGCCGACACGGTGGAGGCCAACGAGCAGCTCGGCTTCGAGGCCGACCTGCGCGACTACGGCGTGGGCGCGCAGATGCTCGTGGACCTGGGCGTGAGGCGCCTAAGGCTCCTCACCAACAACCCGCGTAAGGTGAGCGCGCTGCAGGGCTTCGGCCTCGAGCTGGTGGAGCGCGTGCCGCTGCACGTGGGCGAGAACCCGTTCAACGAGCGGTACCTGCGCACCAAGCGCACGAAGCTGGGGCACCTGAGCGACTGACCCGGCGCCGGGAGCGCGACGCGCGGGCGACAGGAGGGGGTCCGAGGGGTGTTCAGGCCGCTGTTCGAGGACCGGCGCGACGCCGGGCGCCGGCTGGCGCGCGCCCTGGCGCGCCGCGCGGAGCGCGCGCCCGCCGGCTGGGGCGCACCGGGCGAGGCGCCGCTGGTGCTGGGCCTGCCGCGCGGCGGCGTGCCGGTGGCGCTGGAGGTGGCGCGCGAGCTGGGCGCGCCGCTCGACGTGCTGGTGGTGCGCAAGCTGGGCCTGCCCGGCCACGAGGAGCTGGCCATCGGCGCGGTGGCGAGCGGCGGCGCGCAGGTCCTCAACCGCGACCTGGTGCGCTCGCTGCGCGTGGAGCGCCAGGCGATCGAGCGCGTCCGGGCGCGCGAGCTGGCGGAGCTGGAGCGGCGCGAGCGCAGCTACCGCGGCGCGCGGCCGCCGCTGGACGTGCGCGGCCGTCACGTGATCGTGGTCGACGACGGCGTGGCCACCGGCGCCACCATGCGCGTGGCGGTGGCGGCCCTGAAGCAGGCGGGCGCGCGCTGGGTCACGGTGGCGGTGCCGCTGGCGGCGCCCGACGCCTGCGAGCAGCTGAGCCGCGAGGCCGACGAGGTGGTGTGCCTCGAGACGCCCGAGCCGTTCGACAGCGTGGGCCAGTGGTACGCGCGCTTCGAGCAGACGAGCGACGCCGAGGTGACGCGGGCGCTGGCGGAAGCGGGCTGAGGCGCGCGCGTCAGCCCTCGAGCCGCGCCTCCAGCGCCGCCACGCGCGCCTCGAGCTCCTCGAGGCGCCTGAGCACCACCGCCAGCGGCGGCGTGGTCTGCCCGCCCTCGCCGTTCTCGGGGCTGGGCGGGCGCACGCGCGGCTGCAGGCGCTCCTCGCGCACGCCCAGCGTGTGGTTCCAGCGGTCCTGGCTCTGGCCCGGGGCGCGCCCCACGTTCTCGACCAGCGGCACGCGCCGCGCGGCCAGCCCCGCCAGGCACGCCTCGAACCCCTCGAGCGAGCGCAGCGACACGCGGTAGCGCTCGGTGCGGCTGCGCAGCTCGGCGGCCGTCTGGGGGCCGCGCAGCATGAGCACGCTCAGCAGCGCGAGCTCGTCGGCGTTCACCTCCAGCGCCTGGGCCAGCCGGTGGGTGTGCTTCGGCACGCGGTCGGTCACCTCCTGGCGCGTGCTGGCCAGGCCCTTGTCGCGCAGCTTCTGCAGCGCCTCGAGCACCTCCTGCATGTGGTAGTCGGTGACGGGGTCGCGGCTGGTCTTCTGGTTGCAGGCGGTCACGAGCGCCTGCGTGCTCAGCGGGTAGGCGTCGGGCGTGGTGCGCTCCTTCTCGGTCAGCGCGCCCAGCACCCTGAGCTCGATGGCGGACAGCGACATGCGGCCAGGATATACAGCCGGTGCCGCCGCGGGCCGCGCCTGCGCTGGGCGATCCGCGCCGGAAGGCTTACCGTAGGCACGTGCCCATCCGCGACGAACTCATCCAACGCACCATCCAGCAGATCGCCAACCTCCTGGCGCGCCTGGTCACGGGCCGCGCGGGCCACGACATCACCGCCGCCGAGCTGCGCGAGGCCGAGCAGGAGCTGGACGAGCTCTACCTCGCCAACCTCGGTTCGAGCCGCGCGCTGATCCACCGGCTCGGCACCGAGGACCTGCTCGGGGTGCTGCGCACCTCCGGCACCGTGCACGCCGAGCGCGCCTACGTGCTGGGGGCGCTGCTGGCCACCGAGGGGGCGGTGGTGGCCGCCCACCACGGCGCCGACGACCCGCAGGCGCTGAGCCTGCGCGAGAGCGCGCTCGACATCCTGCTGGAGGCGGGCGCCGCGCGCGTCGGCGAGCCCGACCTGCGCGAGCGCGTCGACGACCTCGTGCGCCACGCGCCGCCGGCGGGGTGGCCGGCCGCGCGCTTCGAGCGCCTGTTCCGCTTCGAGCACGCCATGGGCGCCTTCGCCCGCGCCGAGACGGCGCTCTTCACCTGGCTGGAGCGGGTCGAGGGCATGCAGGCGCGCCTGGAGGTGGCCGACGCCGCCAACGCCTTCTACGACGAGCTGCTGACGCTCGAGGACGCCGACCTGGCCAAGGGCGACTTCTCGCGCGACGAGGTGCACGAGGGGCGCGCCGACCTGGCGGAGCGGTTCGCCGAGCTGCTCGGCGGCTAGGCGCCCGGCGCCCCGTCCTCCGTGCCCGTGAGCAGCTCCGCTTCCGACTGGCGCTGGATCTCCACCGCCTCGACCCGCAGCCCGTCCATCGCCGTCACCCGGAAGCGGTAGCCGGCCCACACCGACTCGTCCCCCACCTGCGGCACCCGCCCCAGGCGCTCGGCCATGAAGCCGCCCAGCGTGTGGTAGCCGGGCTCGGCGGGCAGGGTGTCGTCGGGCAGGTCGAGGAGCTTGAGCACGTCGTCGATGTGCAGCCCGCCGCTCACGCGCCAGCGCTCGTCGTCGAGGCGCACGACGTCGGCCAGCTCGCCGTCGTCGGCGGGGATGGTGGTGCCCACCAGCTCCTCGAGGATGTCGGTCAGCGTGACGAGGCCCTCGACGCCGCCGTACTCGTCGAGCACCACCGCGATGTGCACGTCGGAGCGCTGGAACTCGTCCAGCAGCGAGAGGATCGGCATCGTCTCGGGCACCAGCAGCGGCTTGCGCAGCGCGTGGCGCAGGTTCACCGGCTCGCCGGCCAGCAGGCTGACCAGCAGGTCGCGGATGGCGACGTAGCCGATCACCTTGTCGATGTCGCCCTCGCATACCAGGTAGCGGCCGTGCGGGTCCTCGCGCATCAGCGCCAGCAGCTCGCTCGGGGGGGCGTCGGGCTCGAGCCAGGCCACCTCGTGGCGCGGCGTCATGATGGCGTTCACGCGCCGCTCGCCGAGCCAGAAGGCGTTCTCGATGATCTCCTGCTCGGCCGGCTCGATCACCCCGGCGCGCAGGCCCTGGGCGATCACCATGTCGATCTCCTCCTCGCTGATCTCCTCCCCGCTCGAGGGACGCACGCCCAGCAGGCGCAGCAGCAGGTTGGTGGAGGCGCCCAGGAAGCCGACCAGCGGGCGCGTGACGACGGCCAGCCCGCCCATCAGCCCCGCCACGCGCATGGCCACCCCCTCGGGGTCGGCGAGGCCGATGCGCTTGGGCACCAGCTCGCCGATCACCAGCGACAGGTAGGTGATCAGCACCACCAGCACCGCCAGCGCCAGCGGCTGCGCGACCCCCTCGAGCCACGGCACGCGCGCCAGCAGCCGGCCGAACGGCTGCGACAGCGTGGCGGCGCCGAACGCCCCGTTGAACACGCCCACGAGCGTGATGCCGATCTGCACGGTCGAGAGGAAGACGTTGGGGTTCTCGGCCAGCGCGAGCGCGCGTCGGGCGGGCGCGCTGCCCGCCTCGGCCTTCTGCTGCAGCCGCAGCTTGTTGGCGGAAACCACCGCGATCTCGGCCATGGCGAACAGGCCGTTCAGGAGGATCAGGACCAGGACGATGAGGGCGTTCACGTTGCATCACTATATGGACGGCGCGGGGCCCGTCCGGCCCAAGCGTCCGTGCAGCCAGCCCGGCGCCTGCGCGGCGCGAGGCGCCAGGTTCCCGTGATAGACGGGACAGTTGTCCTATGCGAGACGCCGCGCACCGGAGTTAGCGTGCCTTACGAGAGTGGCTGACATGCCACAGGAAGGCAGGCCTCATGTTCCACAACCGGTTACGCGTTCCGTTGGTAGCGTTCCTCGCCCTGGGGGTGTTCGCGGTGGTGTCCGTCGCGGCCGCGCAGGAGCCCGACCAGCTACAGCGCACGGCGCAGGCGCTGTTCGCTCCGCTGCCCGACGTGGTGGATAACCCCGACAACCCCGTCACGGCGGAGAAGGTGGAGCTCGGCAAGATGCTCTACTACGACCCGCGCCTCTCGCTCTCCGGCGTGTTCTCCTGCAACAGCTGCCACAACATCGCCACCTACGGGGTCGACAACCTCGAGACCTCCACGGGCCACGGCTGGGCCCAGGGCCCGCGCAACTCGCCGACCGTCATGAACGCGGCGGTGCACTCCTCGCAGTTCTGGGACGGGCGCGCCAAGGACGTCGAGGAGCAGGCGCAGGGGCCGGTGCTCAACCCGATCGAGATGGGCATCCCGCACGCCGACTTCGCCGTGGAGCGCATCGCCTCGATGCCCGTCTACGGTGAGCTGTTCGCCAAGGCGTTCCCCGACCAGAGCGAACCGCTGGTGTACACCAACATCGCCAACGCCATCGGCGCCTTCGAGCGCACCCTCACCACCCCGTCGCGCTTCGACGACTACCTGAACGGCGATGCGGACGCCCTCAGCGAGCAGGAGCTCGCCGGCCTGCAGACGTTCATCGAGTACGGCTGCGCCGGCTGCCACAACGGCGCCGCGCTCGGCGGCAACTCGCTGCAGCGCTTCGGCGTCACCGAGGCGTACTGGGAGGCCACCCGCGACTTCGTGGCCATCGACTCGCCCACCATGCCGATGGACGTGGGCCGCTTCGCCGTGACCCACGACGAGGCCGACCTCTACGTCTTCAAGGTGCCCTCCCTGCGCAACATCACCCGCACCTACCCGTACTTCCACGACGGCTCGGTGTGGAGCCTGCGCGACGCCACGCAGATCATGGCGCGCGTGCAGCTCGGCCGCGAGCTCGGCGAGCAGGAGCTCGACGACCTGATGGCCTTCTACGGTGCGCTCGAGGGCACCATCCCCGAGTACGCGCTGCAGCTGCCGGTGCTGCCGGCCTCCACGGACGCCACGCCGCGGCCCGACCACCGCTGAGGCGGCGGCCGGCGTAGGCCGAGAACGGACCGATCGAGGAGGCGCGCCAAACGCGGCGCGCCTCCTCCCTCGTTCGGAGGGGTCGAGCGGCCCCCGGCGAGCGGTCAGGAGCCCCGCCAGGCCGCTTCCGCTGCATCGTCTTGACGGATAGCGCATAAAGGCCTATAATGTGTGACATCGAACGCGCGGGATGCGCGTTCTTCTTTTTTCTCCCCACCCGTCTGGAGCGCACGTGATCCCCTGGCAGCAGGTCGGCCGCACCCCCCTCCCCGGCGGCGGGCAGCTCGAGCTGTGGCGCCGCGACCTCGCGGGCCGCCCCTCCGAGTTCTCGCTGCGCATCGTCGAGCCCAACCACCCCACCATCGAGCTGATGAACTCGCGCCAGCACGGCTCCGAGGAGGCGCTGGCCGAGCTCGCCGCCAACGCCCTCGGGCGCCCCGCCGCCAGCGCGCTGGTGGGCGGCCTCGGCATGGGCTTCACGCTGCGCGCCGCCTTGGACCGCCTGCCCGTGGGCGCGCGCGTCACGGTGGCCGAGCTGCTCCCGCAGGTGGTGGAGTGGAACCGCGAGCACCTGGCGGAGCTGGCGGGCCGCCCGCTCGACGACCCGCGCGTGCGGGTGTTCGTGGGCGACGTGGCCGACGAGATCCGCCGGCGGCAGGCCGCCTACGACCTGATCCTGCTGGACACCGACAACGGCCCCGAGGGCACCAGCCGCGACGAGAACGAGCAGCTCTACTCCGCGGCCGGGCTCGAGCGGGCGCGTGCCGCCCTCACCCCGGGCGGCGTGCTGGCGATCTGGTCGGCGTTCGACAGCCCCACCTTCTCCAAGCGGCTGCAGCGCGCGGGCTTCGAGGTGCGCCACGAGCGGCCGCGCGCCCACGGCAAGCGCGGCGCGCGCCACACCGTGTGGCTGGCGCGGCGCCCCTGAGGCCCCGCGGGGCGGTCCCTCGCCAGCGTCCACGGGCCGCGGTCCCTGAGCCCCGCCGCGGTCAGCCGTCCGGCAGGTAGGAGCGCGTGCGCTCGCGCCGCTCGCGAAGCTCGCGGCCCAGGCGCCGCAGGCGGAAGCCCAGCACCAGCAGCATCACGCCCACCAGCAGGGCGGCGCTGCCCACCAGCCACAGCAGAGCAAGCACGCCCGCCTGGGGGCGCATGAACAGCAGCACCCCGAAGACGACCGACACCACGCCGGCGAGCGCCAGCAGCCACTCGTTCGTCAGGTAGCGGCGCCACTGCACGGCCGCCGCGATGTCGGCCACGCCCCGTAGCAGCGCCCAGGCGGCCACCACGTAGAGCAGCGCCACGGCGGTCAGGCTCGGGTAGGTGATGGCGACGACGCCCGCCGTGAGGCTCACGAGCGCCCCGAGCAGCTGCGCCCACCACGGCAGGAAGCCGACGCCCGCGAGCAGCGCCGCGAGCGTGAACACGCCCTCGGCGATGGCGAACAGCCCGAACAGCAGCATGATGGCGGCGAGCGTGGCGCCGGGCCAGAGGAGCGCGGCCACGCCGAACAGCACGCCCAGCAGGCCGCGCAGCGCGAGCGCCCACCAGACGCGGGAGAGCGAGGAGTCCATGGCGACGCTCCTTCCGCGGTCACGGCGATTCTAGGGCCGCGCCGCGGCGCGGCCGCGTGACGAACGGCGCCGCGGCGGCGCACGGAACCGCGCGCGTGGTGCCGGCGCCGGGCGGCGCCGGCGCGGTGTCGCGCGCGGTCGCCGGCTCCGCCTCTCGCCCTATCCTGGCAACATGGCGAGCTTCCCAGAACGGTTGCCCGAACCGGCGCGCCGCGCGCTCGAGCAGGCCGGGTACACGGAGCTGAAGCAGCTGAGCAACGTCTCCGACTCGGAGCTGCTCAGGCTCCACGGCTTCGACGCCGAGAGCCTGATGCTGCTCAAGGAGACGCTCGCGGAAGCGGGCCTCCGCACCACCGACCGCCCTCAGGGCGCCCGCAGCGGCCCCACCGAGCCGGAGGCCAAGACCGGCTTGGCGGAGGACGACGAGCTCTAGGGTCCGAGCGGCGCGTTCCAACGGCGTTCCAACGCCGGCCTCCGAAGATCGTCGGGGCGGCCCGACGGCCGCCCTAGCGGTCCCCGCCTTAGCGTGGCCGCCGGAGGGTAACGATGCGTGTGCTTCCCGTTCTCCTGTGCTTCTGGCTCCTGACCCTGCTCGCCGCGTGCGGCCGCTCCGGGCCCACCACCCTCGAGGAGATGGTCCTGGAGGTCGACGTGGTGTCGCTACCCGCCAGCCCCGCTCCGGTGGCGGCCAGCGTGGTGCTGCTGGACCCGCTGGCCCTGCCCGTCGCGCCGGCCAGCGTCGTCCCCATCACCCCGTTCGTCTACCGCGGCGAGGCCTCCGAGGTGACGTTCGACGGCAAGGCTAGCGTCCGCTTCCCGCGCGGGTCCGAGCTGCCCCCTCAGCTGCTCGCTCCGAGCGACCGCTTCGTCTACGACGAGTTCACCGGCGAGGCGTGCGACACCGTCACCTCCGTCCCCGACGCCCGCGTGACCTTCCTGAGCACGGGCGAGATCCCGCTGCCCACGGTCCTCGCCTTCGGGGTGGCGGGGGCGGAGATGTCGCTCGTGACCGCCGAGCCGCTGGACCTGAGCCTGCAGCCGCCGGCGCTGTTCGAGGAGCCGTTCCTGAGCTGGGTCTACGCCACCCAGGCCGTCGACGTCCGCACCGCCGAGGGCGGCTGCCTGCCGCCGGGCGGCGACTACGTCATCGACGTCGACCTGTCGCTGGCCGCGGGATGGAACCAGGTGGCGATGCGGTACGGATGGGACCCGGTCGCCGAGGCGCTGGCCGCCGTGACGATCCGCGGCGGCGACGCCGCGACCTACTACCTGAACAGCTTCGGCATCCCCTGACGGCCTCGGGCGTGCGGGCGTTTCGTCGCGGGCGCCCGCACGCCGTCCGCCGCCCGTCGCTCCCGCTAGTTCGGCCGCTGCCTATACAATCGGCCATGTCAGCCTCCAGCCTCCCCACCCGCGCCGAGCTCGACCCGGCCTACACCTGGGACCTCGCCGCCACCTACCCCGACGAGCACGCCTACCTCGCCGACCTCGAGGCCACCGAGGCCGCGCTGCAGCGCCTGGTCGGCTACCAGGGACGCCTCGGCGAGTCGGCCGTGGTGCTCGCCGACTTCTTCGACCTCTACTGGCAGACGCTCGCCACCCTGCAGAAGCTGAACATCTACGCCAACATGCCGCTGGCCGTCGACCAGGGCGACCAGACGGCGCGCGCCCGCGCGGGGCGCTTCCAGGCGCTCGCCACCCGCGCCAACGGCGCGCTGGCGTTCATGCGCCCCGAGCTCCTCGAGCTGGGTCAGGAGCGCGTGGCCGCCTTCATGGAGGCCGAGCCGCGCCTGCGCTACCTGGAGCGCTACTTCGAGCGCCTCGAGGCCAGCCGCCCCTACGTGCGCTCGCTCGAGGTCGAGCAGGTGCTCGGCCAGCTCGGCGACGCGCTCGGCACCGCCATGCGCGCCTACAACAGCCTGGCCAACGGCGAGCTGCCGTTCCGGCCCGTCACCGACGCCGAGGGCCGCGAGCGCGAGGTGGCGCGCAGCACCTACGGCGCCCTCATCGGCTCGCCCGACCGGGGCGTGCGCGAGCGCGCCTTCGTGTCGTACACCGACGGCTTCCTCGCGCACGCCGACACCCTCGCCGAGCTCTACCTGGGGCGCGTGAAGGAGTCGGCCTTCACCGCGCGCGTGCGCGGCTACCCCAGCACCGTGGAGGAGCAGCTCACCCCGCGCGAGGTGCCGCGCGAGGTGCTCACCAACGTGCTGGCCGTGTTCGAGGCCAACCTGGGCGTGTGGCACCGCTACTGGGAGGCGCGCCGCAAGCTGCTGGGGGTGGAGGAGCTGAAGGAGCACGACGTCTTCGCGCCCCTGTCGAAGGCGCCGCCCAGGCCCACCTACCGCGAGGCGGTCGAGTGGATCGTGGCCGGCATGGAGCCGCTCGGCGAGGAGTACGTGAGCATCCTGCGCCACGGCCTCACCGAGGAGCGCTGGGTCGACGTCTACCCGAACCGCGGCAAGCGCGACGGCGCCTTCTGCGCCCACGCCTACCGCGGCCAGCCCTACATCATGATGAGCTACCAGGACGATCTGGGCTCGGTCTCGACGCTGGCGCACGAGCTCGGCCACGCCATGCACTCGCGGCTGCTCGAGCAGGTGCAACCCCTAGCCAACGCCGGCTACGCCATGATGGTCGCCGAGACCGCCTCCAACTTCAACCAGGCGCTGCTGCGCCCCTACCTGCTGGAGCGCTTCACCGAAGGCGACGAGCGCCTCGCGCTCCTAGAGGAGGCGTTCGGCAACTTCCACCGCTACTTCTTCATCATGCCCACCCTCGTGCGCTTCGAGCTCGAGGTGCACCAGGCGGTGGAGCGGGGCGAGGGCCTCACGTCGTCGCGGCTCAACGAGATCATGCGCCGCCTGTTCCAGGAGGGGTACGGCGACGCCATCCGCGCCGACGAGCGCACGGGCATCACCTGGGCCACCTTCGGCCACCTCTTCGTGCCGTTCTACACCTTCCAGTACGCCGCCGGCATCTCGGCCGCGGCCGCCCTGGCGAGCGACGTGCGCGAGGGCTACGAGCGCGGCGACGCCAGCGCCGCCGAGCGCTACCTGGGGTTCCTGCGCACCGGCTCGGCCGAGGACCCGGTCACGCAGCTGCGCCGCGCTGGCGTCGACATGACCACCCCGGCGCCGATCGAGAAGGCGTTCGCCGTCCTGGAGGGCTACGTGACGCAGCTCGAGGAGCTGGCGGACGCGCGGGCCTGAGCGGCGGGCGCGCCCGCGCCCGCCTCAGCCCGGCTCGAGCAGCCGCGCCGCCGCCAGGTCCCAGAGGGCGTGGCCCACGCTCTTGAAGAGCACCGGGCGGCCGGCCCGCTGGTGGTCCGCGGCCACCTCCGCCAGCGGGGTGGCGCGCTCCCACCCCCAGGCGCCGGCGGCCGCGGCCTGCAGCAGGTCGCCGGCCTCGGCGCGGGCGCCCTCCAGCGAGTCGACCACCACGTCGCAGACCGCCACCACCGCCGGCGGCACCTCCGCCATGTCGGGCCGGAAGGCGCCGACCGCGACGATCGTCGAGGTGGGACGTAGGCGCTCGGCGAGCTCGGCGGGCAGCACCGGCTCGCGGCTGTCGGTGGTGGTGACGATCAGGTCGGACGCGGCGAGCTCGTCCGTGGCCGCGGCGCCTTCTTCGACGGCCAGGCGCGCGTCGATGCCTAGCGAGCGCGCGTGCGCCACGAGGGCCGCGGCGCGCCCCCGGGTGCGCGAGCGCACCAGCAGCCGCCCCACGCCGATCCCGGCGTGCAGCGCCTCGACGTGGCCGAGCGCCTGGGCGCCGGCGCCGACCAGGTAGACGGTGCCGGTCCGCGCGCCCAGGCGCTGGGCGGCGTGCAGCGACAGGGCGGCCGTGCGCCTGACGGTGACGGTGGCGCCGTCGACCAGCGCGCGCGGCTCCCCGGTGGTGGCGTCGGTGACCAGCACCGAGGCGAGGATGGTCGGCAGCCCGCGGGCCGGGTTGCCGGGGTGCACGCTGCCGACCTTGGCGATCGCCAGCCGCTCGTCGGCGGCGCCCATCAGCAGGAAGGTGCCGTCGCCCGGCAGGCGGGCGGTGGCGCGCTCGAGCGCCTGCAGCCGGCCCACGCGGGCGTCGGCCAGCGTGCGGCCGATCTCATCCGCCAGCTGCGGGTAGGGCAGCGCCGCCGCCGTGAGCCGTGCGTCCAGCGTACGCATCGGCTAGATGTCCAGCACGGTGTCGAGGCCGCGGTGCAGCCCCACCAGGCCCGCCACCTCGCGGATCGCCAGCAGCGCCCCGTCGACGTAGGGGCGCGCGCTGCTCCCGCCGTCGTAGCGCAGCGACAGGCGCTGGTCGGGCAGCCCGAACACGACCTCGGCACCGATCACGTAGCCCGGCAGGCGCACCGAGTGGACCTGCGAGCCGCTCATGGTGGCGCCGCGCGCCTCGGGCGGGCCGACGGTCTGCTCGATGGGCACGGCCGGCTCCGGGCGCCGCACCCGCGCCAGCCGCGCGGCGAGCTCGCGGGCGGTGCCGCTCGGGGCGTCGGCCTTGTCGGCGTGGGCGTAGTCGAAGATCTCCCACTGCGGCACCAGGCGCGCCGCCGCCTCGGCGAAGCGCTGCAGCAGCACCACCGTGAGCGCGAAGTTGCCGCAGGCCAGCACCCCGCGGCCGTGCTCGCGCGCCACGGCGTCGATCTCGTCGAACTCGGCGTCGGTGATGCCTGAGGTGCCGACGACCACGTGGGCGCCGCTCCTGAGCGCCGCCAGCACGTGGCGCCGCGCCACGGTGGGCTGGGTGTAGTCGAAGAACACGTCGCAGCCGTGCAGCAGCGCCTCCTCGGCGGTGGCGTAGACGGGGACGTCGAGCCCCGGGGCGCCGATGACGTCGCCGAGGTCGCGACCGGCGTGGGTTCGGGACACGGCCGAGACGAGCCGAAGGTCGTCGACCCCCGCGAGCCCGCGAGCGAGCTCGGAACCGGCCCAGCCGGTGGCGCCGGCGAGGCACACGGTGGTTGACATGTCCGATACCTCCTCGGTGGGCCGAGCCGCGCGCGGTGCTGCCATCCTTCGGGATCGCCCCTGTGCGGTGCAGCCCTGTGCGGTTCCCCGGAGGGTAACAAGGAACGCGCTTCGGGTAGCGCGGCCGCTGGGCCAGGGCCCACCGCTCGCGCGTGGCCCGACGACGCGCGGCCGGGACCTAGGGACGCGCCGTAGGGACGGTACGCAGGCCGGGACCTAGGCTCCGAGACCCGACGCCAGGGCGTCCGGCTTCGACCGATGGCGGGCGCGGGCCGTGTGGTAGGCGCTCCCGGCCCGAGGCCGGCAAGCGATACCATCTTCCAGTACCATAAGCGTGCAGCCGCTCGAAGGCGGCCCGCCCCTGTCGCGCCCCCCACCGGACGCCTGGCGCCGACCGCGCC
>JAAYYF010000108.1 GCA_012515535.1 Deinococcales bacterium
CGCTTCACCCACCACGCCTTCGAGCTGGTGTTCGAGCCCAACGCCAGGCCCGCGGAGCGCCTCCGGGCGCGCGACGCCGCCACCGGCCGCCTGCTCGCGCCGACGCAGCTCTCGACCGGCACGCGCGCCCAGCTGCTGCTGGCGCTGCGCGTGGCGCACGCCGCCCACGCCGAGGGCGGTCACGCGCGCCTGCCGTTCTTCCTCGACGAGGCGCTCACCACCGCCGACCCCGAGCGCTTCGCGCAGGTGGCCGCCAGCCTGCTGGAGCTGGCGCGCGACGACCGGCGGCAGGTCTTCTACCTCAGCGCCCGCCGCGAGGACGCCCTCGCCTGGCAGCGGGCGGCGGAGGCGGCGGTGGCGGACGCGGGGGACGAGCCCTCGCTCGCGGTCGTCGACCTGGCGCGCCTGCGGCGCCTCCAGAACGCGGAGCGCTGGGCCGGCGCCGCCAGCCTGGCGCCGGCGCGCGAGGTGCCCGACCCGCGCACGGTGCCCGAGGCGGAGTTCGCGCGCGCCGTGGGCGTGACGCCCGTGGACCCGTGGGGCCCGCCGGGCGCGGTGCACCTCTACCACCTGTGCTACGACGACCTGGCCCTGCTGCGGCGCCTGGCCAAGGCCGAGGTCCTCACCGTGGGCCAGGCGAAGGGCCTGCTGGAGGCGCCCCAGGGGCTGCTGAGCGAGGCGCAGGCGGCGCTGCTCGCGCGGCGCGTGGCGGGCGTGGAGGCGTGGTGCGAGGCGTGGTGCCAGGGACGCAACGTGCCGCTGGGGCCCACGACGCTGGAGGGGTCCACGGTCTCCGGCACCTTCCTCGAGCGGGTGAACGCCGTGGTCGCGGAGGTGGGCGGCGACCCGCGAGCGCTGCTCGACGCCCTCCGCGCGGGGCGCGTGAAGTTCTTCGGCCCCAGCAACATCGAGAAGCTCGAGGCGTGGCTCGACGAGCACGGCTACTTCGACACGCGACCGCGGCTCGACCGGGCGGGACGTATCGTGGGAACCGCGAAGGCGCTGGCCGCCGCCTCGCAGGGCGGGACCGACCCCCTCGAGGAGGCACGCCAGCTGGTAGAGCGGCTCGAAGCCGCGGTGCCGAGCGAGAAGGAGCCCGCGTGAACCCCATGAACGACGGTGGCGCCCCCGCGCCCCTGCTGGTGACCATCCGCCCCACCGCCGAGGTGACGATCAAGGCCCCGCGCACGCGCGACACGTTCCTGCGCAAGCTGCGCCTGGCCGTGAAGGACGCGCTGCAGCGCGCCGGCTTCGCCACGCGCGTGCGCGTGCAGGCCAACCGCGTGCTGGCCGAGGTGCAGCCGAAGGCGGGCGAGGACGCCGGCCTCGAGGAGGCGCGTGCCGCGCTGGCGCGCGTGTTCGGCGTCGGCAGCTTCTCGTTCCTCGAGGCCACCGCCCGGCCCGAGCTCGACGACATCGTGGCGGTGGGCACCGAGCTGTTCGCCGAGCGCGTCAAGGGGCGGCGCTACGCCGTGCGCTGCAAGCGCAACGGGCGCCACGCCTTCAGCTCCATGGACGTGGAGCGCAAGCTGGGCGCGGCCCTCAACCCGGGCGCCCAGGTCGACCTCACCCACCCCGAGGTGACGGTGGAGGTGGAGGTCGGCGAGCGCCGCGCCCACTTCTTCAGCGAGCGCCACCCCGGCCCCGGCGGCCTGCCGCTGGGCACGGGCGGGCACGCGCTGGCGCTGCTGTCGGGCGGCTACGACTCGATCGTGGCGGCGTGGCAGCTGATGCGCCGCGGGGTGGAGGTCGACTTCGTGCACTTCCGCCTAGGCGACCTGGCCTCGGAGCGCACCGCCCTGGAGGTGGCCAAGCGCGTGTCCGACGCCTGGGCGGCGGGCTCGCGGCCCGAGGCGCACGTCATCGACCTGCGCGGCGCCATGGACGAGATGCGCGAGCACGTGGCGCCGAACCTGTGGCAGGTGTCTCTGAAGCGCCTGATGGTGCGCGCCGCCGACGGGGTGGCCGACGCCATGGAGGCGTACGCCGCGGCCGAGGCGCTCGAGGGCGAGGACGGCGCGCGCGAGCGGGGGCGGCGCCGCGCCCGCCGGCGGGTGGACGCGCTGATCACCGGCGAGGCGGTGGGCCAGGTGTCGTCGCAGACGCTCTCGAACCTGCGCACCATCGACGCCGCCGCCGCGCGCCCCGTGCTGCGGCCCTTGATCGGCTTCGACAAGCTCGACATCATCGCGCTGGCCGAGCGCATCGGCACCGCCGAGCTGTCGGCCAAGGCGGTGGAGGAGTGCAACATCACCCCGGTGCGCCCCGCCACCTCGAGCCGCGCCGAGCGCCTCGACCGCGAGGAGGAGGGCATGACGGGCGGCGCCCTGGAGGCGGAGCTCGCGCGCGTGGCCAGCGGCGCCTCGCGCCTGCCGCTGCGCTCGCTGCGCGCGGGCGAGGGGTGGCTCGACGCGCTCGCGAGCGGCGCCGAGGCGCCCGCCGGCCTGGGCGAGCTGAGCGTGTCGGAGCTGCCCGAGGACGCCGTGCTGCTCGACTGCCGCAGCGAGGCCATGCGCCGCTGGCAGCCCGACTGGCCGCGCGTGGTGCCGGCGCCCCTGGGCCCGGTGGACCCCGCGGCGTTCGCGAAGGACGCGACCTACGTGGCGTTCTGCCCGCAGGGCCAGCGCTCGGCGGCGGTGGCCGAGCGCCTGCGCGAGGGGGGCGTGCGGGCCTACTCGTTCGTGGGCGGCGAGGGGGCGCTGAAGCGCTACCTGGAAGGGCGCTGAGGGGGGGCGGGCGCTGCGGGGCGGCTGCCTAGGAGGGGCGGTGTCCCTTCTGGGTCGGGTTCCGAACCGCGCCACGGCGCGAGCTAGCGTGCAGCGTTACGTAACGCGGGGTCGCAGCCGCACTCGAGCCGTGAAGCCCGTCAGGGACGTCATTTGCAGGGTGCCGTGAGGTCGAGGGCGGCCGCCGCGGCGGGCGGCCGCACGCGCCGGGGCGCCACCGCCTCGTGCCCCGGCGCGGGGCGCGAGCGTCGTCCCCGACGCGGAACGGGCGGTCGACGAACCGCGCCACGTCAGCGCTGGCGTATCGCGGTTCGGAAACCCGGCGAGGACCCATCCGACGAGCTCCGCCCGGTGCCGCGGGCCCGCCTCACCTCCGCGGAACGCGGCGGATCTTCGCGGAGCGGCCCGCCCGCCCGCGCTCAGGTCAGCGCGGCTCGCTGGCCTCGGTAGCCGCGCGCACCAGCTCGGTGAGGCGCCGCGCCGCCTCCTCGGGCACGACGTCGGCGACCAGCAGCCACACGCCTAGCCGGTCGGCGTCGGCGCCGGTACGTTCGGGCGCCTCGGCCCCGCGGGGCGCCACCGCCACGCCGGCCGCGCCAGACGCGCCAGACACCGCCTCCAGGCGCGCCGGCGCCTGCGCCAGCCAGCCCGCCGCCACCTCGGCCGCCACGTAGGAGGCGAGCGTCACCCCCACGCCCTCGCCCGCCAGCACCGCCGAGCGCACCGCCGCCGGGCCCGAGAGCTCCACCAGCCGCGCCTCGCCCACGCCGGCCTCGCGCGCGAAGGCGCGCCCGCGCTCCGTGAGGGTGCTGGCGCCCGGCAGCAGCAGGCGCGCGTCGCGCAGGGCGGCGGGGTCGGGGCGGCCGTTGGCGACGGCCGCGTGGCCCGGGGGCGCGACCAGCACGGCGCGGTCGCTGCCCAGCCGCGCGGCGCTCAGGCCCGGCTCGGTGCCGGCCGGCGCCCACAGGGTGAGGGCCGCGCCCAGGCGCCCGGCGCGCACCGCCGCCAGCAGGTCGGTGGAGCCGGCCTCGCTGACCTGCAGCTCGAGGGGCTCGGCGGCGCTGCCGGCGCCCGCCAGCGCCCCCGCCAGGCGCGGCAGCAGGTGGGGGCTCACCCCCAGGCTCACCCGCAGAGGGATACCGTCGGCCGGGCCCAACAGGCGCGCCGCGCTGCGCAGCGCCTCGCGCACCTCGCGGGCGTACGGCAGCAGCGCCGCGCCGGCGGGCGTGAGGCGCGTGCCGGCGGCCGTGCGCTGCGTGAGCTGGGCGGCGGAGCGCTGCTGCAGCGCGGCCAGGCGCCGGCTGACCGACGACTGCCCCACGCCCAGCAGCTCGGCGGCGGCGCTCTCGTTGCCCGCCTCGGCCACGGCCAGCAGGGTGAGGAGGTGCTCGGCGTCGGGTAGCTCGCTCATACAGCGTCATTATGCATGCAGCGCATACGACGGTGTAGTTCGGGACGGGGGCCTAGGCTGTGCGGGCCATGACCGACCCCCGCGGCACCCCCGCGGCACGATGGGATTAACCTGCGGTGAGCGGGCGCGCGGCCGGCCGCGCGCCACCCGGCAACGAGGGTGAGGAACGGATGTACTTCAAGCAGTTCTACGATACCGACCTGGCGCAGGGCAGCTACCTGATCGGCTGCCAGGCCACGGGCGAGGCCGTGGTCGTCGACCCGCGGCGCGACGTCGCGGTCTACCTCGCCGACGCCGCGGCCAACGGCCTGCGCGTCACGGTGGTCACCGAGACCCACATCCACGCCGACTACCTGTCGGGCGCCCGCGAGCTGGCGGCCGCCACCGGCGCCGCGCTACGCCTCTCGGCCGAGGGCGGCCCCGACTGGCTCTACGCCTTCGAGCACGAGCCGCTGCGCCACGGCGACGTCATCGACGTCGGCAACGTGCGCCTCACGGCGCTGCACACCCCGGGGCACACCCCCGAGCACCTGTCGTTCCTGGTCACCGACCGCGCGCGCAGCGACGAGCCCACCATGGTGCTCACCGGCGACTTCGTGTTCGTCGGCGACCTGGGCCGCCCCGACCTGCTCGACGAGGCCGCCGGCTACCAGGACACGCGCTACGAGGGCGCGCGCCAGCTGTTCAGGAGCCTCAAGGAGCGCTTCCTGACCCTGCCCGACCACGTGCAGGTGTGGCCCGGCCACGGCGCCGGCAGCGCCTGCGGCAAGGCGCTCGGCGCGGTGGCCAGCAGCACGGTGGGCTACGAGCGCCTCACCGCCTGGTGGGCCGACCACCTGGCGAACGACGACGTGGAGGGCTTCGTGGCGGCGCTGCTCGAGGGCCAGCCCGACGCCCCCAGCTACTTCGGGCGCATGAAGCGCCAGAACCGCGCGGGGCCGGCGCTGCTGGGCGCGCGCGCGCCGCTGAAGGAGTTCACCGCCGACGAGCTGCGCGGCCGCGTCAACCGCGACCTGGTGCTCGTCGACACGCGCACCACGCGCGAGCAGTGGAGCGCCTCGGTGCCCGGCGCGCTGGCGGTGCCGGGGGGCAGGTCGTTCGCCACCTACGCCGCCTGGGTCATCGACCCTGAGGTGGAGCGGCGCCCCATCGTGCTGCTCGCGTCCGACGCGGCGCGCGCGGCGGCGCTGCGCGACCGCCTGACGTACGTGGGCATCGACGGCGTGGTGGGCTACCTCCCGTCGCTGGAGGGCCTCGACACGCAGCCGCTGCCGCTCGTCACGCCCGCCGAGCTCGAGGCGCTGCCCGGCGCCCACGTGCTCGACGTGCGCACCGCCAGCGAGCACGCCGCCGGCCACGTGCCGGGCTCGCAGCAGCTCCACGCCGGCCGCGTGCTGCAGCGCCTCGCCGAACTGCCACGCGGCGGCACGCTGGTGCTGCACTGCCAGAGCGGCGGGCGCTCGCTGGTGGTGGCGAGCGCGCTGCGCAACCGCGGCTTCGGCAACGTCGTCGAGCTGGAGGGCAGCTACGAGGCGTGGCGCGCGCACCAGCGCCGCGAGGTCGTGGAGGGCTGATGCGGCCGCACGCCGAGATCGACGCCGCCGAGCTGCTCGAGTGGCAGGCGCGCGGCGCGCGGGTGGTGGACGTGCGCGAGGTGTTCGAGCTCCTCAGCGGCGTCATCCCGGGCGCCGAGAGCCTGCCGCTGAGCCGCTTCCTCGACGGCGTGGACGGGCTCGCCGGCGCGCCGGTGGTGTTCGTGTGCGCCAGCGGCAGCCGCTCGCGCGACGCCGCCGCCTACATGGCGCGCCAGGGGTTCGAGCACGAGGTCGCCAACTTCAGCGGCGGCATGAAGGGGTGGCGTGAGGAGGGGCGTGAAGTGGCGCCCTGGCGGCCGCCCGCCGACCGGGCCGAGCCGCC
>JAAYYF010000109.1 GCA_012515535.1 Deinococcales bacterium
AATACCAGCGCACCGCCCACAGGATCACATCACCCTGGAAATGGCGCCACTTGAAATCCGTCATCGTTCCGTCCGTCCAATCTCCGCCAAGCATGCTCAAGCTTCACGATTTTTGCAACAGAGCCCCCGGGGGCGTGCGCCGACGGTCGGCCGCCTCGCAGGCTGCAGCGGGCGGACGTGGCATCAGGTCGGGTGGGGCGTGCTTCGGGGCGCAGCGCGCAGCGCCAGCCGGCGAGGCGCGCGGGGCGACCAGCGCCTCGGTGGGGGTAGCCTGAGCGCATGGTCACAGTCCGACTGGCGGTGCTGGTGCTGGCGCTGGCGCTGTTGCCCATCAAGGCTTCGGCTGAGAGCGAGCTGGTCGCCTACGTGGCCCACGCGCTCGACCTGATCGAGCGCCACGCCCTCGCGGGCGGGGCCGTCGACTGGCCCACCCACCGGGCCGCGGTCCTCGCGCGCGCGGCCAAGGCCGACACGCCCGAGGCCGCTTACGCGTTGATCGACGAGACGCTCGCGCGCCTGGGCGACCGGCATTCGCGCCTGCAACGGCCCCGGGCGCCGCGCGCGGGCGTGGCGAACGGCGCCGCGGGCGGTTTCGCCGGCGCGCGCCTCGACGCTGACAGCCTGACGGTGCTGGCCGTGTACCCGCACAGCCCCGCAGAGGCGGCGGGCCTCGCGCGCGGCGACAGGATCTTGCGCGTCGACGGCGAAGCGGTCACGCCGGGCAACGCCCGCGCGCTCCACGCCGCGGCCAGCCGCGTCGGCAGCCGCCTGCTGGTGCGGGCGGCCGACGGCGCAACCAATGCGGTGACCACGACCCCCCGGGAGTTCCGCAGCGGGCTGCCGCCCGCCGCCTATAGCCTCACGGAGCGCCTCGCCGTCCTCGAGCTGCCCGCCCATTCTGGCGCCGGGCTGGTGCCGGGCGTGGGCGACTACGCGCGCCTGGCGCACGATGGCCTCGCCGCGCACGCCGGGGCGTGCGGCTGGGTGGTGGACCTGCGCCTCAACGCGGGCGGCAACATGTGGCCGATGCTCGCCGCCGCCGCGCCGCTGCTGGGCGAGGGCGAGCTGGGCGGCTTCGTGCTCAAGGACGGCGAGCGCTGGGCGTGGACGTACGGGCACGGCACGGTGCGGGCCGATGGCGTGGCCATGGCGAGGGCGCCGGGCGCGCCCGCGCTCGCGCCCCTCCCGCCGGTGGCGGTGCTGACCAGCCGCCTCACCGCCAGCGCGGGCGAGGCTCTGGTGGTGGCGTTCCGCGGCCGCTCGGGCGCGCGCTCGTTCGGCGAGGCGACCGCCGGCGTGCCGACCGTCAACCGCACCTTCCCGCTACAAGACGGCGCGACGCTCCTGCTGACCGTGGGCCGCTTCGCGGACCGCTACGGCCGCACCTACGAAGAGCCCCTCGAACCCGACGAGGAGCTGCCGCTGGCCTGGGACGCCTACGGCACCCCCGCCGACCCGCTGCTTAAAGCGGCAAGCGCCTGGCTCTTGTCGCAGCCGGGCTGCCAGTAGGCTGCTGAACCCGAAGGTCACCTGGCCTTCGGTGGCTTGGCTTCGCACCAAGGAGCAGCGAGTGTCGCAATAACGGTCGTTTTCGGGACACCTGAGGGAGGGGCCGACGCGACAGCGTTTCTGGGGCGCTCGCGTGCTCCAAAAGCCGTCCCATAATCTGTGTCCCGTAAACCCACCATGATCCTTGTTTCGTGACACCGTGCCCACGGTGGCTGGGTCCGGCGGGGTCGCGGCGCGAGGCTTTACCCTAGAGCCGGGACGGAGGCGTCGAGGTGACCAAGCGCAAGGCCGACTACCCGCAGCCCGAGGTGGAGCTCACGCCCGAGAGCCGCGAGCCGCTCGAGGGCTTCACCCAGGAGGAGACCGGGACCGGTGTGGTGGCCGGTGGCTGCGCGCCGGCCGGGCCGGGGAGCGAGGGGATGGAGCCTGCCCTGTTCGAGGAGCTGCTGGCGAGCGTTCGTGAGGCGGGCGCCATGCTGCGCGGCGAGCGGGAGGCGGCGCGCCGCACCCGCTTCGCCGACGTTGCCGACACGACTCTCAAAAAGCAGAAGTGAGCGACCCGGTTTGAGTGGGCGGAGCGCCTTCCCGACACGCCTGACGCCGAGTCCTCATTGACGCCTGATGCGGCCGTCCTCGAGCCTGTACCGGGTCGTGGCGCGGCGCTCGAGTTGCGCGTCGTGGGTGACGAGCACGACCGTCCTGCCGCGCTCGTGCTGGGCCTCGAGCAGTTCGACGATGCTGTCGCGGGTGGTGACATCCAGGTTGCCGGTGGGTTCGTCCGCCAGCAGGACCTCCGGGTCGTTGGCTAGCGCGCGGGCGATCGCGATGCGCTGCTGCTCGCCTCCCGACAGCTCGTACGGCTTGTGCTCGGCGCGGTCCTGCAGCCCCACTTGCGCCAGCAGCTCCCGGGCGCGCCCGCGCCACGCCGCTTTGGGGAAGGGGCCGTAGCGCATGGGCGCCATCACGTTCTCCTCGGCCGTGAGCTCGGGCAGCAGGTGGAAGGACTGGAAGATGAAGCCGAAGTGCCGCGCTCGCAGCCGCGAGAGGCCGGCGTCCGGCAGGCCGCTGATGTCGTTCCCCGCGAGGCGGTAGTGGCCTTGTGTGGGCGTGTCGACGCAGCCGACGATGCTGAGGAGGGTGGACTTGCCCGAGCCGCTGCGCCCGGCTATCGCCACGTACGAGCCCTCGCTGATCTCGAGGTCGACGGAGTCCAGCACCTTGAGGCGTTCCGCGCCCCGGGACAGTTCCTTGGTCACGCCTTGAAGCTCGATCATCAGTCGTCCTTAACGCTATGGATGGGTTGCAGGGCCGCCACGCGGGTGGCGACCCGCGCCCCGGCGACCGCGCCGGCGCCCGTCACGAGGGCGAGGCTGCCCGCCAGCCAGGCGGCCGGGAGCTGGAAGGCGTAGCCGGCCGCGCCCGCCCATACGGCGAGGGCCAACGTGCCCAGGGCGCCGCCGACCAGGCCGATCACGATGTGCTGCCGCACGGTGCGGCCCAGCTCCAGGCGGTAGAGCTGGCGCCTGGTCGCGCCGAACACGCGCTCCAGGCCGTAACGGTAGGTCCGTGACTCGGCGAGCATCAGGCCGAGCGTCATCACGCCGATGAGCGACATCAGCAGCACCAGGGCGGCGGCGAGCATGAAGCTGCCCATCTGGCCCTCGAGCATGGCGGCGTAGGCCATCAGGGACGCCGCCGCGTAGCGGGGGACGAACGGCGCCGACCCGGCGTGCCGTTCGCTCAAGAAGCGGGCGAGCTCGTCGACGGCGTGCGGCGCGCCCCGCGCGTCGAGGTACAGGGCGGCGCCGGTCACCGTGTTGGGGAACAGCGCCGCCGGCACCAGCACGCCGTCCGCCGGCAGCTGCAGGCCCTCGAGGCGCTCGGACGCCGGCGGCCGCGCCACGCCCCCCACGGGCAGCTCCAGCCGCCCCGTGCGCACCGAGTCGACCACCACGCCCTGGCCCACCACCGGCCCGGAAGCAGCGAGCCGCGCCGCGACGTCAGCGCCCACGACCACCGACGCCTCGCTCCAGCCGCCGGCCGCCAGCCGCGTGCCGCTGACCTCGAGGAACGCCTCGTCCGCCACCAGCAGGCGTACGTCCAGCGCCACGGGCGCGCTGAGCGCGCCGCCATGCCGTTCGACCAGCGCGGCGGGCACGCTCGGGAACTCGTCGCGCAGGGCGGCTAAGTCCGCCCGGGAGAGGGCCGCCACCGGGTACAGCGACGCCCGGTCGGGCACGAGCTGGACGAGGTGCGCCCCGACCGCGGCGATCTCCGTGCGCAGGGCGTCGCGCCCGGTGGCGAAGAGGCCCCCCGCCAGCACCACGGCCGCCAGCCCCACCACCAGGCCGGCGGCGCTGACGTTGACGACCCCGGGGGCGCGCAGCACGCCGCGCCCCCGCACGAGCACCCCGTAGGGGTGCAGGCGCAGCACGGCCGCGATGGTGGGCGCGTGACCCACGAGGACGCTCCCCCCGCCGATGGCGACGCCGGTCAGCAGCGCCGCCGGCGAGGCCAGGCTGCCCCGGGCCAGGGCGCTAGCCAGGTAGCCGAACGCGCCGCCGCCCAGGACGGCCGCCCACACGCCCGCCTGCCTCGCGAACACGAGGCGCGCGAGCAGCTGACGGCGCGAGCAGCCCAGCAGGCGGTGCAGCGCCCACCGCGCCCGGCTTTGGGCGCCGACCAGGACGCTGAGCGTGAGGAGGTTCAGCGTCGCGACGGCGACCGTGGCCACGACCAGCCAGCGGAAGAGCGCGGCGACCTCCCTGACGAAGGCCGTCCGCTCCGTCACGGCCGCCG
>JAAYYF010000110.1 GCA_012515535.1 Deinococcales bacterium
CGCGCCACGGGCAGGCAGGCGTCCACCGTGCGGGGGCGCGCACGGCCGCCGTCGGCCACGAACTCGTAGCCCACGCCCGCGTGGCACAGCGTGGCGTCGCGCTGGTAGCGCTGCACCACGCGCACCTCGACGCCCGCCGCGCGCAGGCCGCTCGCGAACTCCGGCAGCGCCACCAGCCCCGCGAGCGTGCGTTCGGGCGTGGCGAAGCGCGGGTCGTAGGCGTAGTTGACGATCACCACCGAGAGCGCCACGCCCCCGCTACCGCCTCCCGCCGAGCACCGCGAGCGCCGCCTTGCGCGCCGCGCGCACGCCCACCCCGCCGACGTAAGCGGGGTACGCCAGCGGCAGCGGCGCGCCCGGGTAGGCGAGGCGCACGATCCACGGGTTGGGACGCCAGCGCCTCCAGCGCGAAGCGAACCAGGACAAGTCGTTCGAGTGCACGCCCAGCAAGTTCAGGCCAGCGCGATCGTCGAGGGGCACACCCGCGACATGGTGCACCATGTTCCTGTCTACCGCCTCCGCAAGCGCCATCACCTTCGTCGCGATGGCTGGGTCGTAGAACGCTCGCGTCGCGAGCGCCAGCGCAGGGTAAGACCATCCCGCGAACGCCGTGTCGAGGCGTTCTGCTCGCGCCGCTAGCGCTGCGATGTCGTACCACTGCAGGAGCGTCCCTGCACCACGCATCGAGTGCCCGGTCGCGTGCGCGGCCACGTCGATCACCAACGCCTCAGGCGACGGTAGTTGGGCGGGCCGACCTAGCAACTCGCCTTCCCGGCTCGAGCTCCACACCCAGGCGCCCATCTCCGCACCGCCATGGTCCAGCCACACGGTACGGATCAGACGCGTGTGTAGCTCCACTCGGCGCGGGTTGTCTACATGCGTGCCGTCTCCAGAAGCAACGCGATCCGTTGGCCTTTCGTAGGTTCGGTGTCGCACGCCGCTGTACTTCCTGCCGTTCATCAGTCGGTAGCCCAGCCCCGCGAGGAGCTCGTGCAGGGCGAGCTCGTCGTCGGGCTGGACCAGCAGGTCGAGGTCGGCCATGGGCCGCAGGCCGGGCTCGCGGTGCAGGGTGAAGGCCAGCAGCGCGCCCTTGAGGGGCATGACGGGCACGATGTGCGGCCGCCCCCTCCAGCACGGCCGCGAGCTCGGCCTCGAAGGCGCGCAGGCGCGCGCGGTTCTGCGCCAGCTGCCGCGCCAGCCACGCGGCGCTCTCCTGCGCCGCCGGCGGCAGGTCCGGGACGCTCGCCCCCTCGAGCAGCTCGGCAACCAGCGGCGCCCCGCCCTTGAACAGCAGGAAGCCCAGCAGCCACGGGGCGATCAGCAGGTAGAACCAGCGCTCGCGGCGGCGCGCCAGCGGGCCGAGGCGGGCGGCGCGGCGCGCCACCGGCCGCGTGGCCAGCGCGGTGCGCTCGCGGGCGATCATCGCTGCCGGTCGGCGGCCAGGGCGTCGTTCAGCACGCGCTCGATCTGCGCCAGCGCCTCCGGCACCGGCAGGTCGCCGCGCATCATGCGCGTGAACAGGTCGGCGCTCAGGGCGTACGCCTCGAAGGCCGCGGGCGTGAAGGGGTGGAACACCTCGCCGTACTCCATCGCCGCCAGGATGGCCTCCTGGTTCTCGGGGGCGCGGCCGGGGTCGAGCACCGACGGCGCCGCGCTGCGCCTGGCCGGCACGGCGTGGCCGGGGCGGCCCCAGGTGGCGGCGAGGAAACCGGGCTCGGTGAGGGCCAGCGCCAGCGCCAGCGCCGCCTCGGGGTGCTGGCTGGTGGCCGACACGGCGTAGCCGTTGGTGCTGAGCGGCGTGTGGCGCTGGCCGTCGACGCCCAGCAGCGGCTGCGCGATGCCGTAGTCGATGCCGCCCACGTCGTTCAGCTGCCCCACGATGAAGAAGCCGTTGTAGCCCATGGCGGCGGCGCCCGCCTGGAACGGGTCGCCGGGCACGCCCACCTGCGCGCCCGAGTAGGGGTCGTAGAGGCCCGCGTGGTCCTCCTGCACCAGGTCGGCCCACCACTGCGCGGCCGCCACCACGCCCGGGTCGGTGGCGTCGAAGGTGGTGCAGAGCTCGTCGGCGCACCAGTCGGCGCCGAACGCCCGCACCAGGTGGCGCTGCCAGAAGTGCGTGAGCGAGCCGTTCCAGCCCCACTGGGTGACGCGCTCCGGGTCGAAGCCGGGGTCGGTGGGGCCGTTGCCGTTCGCGTCTCGGGTCAGGAGCACCGCCGCGCGGCGCATGTCCTCGTAGGTCCACGCGTCGGTGGGGTAGTCGAGGCCGGCGGCGTCGAACATCGCCTTGTTGAAGTAGAGCAGGTCGGGCGAGGCCGTGTCGGGCAACGCCCAGAGCGCGCCCTGCCAGCTGAAGGGCGCCAGCACGCCGGGGAGGTAGTCGTCGAGGTCGAGCGCCGCCAGCTCGGGCCGCCCCGTGAGCTCCAGGAACGCGCCGCGCCGGATCCACTGCTGCGCCGACAGCCCCTCGACGCGCACCACGTCGGGCAGCGTGCCGGCCGCCAGGCGGGCGTTGGCGCGCTCGGGCAGCGCCCCCTGCGGCACCGGCTCGAGCTCGACCTCGAACTCGGGGTGCGCCGCGTCGAGCGCCTCCAGCGCCGGGCGGAAGGTGGCGAGCTCCTGCGGGGTCATGGCCACCATCAGCGTGAGGCGCGCCGGCGCCGGCTGCTGGGCCAGCGCCAGGCAGGCCAGCGCGAGCCACATGACGACCACGGACCGAAGCAGAGACCTCATGGCGCACCTCTCGGGACAGCGGGATTCCGGGGGGCGGTAGGTAACGGTGGGGGTGTAGGGCTCAACGCTACAGCATGCGTGTGAGGCAGCCTGTTGCGGTCGTACGTTGCCGGCGTTCACCGGCCGTCAGCGCGCGGCCGTCAGCGCGCCTCCGCGCCCGCCATCGCCCGCCCCGCCAGCCAGCCGGTGGTCCAGGCGCTCTGGAAGTTGAAGCCGCCCGTCACGCCGTCGACGTCGAGGATCTCGCCCGCCAGGTGCAGGCCGGGGCGCACGCGGCTCTCCATGGTGGTGAAGTCGACCTCCTTGAGGCGCACGCCGCCGCAGGTGACGAACTCCTCCTTGAAGACGCCCTTGCCCGTCACCTCGTAGCGGCCGGCGTGCACCTCGCGCGCGAGCGCCGCCAGCAGCGCCTTGGAGGCGTCGGCCCAGCGCGCGCCCTCCGTGGCGCCGGCGGCCGCGGCCAGGGAGCGCCACAGGCGTTGCGGCAGCCCGAACGGCCCGCTCGCGAGCACGTTGCGGCGCGCGTCCTGCTCCTTGGCGCGCTGCAGCGCGGCGCGCACCTCCTCCTCGCTGAGGTCGGGGCGCCAGTCCACCGTGAAGCCCAGGCGGTAGCCGTGGTCGTGCAGCAGCCGGGCGTGCCACGCCGACGCCCGCAGCACCGCCGGCCCCGACAGGCCCCAGTGGGTGACGAGCAGCGGCCCCTCGTGCGCCTCCTTGGCGCCGTCCAAGCGCACGCGCGCGTGCTGCACCGACACGCCGGCGAGACCCTCCAGGCGCGCGTCCGAAACGTCGAAGGTGAACAGCGACGGCACCGGCGGTTCGATGGTGTGCCCCAGCGCCGCCGCCCAGCGGTAGCCGGCGGGGGCGCCGCCGGTGGCGAGCAGCACGCGGTCGGCGGGGAGCGACGTGCCGTCGCGCAGCTCGACGCGGAAGGCCGCTTGGGTGCCGGCCTCCACGCCCGTCACCGGCGCGCGCGTGCGCAGCTCCACGCCCGCCGCGCGCGCCGTCTCCACCAGGCAGTCGACGATGGTGGCGGAGTCGTCGGTGGTGGGGAACATGCGCCCGTCGGGCTCGGTCTTGAGCGCCACGCCGCGCGCCCGGAACCACGCCACGGTGTCGCGCGGCCCGAAGCGCGTGAACGGCCCGCGCAGGGCGCGGGCGCCGCGCGGGTAGCCGCGCACCAGCAGCGCCGGGTCGGGCTGGTCGTGGGTGACGTTGCAGCGCCCGCCGCCCGAGATGCGCACCTTCGACAGGGGCGCGGCGCTCCCCTCGAGCACCGTGACGCTCGCCGCCGGGTTCGCCTCCTTGCAGGCGATGGCGGCGAAGACGCCGGCGGCGCCGCCGCCTACGATCACGACAACGGGGGACGGGGTCGACACCGGGACATGCTACCGGGCGGGGTCGGCCACTGGCCCGGCGCCGGCGGGCGCCTCGGGCGGGCTGGGCCGGTCGCGCGCCAGCATCTCCAGCATGGCGCGCGCCACCTGCGGGTCGAAGCCCACGCCCGCCTCGCGCTCGATCAGCGCCGTGACCTTCTCGGGGCTCCAGGCGGGGCGGTAGGCGCGCGCCGAGCTCATGGCGTCGTAGACGTCGGCTACGCTGGTCACGCGCGCCAGCAGCGGGATGGCCTCGCCGGCCAGCCGGTCGGGGTAGCCGCTGCCGTCCCAGCGCTCGTGGTGGTGGCGGATGACCTCGAGCTCCTGGCGGTTGAGCCCCAGCGTGCGCGCGATGCGCTCGCCGACCACCGGGTGCGCCTCGATCAGCGCGCGCTCCTCGGGCGTCAACGGGCCGTGCTTGTTGAGGACCTGGTCGGGCACCTCGAGCTTGCCCACGTCGTGCACCACGCCCGCCTGCCCCAGCACGCGCAGCGCCTCGGGCGGCAGGCCCAGCTCCTTGCCGAGCGCCAGCGACGTGGCGGCCACGCGCTGCATGTGGCCGGCGGTGTAGGGGTCGCGCGCCTCGGTGGCGACCACCAGGGCGCGCACCTCGGGGCGGTAGCCGTAGGCGATGCGGCGGCCGACGTCGTCGTCGACCAGCTCGGCGAGGCTGGCGGCGAGCTCGCCGGCGCGCATCTGGCGCGCGAAGGTGGCCAGCATCGTGACCACCGAGAGCAGCATCAGCCCGTGGTACAGCCACCAGCTGAGGCGGAACACCTCGCTGAGCACGATGATCACCTGGGTGACGACCATCCACCCCACCACGTGCAGCATCATCAGGTGGATGGGCGAGCGCGACAGGCGGAAGCTCTGCAGGAAGCGCCACCCCGCCACCAGCAGCATGCACACCACGAGCGCCGCCGCCGCGAACTTCAGCGGCGCCAGCTGCACCGGCACGAAGCGCGCTAGTTCCGGGCGTAACAGCAGCAGCGCGTCGAACAGCACGATGGCGCCCGCCCAGCCGAGCAGCAGGCGGCGCAGGCCGCGGTGGCTGCTGTTCGGGTGCAGGTAGGAGGCGGCCACCATCCAGCCGGCGAAGGCGATCATCGACAGCTGCGTCGCGATGGCCGAGAGGTCGTAGGTCGTGACCCACACCCCCGGGGTAGCCAGCCCATGCAGGGCGAACAGCCCCGCCAGGCCGGTGAAGCCGGCGGAGAGGTACACCACGCGCGCGTCGGCCACGCGCGCGCCGGCGATGCCCACCAGCAGCGCCACCACCGCCGCCAGCAGCGAGATGAACGACACCAGCCAGAAGTGCAGCAGCGGCGCCGCCAGCACGGGGTCGCGCGCGGGCGCGGAGAACAGCAGCCAGAACGTGAGGAAGGCGAACGCCGCGCCCGCCAGCGGCCCCAGCAGGA
>JAAYYF010000111.1 GCA_012515535.1 Deinococcales bacterium
AAGCCGATGCCCATCAGCGCCGCGAGGTGCAGGCTCTCGACCGCCTCGCGGAACTCGTTGACGATCACCGACGGCATGGTGGCGGCCGGCCCGAAGAGCGTCAGCGGCAGGCGCGCCGAGTTGCCGATCAGCATGGCCACCGCCATCGTCTCGCCGAGCGCGCGCCCGAACGACAGCACCGCGCCGGCCGTGATGCCGCCGCGGGCGTAGGGCAGCACCGCCAGGCGCAGCACCTCCCAGCGGGTGGCGCCCAGGCCCCAGGCGGCCTCGCGCTGCTCGACGGGCACCAGGCGGATGGCGTCGCGCGCCAGCGCCGTGGTGTAGGGCACGATCATCAGCGCCAGCACCAGCGTGGCGGTGATGAGCCCGTAGCCGGTGGGGTTGCCGAGCCAGGCCGCCTGGTCGGGGGCGCGCTCGAGCACCCACTCGAACACCGGCTGGTACACGCGGTCGCGCAGGAACGGCGCCAGCACCAGGATGCCCCAGATGCCCAGCACCACGCTGGGGATGGCGGCCAGCAGGTCCACGATGTAGTCGATGATGGTGGCCAGCCAGCGCGGGGCGTACTCGGCGCTCAGGATCGCCAGCCCCAGGGCCGGCAGGAACGACAGCGCCAGGGCCGCCACGCTGGTGGTCAGGGTGCCCAGCACGAACGGCCAGGCGCCGAACTGGCCGCTGACAGGGTCCCAGCGGGTGCCGGTGAGGAAGCCGAAGAAGCCGAAGCGGCTGATCGGCTCGGCGGCGTCGCGGCCCAGCGTCCAGGCCATCAGCAGCGCGATGGCCACCACGGAGAGGCCGGTGACCGTCAGCAGGCCGAGGAACACCTTGTCGCCGACGCGGCGGCCGTTCTTTGGGGTAGCTGCTCGCATGTGCTCCCTTGCACGGTCGGCGCGGTGGCGGCGCCGGTCGAACCGGTCCGCCGCCACCGCGCCGAGGTCGGTCTTCGAGCGATTCTAGCGGGTGGTGAACCCGTCGACGATGGCTTGGCCGATGTTCTCGCCCTGCCACTTGACCTGCGCCAGGCGCGCCAGGTTCAGGTCGACGGCGGCCTGCGGCAGGCGCGCGAAGTCGAGCACCTCGCTGAACTCCTGGCCCTCGGTCATCACCCAGGCGAGGAAGCGCACCGTCTCCTCGGCCTGCGCGCGGCTGGTGAAGGCCTTGTTGGCGTCGGCGTTCTCGTAGAGCAGCGCCCAAGTGAAGCCCGAGATCGGGTAGCCCTCGGGGTGCTGGCTGTTGACGATGAGGGTGCGGGTGTCCTGGGGCAGTTCGACGTCGCCGGCGGCGGAGGTGGAGGCGAGGCTCGGCTGGATGACGTTGCCGGCGGCGTTGACCACGTAGCCGTAGGCGATGTCGTTGAGGGTGGCGTACACGAGGCTGTTGTAGCCGATGGTGCCGGGGGTGTTGCCGATGAGGCCGGCCACGCCCTCGTTGCCGCTGGCGCCCACGCCGGTGGGCCACTCGACGGCCGTGCCGGCGCCCACGCGCTCGGCCCAGTCGCTCGACACGCTCGAGAGGTAGCTGGTGAAGATGTTGGTGGTGCCCGAGCCGTCGGCGCGGTGGACCACGTTGATCAGCATGTCCGGCAGCTGGACGCCCGGGTTGAGGGCGGCCAGGCGCTCGTCGTTCCAGCGCACGACGTCGCCCAGGAAGATGCCCGCGAGGACCTCGCCGTCGAACACCACGCCGGTCTCGAGGCCGGGCACGTTGTAGGTGATCACCACGTCGGCCAGGGTGATGGGCAGGTTGTAGGCCTCGCCGCCGGTGCCGGCGCGCGCCTGGTCCAGCTGCTCCTGGTTGAGGAACGCCTCGGTGGCGCCGAAGTGCACGGTCTGGTCGATGAACTGGCGGATGCCGCCGCCCGAGCCGATCGACTGGTAGTTGACGACCACGGCGCCCTCGGTGACGTCGCGGTAGACGTCCGCCCAGGTGGCGATCAGCGGGGCGGGGAAGGAGGCGCCGGCGCCGGTGATGTCGGCCTCGGCCTGGGAGAAGGCGGAGCCGGCGACCGCGGCGGCGGCGGCCAGGACGAGCTTGATGGCGTTCTTGAACATATCGGTCCCTTCGTCGGAAGCGCAGAACTCGACTACGCCTACGCCGAATCTATGACCGGCTCGTCAAGGGTTCGTCAGGGGGCGGTGGACGCTACGTCCGGCGCGGCGTCGGTGGACCCGGCCATCAGCAGGCCGAGCCGCTCGGGCGTGGCCTCATCCTGGCTGAGCTCGCCCATCACGCGCCCCTCGTACATCACGAGGATGCGGTCCGACAGGCTCAGGATCTCGTTGAGGTCGGCCGACACCAGCAGCACCGGCAGTCCGGCGTCGCGCGCGGCCACGATCTGGCGGTGGATGAACTCGATGGCGCCGATGTCGACGCCGCGGGTGGGCTGCGCCATCACCAGCACGCTGGGGTCGCGCTCGAGCTCGCGCGCCACGATGAGCTTCTGAGCGTTGCCGCCCGAGTACTGCGACACCGTGATGAAGGGGTCGCGGGGGCGCACGTCGTAGTCGTTGATCAGGCGGCGCGCGTGGTCCTCGATGGCGGCGTCGTCGAGCAGGCCGGCCCGGCCGGCGAACGGCGGGCGGTAGTGGTCGCCGAGGATCGAGTTGAGCGCCGCGTTGAACTGCGTGATGAGGCCGCGGCCGTTGCGGTCCTCGGGCACGTGCGACACGCCGAGCTCGCGGCGCTGGCGCGCCGAGTCCTGGGTGACGTCGTTGAGGCCGGTGCTCACGCCGCGGCGCTGCTCCACGGCGTCGTGGCCGTCGACCAGCACCTGTCCCGCGTCGGCGGGGCGCAGGCCGGTGATCACCTCGACCAGCTCCGACTGCCCGTTGCCCTCGATGCCCGCGATGCCCAGGATCTCGCCCTTGCGCAGCTGGAACGACACCCCGTCGATGACGTTGCGCGGCTTCAGCGGGTGCTTCAGCACCAGGTCGCGCACCTCCAGCGCCACGTCGCCGGGCGCGGCGGGCTCCTTCTTCACACGCAGCAGCACGTCGCGGCCGACCATCATGTTGGCCAGGCGGCGCTGGTCGGTCTCCTCGCGCCTCACGGTGCCGATCATCTTGCCGTCGCGCATCACGCTCATGCGGTCGCAGATCTCCATGACCTCGTCGAGCTTGTGGGAGATGAAGATGGCGGCGTTGCCCTTGGCGGCGAAGTCGCGCAGGAAGCGGAACAGGCCCACGGTCTCCTGCGGCGTGAGCACGGCGGTGGGCTCGTCCATGATGAGCACGCGCGCGTCGCGGTACAGCACCTTGACGATCTCGACCTGCTGCTGCAGGCCCACCGGCAGGTCCTCGATGCGCGAGTCCTCGTCGATGTCGAAACCGAACTCGTCGATCAGCTGCCGCGTGCGGCGGCGCGCGGTGCGGTAGTCGAGCACCGGCCCGCGGCGCGGCTCGGAGCCGAGCACGATGTTCTCGGCGACCGTGAGCGGCTCGACGAGCATGAAATGCTGGTGCACCATGCCGATGCCGAGGTCGATGGCGTCGCGGGTGTTATGGAGCGCGGCGGGCTGGCCGTCGATCTCGATGCTGCCCTCGTCGGGCAGCTGCATGCCGTACAGGATCTTCATGAGGGTGCTCTTGCCGGCCCCGTTCTCGCCGATCAGGGCGTGCACCTCGCCCCACTCGACCTCGAAGTCCACGTGGTCGTTGGCGAGCACCAACGGGAAGCGCTTCGTGATTCCTCGCATACGTACGGCAGGCGGCATGCCCGAGTATAATCGCTGCAGGCGAGCCGGCTAGCGTAGGGCTGGCGAGCCACGGTCCTCTCCGAGGACGCCCGGCCGTGAGGTCGCCGTGGGGGCGACACGGTTTCGACGGGGTCGTTCCGAGGTCGAGGCTGCGCGTCGCGGACGCAGCTGGCCGCGTCACCAAGCTGCAACGCCATCAACTGGCAACCGTAACTACGCTCTGGCTGCTTAACCGCGGCTAGCGTTCCCCGGAAGCCCCGCCCATGGCTCGCCGGTGCGAACGTCCTGAAGTGGGCTGGCCGTAAGGTTCGGACGTCGACCCCAAGGCGAGAACTTAGACGTCTAAGCGTCAGGCAGGCCGGTCGTCGAGCCAACCTGGCGACGAAAACCGATCGACGACTACACGCGTAGACGCCCGTCCGAGGCGGTTCCGGACGCGGGTTCGACTCCCGCCGCCTCCACCACCCGCGAGCGCCGCCGGCCATCCCAGGCCGGCGGCACTCGTCTGCCGTGCAGTATGGGCCTCGCCCCGCTGGCGGCGGGCCGCCGAGGGCCTTGTGTTATCCTCGCCCTATATGTGCCATACCCATGGCTAGGAGGGCCCTAAGTGGCAGAGGTAGTACTAGACGGCGTCTACAAGCGGTTCGGCAACGTCACCGCGGTCAGCGACTTCAACCTGCACATCAAGGACGAGGAGTTCATGGTGTTCGTCGGCCCCTCGGGGTGCGGCAAGACGACCACCCTCCGCATGATCGCGGGGCTCGAGGAGATCACCGAGGGCACCATCCGCATCGGCGACCGCGTCGTGAACGACGTGCCGCCCAAGGACCGCGACATCGCCATGGTGTTCCAGAACTACGCCCTCTACCCGCACATGAACGTCTACCAGAACATGTCGTTCGGGCTGCGCCTGCGTCACACGCCCAAGCCCGAGATCGACAGGCGGGTGCGCGAGGCCGCCAAGATCCTGCAGATCGAGCACCTGCTCGAGCGCCGCCCCCGCGAGCTGTCGGGCGGTCAGCGCCAGCGCGTGGCGCTGGGCCGCGCCATCGTGCGCGAGCCCAAGGTGTTCCTGATGGACGAGCCGCTCTCGAACCTCGACGCCAAGCTGCGCGTCGAGATGCGCGCCAGCATCACCAAGCTGCACCAGCGCCTCGGCGTCACCACCGTGTACGTCACCCACGACCAGGTCGAGGCCATGACGATGGGCACGCGCATCGTCGTCATGAAGGACGGGTACATCCAGCAGGTCGATAGCCCCATCAACCTCTACGACAACCCGGTGAACAAGTTCGTCGCCGGCTTCATCGGCTCGCCCGCCATGAACTTCATGGTCGGCACCGTCCAGGACGGCCGCCTCAAGAGCCCGCAGTTCGACCTCAAGCCCACCGACGAGCTGGCCTCCAAGCTCACCGGGCACAACGGCAAGAAGGTCTACGTGGGCATCCGCCCCGAGGACCTCGACCTGCGCGGCTACACCGACATCCCCGAGGGCGACAACGTCATCAAGGCTACCGTCGAGGTCGTCGAGCCGCTGGGCGCCGAGACCCACGTGATCGCCACCGTGGGCGGCGACCAGAGCATCGTGGCCCGCGTCGACCCGCACGCCAACGTGCAGGCCGGCGACCAGGTCGAGTTCCTGGCGCGCCTCGACAAGCTGCACGCCTTCGACATGGAGTCCGAGGAGAACCTGCGCTTCGCCTGAGCCTAACGGGGCGATCCACGCAGCGAACCGGAGCCGGGGCATCTCGCCCCGGCTCCTTCCGTTCGGGCGCCCCTCAGAAGGCCCCACCATGGGCCGCGGGGGCGCCAGGCGGTACACTTGACCGCATGCTGTTGGCCGCGCTCCACGCTGTCGAGAAGGTGTACGGCGAGCAGGTCGTGCTGGCCGACGCCACGCTCGAGCTGCGCGACGGCGACCGCGTGGCGCTCATCGGCCGCAACGGCTCGGGCAAGTCCACCATCCTCGAGCTGCTCGCCGGCCTCGAGGAGCCCGACGGCGGACGGGTGTTCACCGCCGAGGACGTCACCCTCGCCCACCTCGAGCAGGACCCGCGCTTCGACGAGGCCGAGACGGTGGTGGAGGTGGCGGCGCGCGCCTTCGCCGAGCTCGACGCCATGGAGGCGCGCCTCTCCGCGCTGGAGGCCGCCGGCCTCGACGACCCCGAGCGCTTCCAGCGCTGGGAGCACCTGCACGCCACCTTCGAGCGTCGCGGCGGCTACGCGCGCCGCGCGCGCCGCGACGCCGTGCTCAGCGCCCTGGGCTTCGCGGGGCGCCACGACCAGCCCGTCCGGCAGCTGTCGGGCGGCGAGCGCACGCGCCTGGGCCTGGCGCAGCTGCTGATGGCCCAGCCCGACGTGCTGCTGCTCGACGAGCCGACCAACCACCTCGACGTCGAGATGCGCCAGTGGCTCGAGGGCCACCTGGCGCGCTACCCCGGCGCGGCGCTGATCGTGTCGCACGACCGGGCGTTCCTCGACGGCGCCGCCAGCCGCACCGCCGAGGTCAGCCGCGGGCGCCTGCGCGTCGGCCCGGGCAACCCCAGCGCCTTCCGCGCCGCGCGCGCCGAGGCCGAGCGCCTGCAGGCCATGCAGCGCGCCAACGAGGAGAAGGAGCGCGACCGCCTGCAGGCGGCCACCGACCAGATGAAGCGCTGGGC
The DNA here is from genome assembly GCA_012515535.1 of Deinococcales bacterium. Lineage (GTDB taxonomy): Bacteria > Deinococcota > Deinococci > Deinococcales > Trueperaceae > JAAYYF01. The sequence continues at coordinate 6,355 of JAAYYF010000111.1, forward strand.
GGGCCAGAACGCCAAGCTGCACCGGCGCGCCAAGGCGATGCAGAAGCGCGTCGAGCGCTTCGAGGCCGAGATGGTCGAGGAGGTCGAGCGCGGCGAGCGCACCCTGCGCTTCGCGTTCGACGCCGACGAGTCGGGCGCCATCGTCCTCACGGGCGAGCACCTCACAAAGCGCTTCGACGGCCGCACGCTGTTCGAGGCCGTGTCGTTCGAGCTGCGCCAGGGCGACCGCGTGGCGCTGGTGGGCCCGAACGGGGCGGGGAAGAGCACGCTGCTGAAGATGATCATCGGGCAGCTGCCGTCCGACGACCCGCTGGGCCAGGTGCGCACCGGCGCGCGCGTGCGGCTCGGCTACTACGACCAGGAGCTCCGCGGCGTGAACGGCCAGAACACCCTGTTCGAGGAGCTGCTGCAGCGCATGGGCGACGTGGAGGCGCACAACGCCCTGGGGCGCTTCCTGTTCCCGTACGAGGCGCAGTTCAAGCGCATCGACGACCTGTCGGGCGGCGAGCGCGCGCGCCTGTCGCTCCTCGACCTGACCCTGGGGCGCTACAACCTGCTGGTCCTCGACGAGCCCACCAACCACCTCGACGTCGAGATGATCGCCGCGCTCGAGGCCGCGCTGCAGGCGTACGAGGGCACGCTGCTGTTCGTGTCGCACGACCGGCGCTTCCTGGAGGCGCTGGCCGAGAGGGTGTGGGAGGTGCGCGACGGGCGCTTCGAAGCGTACGAGGGCGACTGGGGCTACTACCAGCGCCACGCCCGGCGAGCGGGCGTGGGCGGCGCAGAAGCCGCTACCGGCCAGAACGGTCGGTCTACCCCGGGCGAGGCGGCCACGGTGGCGCTGCCCGCCAGGCGCGGCCCCAGCCGCTGGCAGCTGGAGCGGCGCCTCGAGGCGCTGGAGGAGGAGATCGGCGCGGCCGAGGCGCGCCTCGACGAGCTGTCGGGGCAGCTGGCGGCGCCCGACGCCCTCGACGCGAGCCTGGTGGCCGAGCTCGTGGGCGGCGCCGACGGCCCGCCGCCTACACAGGCGGAGGTGCTGGCCGCGCTGGGCGCCAAGCATGCGAGGCTGGAGGCCGAGCTGCTGCAGCTGATGGAGGAGTGGCACGACATCACCGAGAGGCTGAGCGCGGCTTGAGCCGCGCCGGCCACCGACGGCGGCCCACGGGCCGACCGGCTTAGGAGGCGAACGATGCAGAGGGTCCGTTACCGGAGTTTCGACGGCGTCCACTGGGGCGAGCTCGAAGGCGGCATGGTCCACCACCTCACCGGCATGCTGGGCCGCGCCAGCGGCCACACCGTGCCGCTCTCCGACGTGACGCTCCTGCCCCCCTGCGACCCCTCGGTGATCGTGTGCGTGGGGCGCAACTACGCCGAGCACATCCGCGAGATGGGCAACGACCGCGGCGGCCTCCCCACCGAGCCGGGGCTGTTCCTCAAGGGGCTCAACGCCCTGAGCGGCGCCGGCGACGAGGTGCCGTACCCCGCCTGGACCGACGACCTGCAGTACGAGGGCGAGCTGGCCGTGGTCATCGCGCGCCGCATGCGCGACGTGGAGCCCGAGGAGGCGCTCGACCACGTGCTGGGCTACACCTGCGCGCTCGACGTCACCGCCCGCGACAAGCAGCGCAGCGACCTGCAGTGGGTGCGCGGCAAGTCGGCCGACGGCTTCTGCCCGGTGGGCCCCTGGCTCGAGACCGACCTCGACCCCTCGAACCTGCGCGTGCAGACCCGCGTGAACGGCGAGCTGAAGCAGGACGGCACCACCGCCGACATGATCTTCCCGGTGCCGGTGGTGCTCTCCTACATCAGCCGCTTCATGACCCTCGAGCCCGGCGACGTGGTGCTGACCGGCACCCCCGAGGGCGTGGGGCCGCTGAACCCCGGCGACGTGGTCGAGGTGACGGTCGAGGGCGTCGGCACCCTCACCAACCAGGTCGCCGCCAAGGGGGCGTACGCCGAGCGCTCGGTCGACCAGCCGGCGTGAGCGGCGTGGCGCCGGGCGCCGTGCCGCCCGACTACCCGCGCGTGCGCGACCTGGGCGGCGGCGTGCTGCAGATCGACACGGGCCACCACGGCAACCCCGGCACCATCGCCGTCTACGCCGTGCCGCTGCCCGCGGGCGGCTTCGCGCTCGTCGAGAGCGGCCCCGCCTCCACGCGCGCCGCCGTCGAGGCGGGCCTCGAGGAGGCGGGCCTCGACCCCGCCGACCTGCGCTACCTGCTCGTCACCCACATCCACCTCGACCACGCCGCCGCCGCGGGGGCGCTGCTGGCCGGGAGCGACGCGCGGCTGGTGGTGCACGAGGCGGGCGCGGCGCACATGATCGACCCGAGCCGCCTGATGGCGAGCGCCGAGCGCGTCTACGGCGACGAGCTCGAGGGCCTGTGGGGCCGCATGCAGCCGGTGGCCGCCGAGCGCGTGCGGGCGGTGGCGGGCGGCGAGCGCCTCGACCTGGGCGGGCTGACGGTCGAGGTCATCGCCACCCCGGGCCACGCCAAGCACCACGTGTCGTACCTGCTACCCGACGGCACGCTGTTCACCGGCGACAGCGCCGGCGTGCGCCTGCAGGGCGCGCCCGTGCTGCGCCCGGCGCTGCCGCCGCCCGACCTCGACCTGGAGGCGTGGGAGGGCAGCGTGGCGCGCATGCGCGCCGCCGGACCCGAGCGCCTGGTGCTCACCCACTTCGGGCCAGTGAGCGGCCGCGACGCCGCCGACGCGCACCTGGCGGCGGTGCTGGAGCGCAACCGCGCGTGGGCCGAGAGCGTGCTGGCGGGCCTGCGGGCGGGGGAGGACGACGCCGCGCTGGTGCGGCGCGTGCAGGCGCTCGAGGACGCCGAGCTGGCTGCGGCGGGCGTGCTGCCCGGCCTGCGGCAGCGCTACAAGGTCACCTCCGACGCGGCCATGACCGTGATGGGGGTGAAGCGCTACTACACCAAGCGCGGGGTGGCCTGAAGGCGCCGCGCGCGCTGTCGGGAGCGGGCGGCCGGGGCGGGCGCGCCGCGGTAAAGTGGGCGGCATGCGCCGAAACGCCATGGCTGTCACGCTGGCGAGCCTGCTGCTCGCCCTCCTCGCCGCTTGCACCCCCACCACCGACGAGCGCCGGGTGGAGGTCGAGCAGCTCACCGACCCCATCAGCTTCTACCCGTTCCAGGCGGGCGCCCGCTGGGAGTACCTCCCCGACCGCGCGCGCCTCACCGACCCGACCACGGTCGTGCAGGTGCTGGGACCCACCGTGGTGGGCAACGAGGTGTGGGTGGCATGGCACACGCGCGGCCGCGGCCTCGACCAGACGAGCTACCGCCAGGTGCGCGACGGCGGCGTGTTCCTGCTGCGCGAGGAGCGCCTGGGCACCACCTTCACCTTCGACCCGCCGTTGCAGGAGTTCCCACCCCAGAGCCAGCTACGCGTGGGCGCCAGCTGGTCGGGCAGCTCGACGGTGCGCCTCAGCGCCGACGGCGGCAAGCAGCAGCACGCGCTGCGCTTCGACTACGTCTACACGGTGGTCGACCAGCGCACGGTAACCCTGCCGGCGGGCGAGTTCGACGTATTCGTCATCGACTTCACCACCCGCACGTTCGACGATGGGGGCGACGTGACCGAGGAGCTCACCCAGCAGACCTGGTTCTCCCCCTACGTCGGTGAGGTTCGCACCCGCACCGGCCAGGTCCTGGTGGGCAGCAACGTGATCGGGGCGCCTGGCACGGGAACCAGATGACGCGACCACCCAGGAGCCTGCTAGCGAGCATCGACCAGCCCGCCGACCTCAAGCGCCTGCCGCGCGAGCAGCTGCCGGAGCTCGCCGAGGAGCTCCGCAGCGAGATCGTGCGCGTCTGCTCCGTGGCCGGCGGCCACCTGGCCTCGAGCCTCGGCGCCGTCGAGCTCACGGTGGCGCTCCACTACCTGTTCGACACGCGCCACGACCGCATCGTGTGGGACGTGGGCCACCAGACCTACGGGCACAAGATCCTCACCGGCCGCAAGGACCGCATCGACACCATCCGCCGCGCCGGCGGGCTGGCGGGCTTCACCGCCACCAGCGAGTCGGAGCACGACGCCCTCACGGTGGGCCACGCCTCGACCAGCCTGGCGGCCGCGCTCGGCATGGCGTTGGCGCGCGACGCGCGCGGCCACGACTACGAGGTGCTGGCGGTGATCGGCGACGGCGCCCTCACCGGCGGCATGGCGCTGGCGGCCCTCAACCAGATCGGGCACGTGAAGCCGCGCATGACCATCGTGCTGAACGACAACGAGATGTCGATCAGCGAGAACGTGGGCGGCATCAACCACTACATGCGCACGCTGCAGGTGCAGCCCTGGTTCCAGCGCGCCGAGGACCGAGGCAAGGCCGCCCTCAGCAGCGTGTGGCGCCCGCTGGCCGACGTCAGCAGCCGCGCCATGAAGGCCACCCGCCGCTTCTTCGACCCCGCCAGCGCCAACCCGTTCCACGCCATGGGCGTGCGCTACGTGGGGCCCATCGACGGCCACGACGTCGAGCAGCTGCTCTACTACCTCGAGAAGATCCGCCACCTGCCCGGCCCCACCATGCTGCACATCGTCACGCGCAAGGGCAAGGGGTACAAGGTCGCCGAGTCCGACCCCATCACCTGGCACGGCGCCTCCAGCTTCGACCCCGCCAAGCCCGTGGCGCCCGGCAAGAGCTACACCTGGGCCAACGCCTTCGGCGACGCCGCCGACCAGCTGGCGCGCGCCGACGACCGCGTGTGGGTCATCACCCCCGCCATGCGCGAGGGCAGCGGGCTGGTGGAGTACAGCAAGCGCCACCCCGACCGCTACGTCGACGTGGGCATCGCCGAGGACGTGGCCGTCACGGTCGGCGCGGGCCTGGCGCTGCGTGGCGAGAAGCCCATCGTGGCCATCTACTCCACCTTCCTGCAGCGCGGCTTCGACCAGGTGATCCACGACGTGGCGCTCGAGAGCCTCGACGTGGTGTTCGCCATCGACCGCGCCGGCCTGGTGGGCGGCGACGGCGCCACCCACCAGGGGGTCTACGACCTGGCCTACCTGCGCTCGGTCCCCAACGTGAGCGTGGGCATGCCCAAGGACGCCGTCGAGATGCGCGCGATGCTCAAGGAGGCGATGCGCCTGGGCGGCCCCAAGGCGGTGCGCTGGCCGCGCGGCGGGGTGGCGCCCGCGCCCGAGGCGCCGGTGGAGGAGTGGCCGGCCATCGAGTGGGGCAGCTGGGAGGTGCTGAAGGAGGGCAGCGAGGTGTGGCTGCTGGGCATCGGCCCCACCCTCGGCTACGCCCTCGAGGCCGCCGGCGACGACCCGCGCGTGGGCGTGATCAACGCGCGCTTCGTGAAGCCGCTCGACCGCGACCTGCTGCTGGCCAAGGCGAAGGGCGCCGAGGCGCTCGTGACCGTCGAGGACCACACCGTGGTGGGCGGCCTGGGCAGCGCGGTGCTGGAGGCGCTGGCGGAGGCCGGCGTGCAGGTGCCCGTGCGGCGCCTGGGCATCCCCGACGTGACGGTGCCGCACGGCGACCCGAAGGCGCAGCACGAGGAGCTGGGCTACGGGCCCAAGGCCATCGCGCGGGTGCTGAACGAGCTCGGGGTGGGGGTCGCGCCGAAGCTCCTCACGCGTTGACACGCCCGCTCCCGGCCAGGTATCCTACGCTTCGCTCCGGAGCCAGGAACTCCGACTGGAACGGCACGGGGCGCATCGCGGAGCCGTAGTGTAGCGGTTAGCATATCTGCCTGTCACGCAGAAGGTCGCGGGTTCAAATCCCGTCGGCTCCGCCAAGGTCCGAAGGCCGATCGCACCGGGTCGGTCGCCCGCAGGGGCACCGGCCCAAGCCTTCGGAGCACGGCCAGGTAGCTCAGTCGGTAGAGCATGCGACTGAAAATCGCAGTGTCGGCAGTTCGATTCTGCCCCTGGCCACCAACCTCGACGGGCGCCGCCTGCTCCTCAACGGGCGGGCGGCGTTCCCCGTGAGAGGGGCTCGGCCGGCACGGTGACCGACGGCCAACGCCGTGCCAACGTAGCTCAGCGGTAGAGCAGCCGATTCGTAATCGGCAGGTCGTCGGTTCAAATCCGACCGTTGGCTCCAACAGGAAGCCCGTCCAGAACGCAACTACTGGGCGGGCTTCGCCGTTCGAGCTGGCCGCTTAGACGCTTGACCCCCTGCCTTGACCCCCTACACGTTCGAGGCTTCATGGTCGGTCCGCCTGCCCCAGGCTACGCCCCGGGTCCGGGGCCTCGCGCGACCCTGAGATACCTCGGAAACCCGATGGTCGTCGCAAAATAGGGGTAGTCGTGACGGCGAACGCCGAGCGGCGGTAGCGTCATCCCCCGACCCCTCAGAACCCGCCCACCATGCGGCCCGCGACCAGGCGCTCCGGCTCACGGAGGTCCTGCCATCCCAGGGAGGGACGAGATGGGCAAGGAAATGGTCATGAACCCACCGGGCGTCCAGCCGGCGCCCACCAACCCCGGCACCCTCACGCGCGAGCAGATCGAGCTCATCAAGCGCACCATCGCCAAGTGCGCCAGCGACGACGAGCTGCAGATGTTCATCGCGCAGTGCAACCGCACGGGCCTCGACCCGTTCGCGCGCCAGATCTACGCCATCCAGCGCAACGAGTGGAACCCCGACACGCGCCAGAACGAGCCGAAGATGACCATCCAGATCAGCATCGACGGCGCGCGTCTCATCGCCCAGCGCAGCGGCGAGTACATGGGCCAGGTCGGCCCTCTGTGGTGCGGCCCCGACGGCGAGTGGAAGGACGTGTGGCTCGAGAAGAGCCCGCCGGCCGCCGCCAAGGTCGGCGTGATGCGCCAGGGGTTCACCGAGCCCCTGTGGGCGGTGGCACGCTTCGAGGCCTACGCCAGCCGCAAGAAGAACGGCGAGCTCACGCGCATGTGGGCGCAGATGCCCGACGTGATGATCGCCAAGTGCGCCGAGAGCCTCGCGATCCGGCGCGCCTTCCCGCAGGAGCTCTCGGGCCTCTACACCACCGACGAGATGGCCCAGGCCGACAACGACCCGGCCCTCGCGCGCCAGGCGGAGCCGCCTCGCGACGTCCCGCGCCTGTCGCAGGAGAAGGCCGAGGGCCTGGCGGGGCGCCTGGCGGCGGCCGGCATCCACGACGCCACGGGGTTCGCCAGCAGCGTGGTGGGCCGCGACGTCGAGGAGCTCACCGAGCTGACCACCGGCGAGGCGCTGCGCGTGTTCGAGGCGCTCCCGAAGCGGGGGCACGGGGCGGCGCCGGACACGGACGGCGCCGGCTCGGCGGGGGAGGGCGCGACCCCCGAGCAGCGCGCGGCCGGCGAGACCGGCGGCGAGGACCAGCAGGGCGGCATGCTCGCGCCCGCCGGCTCCGAGGCCGCGCCCGCTGCCGGTGAACCGCTCGTCACCGCCACGCAGCTCAAGGCCCTGCACAAGCGCCTCACGAGGTTCGGCTTCGACGGCAGACGCAGACCAGCGCGAGCGACCACGCCTCGCGGTTCGAGGACCAGCCCTTCCGTGGCTGGTCCTCTTCTCGTCGCGGGGCGGGGTGGTCTCCCGTGGGCGGGCGGAGGAGGACGGGGGTCCTTCAGGCGGGGTACCGAACCGCGTCCTCGTAGGGCGTAGGACCTAGCGTTACGTAACGCTCCCCCCTACGGCGCTACCTACCCGCTGCCCCTGCGACACCCGTCGTGGACGGAGCTCCGAGGTCCGGGACGCCCGGTGGCGTCCGAGCAGGGGCGCCTCGAGGCGTCCTGCCAGTGCGCCGACCAGGCGCCACTTGTCGCCACGCAGCCCTCCCCGAAGGGCAGGACCACCGGTAACGGACCGCCGCACACGAGCGCCTCGCGTGCCGCGGTTCGGTACCCGGGCGTGGAGGCACCACCGATGCTCCGCCCGGCCTCGCACCCACCAGCCCGTCCCCTCAGGCGTCGGAGCGCCCCGGGCCCGCCGCGCCGGCGCCGAATGTAGACTCGTGCGATGCGTCGCCTCCTCCGCCGGCTCGCCGGCTCGCTGCTCGTGCTGCTCGCCCTGGCGCTCGTGGCCGGCAAGGCTTGGCTCGAGCTCGACGGCCCCTACCTCGAGGCGCTGCCCCTCTACCCGTACTGCACGGCCGCCGCCACCGCGCTGCAGGAGGAGCGCTACCTCGACGCCCTCGAGCTGGCCGAGGCCGGCGGCTGCGACGCCGAGCTGGCCGAGGCGCGCGCCGCCAGGGACGGCCTCGCCGCCCGCTTCGAGCGCTGCGTGAGCGGCGCCTGGAGCGGCCGCGGCGAGGACGCCTTCGGCATCGGCTGCGCCGTGGCCTCCGACCTGGTGGTGTTCGGCGACGTGCGCGACCTCACGCGCGAGGGGCTCGCCTGGCTGCGCGGCGAGGAGCCCGACGAGGTGCTGATGGCGCTCTCGGCGGCCGGCATCGCCCTGACCTTCACGCCGCAGATCGGCGCCGGCGCCTCGCTGTTCAAGGCTGCGCGCCGCGCTGGGGCGCTCGGCGACGGCTTCGCCCGCAGCCTCGTGAAGCTCGCGCGGGACCGCGCCTGGCGCCCGCTGTCGGGCATGCTCACCGACGCCGGGCGCCTGAGCCTCGAGCTCGGCCCGGCGCGCGCCACGCGCGCCCTGGCGTACGCCGACGACGCCGACGAGCTGGCGCGCCTGGCGCGCTTCGTCGACATGGCGCCACAGCCGCTGCTGGCGCTCAAGTGGGGCGGCAAGGGCGCCGTGCGCCTGGCCACCGACGACGCCCTCTACCGCGAGGCGCTCAAGCGCGGGCCCGCCGGGCTCGAGCTGGCGGCGGCCCGCGGCGGCCGCGCCCTGCTCGCGCGCCAACCGCTGGTGGTGTTCGCGGCCAAGAGCCTCTACCAGCACCCCGAGGCGCTGGCGGCCGCGCTCGCGGCGATCGTGGCGTTCGTGCTCCGCTGGCTCACCTGGCCCTGGGTGGCGGGCGCGGCGCTCGCCTTGGCGCTGCTGGGGCTGGCCCTGCGCGCCTCCGCCCGCCAACGGCGCGGCGCCCGCCGGCGCCGTCAGGGCGCACCCGAGCGGGCGCATCTGCGGTAGGTTTGATGCGTGCCAACCTCTGCCCGCACCCTGATCATCGGCCTCGTCGGCGGCTTCTTCGGCAGCATGGTTGGCCTCGGCGGCGCCGTGGTGATGATCCCGCTCCTCACGGGCTGGGCGCGCCTGGCGCAGCACCGCGCCCACGCCACCAGCCTGGTGGCGGTGGTGTTCACCGGCATCGTCGGCGCCCTGGCCTACGCGCGGGGCGGGGCGGTGGACCTGTGGCTCGCGCTGGTGGTGGGCGCGGCCGCCACCCTCACCGCGATCGTGGCCGCCGCCTACTCCGAGCGCGTGCCCGCGGCGGTGCTCAAGCGCATCTTCGGCGGCCTGCTGGTGGCCGCCGCGCTGGTGCTGCTGCTGGGCGTCGACGTGCCCGGAGGCGGCATCGGTGGCGCCTGGCGCTTGCCGGCGGCGCTCCTGCTGGGGCTCCTGTCGGGCACCCTCACGGGCCTGCTGGGCATCGGAGGCGGAGCGTTCGTCGTGCCCTTGCTGGTGCTCGCCTTCGGTCTCGACCAGCACCTGGCGCAGGGCACCAGCCTGGCGGTGATGATCCCCGCCGGCGTGGCCGGCACCATCGTCCACTGGCGCGCCAAGCGCCTCGACGGCCGCCTGGTGCTGGTCCTGGTGGCCGGGGTGGCGGTGGGGGCGTTCCTGGGCGGCCAGGCGGCGCTGGCGGTGCCCGAGCGGCCGCTGCAGGTCATCTTCGGCGTCATCCTGCTGTGGACCGGCGTGCGCTACCTGCGGCCGGCGCCGCGCGCCGCTAGCGCCGCCGCGGCCGCGGCCGAGGGCGAGGGACGCGCGTGAAGCGGCCCGTACCCGAGCACCACGAGGCCAACGACGCCGCCAACGTGTCGGCCACCGGCCCCTTCAAGGAGCCGGTCAACGCCATCACCCACCTGGTGGGGGCGCTGTTCGCCGTCGCGGCCACGGTGGCGCTGCTGCTCGTGAGCGACGGCAGCCCGCGCACCGTGGTGAGCCTAGCCATCTACGGCGTGTCGTCGGTGCTGCTGTTCAGCGCCAGCACGCTGCTGCACGCGGTGCGCGCCGGGCCGCGCCTCGAGCGCTGGCTGCGGCGCCTCGACCACGCCGCCATCTTCGTGCTCATCGCCGGCTCCTACACGCCCATCGCGCTGATCGCCATGCAGCCGAGCTTCGCTGGCTGGGGCTGGACGCTGTTCGGGGTGGTGTGGGGCATCGCCCTGGCGGGCCTGGTGTTCAAGCTGCTGTGGATCGGCGCGCCGCGCTGGCTCTCCACCGCCCTCTACCTGGCCATGGGCTGGCTGGTGGTGCTGGCGATCGTGCCGGTGGCGCGCTCGCTAGGCCTCACGAACATGACCTGGCTCGGGCTCGGTGGCGCCTTCTACACCGTGGGCGCCGTGATCTACGGCCTCAAGCGCCCCAACCCGTGGCCGGGCGTGTTCGGCTTCCACGAGCTGTGGCACCTGTTCGTGCTGGCGGGCTGGGGCTGCCACCTGGTGATGATGTTCCGCGTGGCCACCGCTGCCGGCTGAGCGCCGGGGCGCGACACGGCGCCGCGCCGGCCGGCGACCGCTGCCGGGCGGCCGCCGGCCGGACGCTCACCCCAGGACCGCCGCCCC